>CALCKU010000042.1 GCA_937965735.1 uncultured Caulobacterales bacterium
ACCTACATCAAAGGTTCCCGTAAAAACACCGATCGCTGCAAAGAGAAGTGAAACACCGCTGAGGGTAAACGCGACATTATAGCCAGCCAGTAACCCTAAACAGGCCAGAGCAAACATTGCGAGCGAGAACATTTCTGGCAAACTCATATTTCTAGGCTTTCATGCGTTTGCTCTGTATCAGAACTGCGGTAGAGGGGCGGTATATGTTCGGGGCGTGGCGGGCGCGCTTGATTGTTTAGGCACATGGCCGCGCGTAAGGCGATTGCGAAACCCTGTAATATCATCGTAATTGAAAAAACGGGGATTAGGGTTTTGAGCAAAAATTCGCCGCGTATGCCGTCTGCTTCCGATGACCCTTCAAATATAATCCAAGAGAAATAGAGAAAGCTTTGTGAATTCCATAGAATTATCAAGCATACTGGTAATAGGAAAATATAAAATCCCGTCAAGTCGATAAAGGCCTTGGATTTGGCACTCATATGCGTATGAAATATATCGACACGTACATGTTGGCTTGCAAGTAAGGTTGCGGCAGAGCCGAGAATAAGAACGCTCGCGTGAAAATATTTCGCACTTTCAGAGAGTTTTGTCCACGATAGACCAAAAATAGAGAGAGCAAAAACACTAAAGGCCACGGATAAAACTAAGAGCAATAAACCCCATTTCACACTTTCACCAAGCCTGTATGTAAATGCGTCTAGGGTTGAAATGATTGTTTCGATTAAATTTTTAAATCCACGAATATTAGGAAAAAACAGATAAAGGATGGGTAATAGAATAAAGGGTAAAAAAGCCCAGCCGATAGCGTGCAAAGCCCGTCTGATTAAACCTAATAATTCAACACTCATTTCTCGCTAACATTCATTGCGCGTTGAGGGCAGCACGGCGCGCATTGACATAGCGGCCATTACCCATTTCAGTCCACCCCCTTTGCGCATTTCGAGCTTTTAAATAGCTTTCATATATCTTTGTTGTGACGGGGTCTGACGTACCCAAATCAGCAACGACGTCTTCGCTGATTTGACCAATTGTCGTCATAATTTCATCGGTAAAAAACTGAGGGTAAATCTCGTGTTCGCGCTTTAACCTTTCCAGAGCCAGACCGTTTTGATAGGTGTATTCACCAAGGCTTGCATTGTTGGCCGAGGCACAGGCATATTTTATAATTGCTTTTTCATCACTAGAGAATTGGCTCCAAACGTCTAAATTTATTCCGACGGCTAAAGAGGCGCCGGGTTCGTGAAATCCTGGTGCGTAGTAATAAGGGGCTTCTCGGTAAAACCCAAAAGCCAGATCATTCCACGGCCCAACCCATTCCGTTGCATCGATCGCCCCCGATTGTAAGGCTTGGTAAATTTCACCTCCAGAAAGGCGAACGGCTGCACCGCCGAGTCGACGAATAACTTCACCACCAAGGCCTGGCATTCGCATGCGAAGCCCTTTAAAGTCCTCAAGGGTTTCAATCTTTTTTTTAAACCATCCACCTGTTTGGTGACCTGTATTACCGGCTTGAAAAGCTTTTATGTTAAAGCGTGCGGATAGATCATCCCAGAGGGCTTGCCCGCCGCCAAATTCGATCCACCCCATAATTTCGTCCGAGGTCATGCCCATAGGTACAGCCGTAAAGAATGAAAACCCTTTTGATTTACCCTGCCAATAATATTCTGCCGCGTGATACATATCAGCCGCGCCTGAAGAGACAGCATCAAAGCATTCGGTTGCTCCGACAAGCTCACCCGCTGCGTAAACTTTTATATCAATGATGCCGTCTGTCATTTCGCGCACAGAATTGGCAAATCGATTGGGCATAATGCCAAGCCCCGGGAAATCTTTCGGCCAAGATGTGGCAATGCGTAATTGGCGACGATTACGACTAATAGACGGTGCGCTTAGATCAGATTTCGCAGGTGCATGGTTCTGTGACGGCCCCTGTGTCTGTCTTGCTGTTTGGCGCGGATTTTGTGTTGTTTTTTTAGAAGATTGCCCGAGCGTCCCTGCGACCGTGGCGCCTGTGGCGACTGCCATGCTTGCGCCTAATAAATGTCGACGGTTCACAGTATCTCTCCTGTCCGAACCCAGCCAGTTTGCGCTAATACTTCATTGGGTAAAAATTTTGATTTATACTGCATTTTCGTACTGTTTTCGACCCAATACCCAAGATAGAGATAGGGTAAATAAGCGTCTTGGCATCGGGCAATATGATCAAGAATCATATAATTTCCAAGACTTCTTCGCGTAAGCGTAGGATCATAAAAGCTATAGACCATCGAAAACCCATCATTGAGGACATCAATAATTACGCAGGCGATAAGTGTATCGTCAGCGGTACGATATTCAACAATTTCTGAGTCCACTGCACAGTTTTCAACCATCATTTCATAGCGCATGAAATCCATATCTGACATGCCGCCGCCCATATGTCGGGTGGTCAAATATCGGTGTAAGAGGTCAAATTGCTCTTTGGTCGCAAAGGCTTCATTAACACGCCTTTTTAAATCAGAGTTTCGACTAAGTACCCGTTTAAACTGTTTCCCCACTTTAAACTGATTGGCGATGACACGCATAGAGAGACATTTACGACAATCTTCACAGGCTGGACGGTAGATCACATTTTGTGAGCGCCTAAACCCTGCATGCGTTAGATAATTATTTAAAAATTGTCCTGAAAGCGGATCAAGTTGCGTAAATATCTTTCGTTCCATTTTATTTGGCAGGTAGGGGCAGGGCGAAGGTATCGTCAAATAAAATTGTAAGGAATTCGGATCAAACGCTTGGGTCATAATTTGTGTTTAGCACATAAAAACACAGGTGCGAGCGCAAAATATACCGTTTATTGGGGTTATAAAATCTTCACCACGGCCTTACCACGGCCTTGCGTTTCAGAACTCATTTAATTTTTTAAATCGGATAGAAATAAGGCGCTGTAAAAGTGAACGTAAGCCAGATTAGAATAA
>CALCKU010000043.1 GCA_937965735.1 uncultured Caulobacterales bacterium
GAATTGTCCAACCAATCTCTGGCTCTGGCCAGCCTTCGGGATTCCACGGGCCAACGCGCCCGACCCACTCGCCTGTTGATTTTTCAATCACAGACATAAAGCTGTACCCTCGAATGGTTTTATGCCCGATAACCGTCGCCATATGACGCCAAGCTTGCGCGCGGCTCATCCCGTTGCCGCCACCAATAAATGTCATGGTCTCTTTATCGGAAAAACAATCGGCCCATATGCCAAAATCGGCCACAGGGTCAACATCACGAAGAATAAGGCGGTCCGTTTCGATAATCGGTTTCATCTAAACCCTTCTCAAGCGACCGCCTCTCAATCAAAAAAGGCTGAACCTCGCAAAATAAAGCGAAGTCTTCACGATGTACCCAATCCTAGTCCCAGATCTAGTCCTAGTCCTAGTCCTTCAGACTCGGTTCCATTTCCTGACAATCGGCAATGATTTTTTCAACGGCGGCGACAGATTTCATAAACATGTCGCGCTCATCATTTTTCAAGCGAAGGTTCATCACTTTTTCAACACCTTTCGAGCCGATCATCGCAGGCGCGCCCACATAGAGCCCGCGAACCCCCGCAATTTGGCCAGACAAACGCACAGCACACGGCAATATGCGCTTTTTATCGCGCAAATATGAAGTCGCCATTTCAATCGCGGATTCAGCAGGCGCGTAAAAAGCCGAGCCATTGCCGAGTAAGCCGACGATTTCTCCGCCGCCTTTACGCGTACGCTCAACAATCGCGTCAATACGCTCTTGCGTTGTCCACTTCATTTTAATCAAATCAGGAAGCGGCACACCGTTCACAGTCGAATAACGCACGAGAGGGACCATGGTATCGCCGTGACCACCAAGGACAGAGGCATGCACATCTTCAACCGAACATTGAAACTCGTCTGCGAGGAAATAACGGAAACGCGCGCTGTCGAGTACACCCGCCATTCCGACCACTTTACGTGGCTGCAAACCAGAGAATTTCTGCAAAGCCCAAACCATGGCGTCGAGCGGGTTCGTAATACAGATTACAAACGCTTTAGGCGCATATTGTTTAATGCCTTCAGCAACCTGTTTAATCACTCCGAGATTTTTACCGATCAATTCTGAACGGTCCATACCCGGCTTGCGGGGGAAACCCGCCGTGATAATGCAGACATCCGCACCCGCAATATCGGCATAATCATTCGTGCCTTTTAAGTTACAATCTTTACCAAACACGGGACTGGCTTCATTAAGGTCAAGTGCCTTTCCTTTGGCTGTGCCTTCAAAAATATCAAAAAGAACAACATCGCCAAGCTCCTCGCGGGCCGCAATATGGGCCAAAGTTCCGCCGATCATACCGGCGCCGATTAAAGCGATTTTTGCGCGTGCCATGTGAATCTCCATTTAGCATTTCATTTAAATGGGGTTTAGCCGCACGCGGCACGCTTCGCAATGGCAAGTTAGTAAACTTTTCCCGCTTCAAAGATTCCACAGAACCGTTTAGGATCTTATAGGTTTTCAAACGCTTGCAATTGTTCAAGCGTGTAAATACGAGAAAGCCTATTCACATTAAACATAGGATCATATGAACCTTGGTAATTAGGGTCTTGGGGCAGACAGGCCTCTGAACATATCAATTCAACCCGCCCGAGTTGGGAATTTGAGAACCAAAGCCGACCGCCTGGCGTTGCAATATATCCGTCAATCCCCTCTTCAATATCCGATAAAAGGTCATCGCTCGACGGCAGTTCACTATCAAAATCTTCAGAATAAGCCCCGTGCGTATGATAGGATGCCAGAACTTGAAAGTCGCGCGGCACAGCTTGCGTCATGCAAGACCCTTTACGCCCGCGCTTGGCTGGACTTGCGATATATTGAACAGCTAGGTTGGGGTCACGTTTTGCGTCAACACCGATATAACCGCAATATTCACGATTATTGGCAAAAGACCGTTCTTGAAGAAAGGCCAAAGTCTTTTTCGCAAAGTCGGTTTCAAACGGCGTCCGTTCAATTGACCGCACATAAGGTGCATTAGGTACATTTAAAAATTCAGATGAAAGCTCGGCTGAATAACACGCAGTAATCCCAAGACTCAGAAGCCCTCCCCCTACAGCGAAAGAGAACCTTACTCGCACAAAGGAAAACAAAGACCCAACACGATGAACAAGATTATTTTTAAGGTTTTTATGGTTTAAATACACACGATTAAACTCCGTCCATTTTGCGGCGTTCAGACAAATAATCACGCCCTCGCATTTCAACCAGTCGGGAAACCGTGCGTTCAAATTCGAATGCACCGCTTCCGCTGGGGTAAAGCGCATCCGCCTCGACCTCTGCTGACATTATCAATTTTGTGCGCGTTTCATATAGCGCGTCAATCAGCATTACAAAGCGTTTGGCTTCATTCCGGTTTTCTGGCCCCATTTGCGGAACATCTTCTAGAATAAGGGTTTGAAACGCTTGTGCCAAACGTAAATAATCTGCCGCACCTAAAGGTCGGTTACAAAGCCTATCAAAACTGGCGCGAGCCGTGCCTGCTGCCGTTTGCTTTAAAATAAGTTCACGCCCTTGCACACTCAAACACGCCTCCCGCGCAATCGCTGGCCCGATCAAACGTCGCCACGCCGCCTCTATCCCTGCCTGAGCCTCTGGCCCTAAAGGATGGTAATAAACCGGCGCGGCCTCTAATTGTCGTAAGCGGTGATCTGTTTTCCCTGCAAATTCATGGATCACCATATGACGCGGCATACGCTTTATAAAAGGCTCAAAAAGTGCGCGGTTTAAACCGTTTTTATACAGGTCTTCAGGGGCGCGGTTTGACGTGGCAATAACAATCACGTTTTGCGCCCAAAGCCCGTCAAATAAGCGGGACAAGAGCATAGCGTCCGTAATATCAGTGACATGAAATTCGTCAAAACAAAGCAGCTTGGCCTCTCTTGCAATCGCTTTTGCAACAGGGGCAATTGGGTCCTCACCGACCCCCCTCACATAATCAGGGCTCGCGCGCCGTTGAGTTTTATCCAGTTTCCGCCACGCATTTATACGGCTATGAACATCTAACATGAAAGCATGAAAGTGAACACGTTGTTTGGCTTGTATTGGCGCAAGGTCAAAAAACCAATCCATAAGCATAGACTTTCCTCGGCCAACCCCGCCCCATAAATAAAGACCTTTCGGGATCGGGGGTTTTCTAAAGAAACGAAAGCGTGTTTTTGAATTCATCCTTTCTAACCGCAAAAGCACAGCATCTAATTCGTGGGCAGCGGAAAATTGCGCACTATCTTTCGATAATGCGCCAGAGGCCACACGCGCTTCTAAGGCTTCTGTAACCCGATTCCCTTGTTTTAACCTCATAGCGCTCTAGCCCTTAAAACTATACACACGCAATATAGCCCCGCTTCCCCTAAAAATATATTGAAACATAGCCGTATCAATGGGCATTCACATCACAATAGCCCTTCATTTATGTAAACATATTTTAGCGCCGCGCACTTTAAGAACCCAAAAAGAATACGCGTGAGCGTCAGCGTAAGACTGTAAGTGAGATTAGAAATGCTGTGAAACAGGCCGTATAAACCGTGTGCATGTTTATGCGTCTTTATGCGGCCTTGTGTGTTTGCCTTGTGTGTTTGCGGCTTTACCCATCTTGCTTTCTATTCATCTGCCATTTATGTAGTTATCTTTATATTAACTTTTCAGGGGCGCACACTGAGTGTGTCTGGGGGGCTTCCACGTGAGGCCAAATTTTATTGGAGGTTTCCTGAAATGGAACAATTATCATCACATCTGAGCTTCTTGCCAGCATGGGCCCATGGCCCCGTTGTCGCAGCCGTTACGATTATTATCGGCTTTATAATTGCAAAAATCGCGGCGGCGGTTGTGTCGGGCGCGATTAACCGCACAGGCATTGGCCGTAAAGCCCAAACAACAGGTGGCAATATCGGGAAATCACTGGCAAAAGCTGTCTTTTGGGTTGTTTGGCTTATCTTTATCCTAATGGGACTCAGCCAATTCCCTATGTTGTCCGAGCAACTTGGCTTCCTTAGCGAAATGATGGATTCCATCTTCGGTTACTTACCACAATTGATTGTCGGTGCGGTTGTCTTTGGGATTGGTGCTATGCTGGGTAATGTCGTCCAAAACGCACTCACAAGCACACTTGAAGTCGCGCAAGTTGACCGCCTCGCCTCACGCTTTGGTGTGTCTGATGACGAGACCGCTGTGCCTTCTAATTCAATTGCAAAGAGCCTTGGCGGATTAGCGAAAGCAATCGTTATGATTTTGTTTGCCATCGCCGCAATTGGCATCTGGGACATCCCAGGATTCTCTGACGAAGTTTCGGGCATGCTCGGTATGGTTCTTAGCTATATTCCAAGCATTGCAGGCGCAGCCATTATCCTTTTCGTTTCTGTGATGATCGGGCGTTTTGTGGCTAACCTTGTTAAATCCACACTACCAGCTCTGGGTGTTGATAATTCTCTTCAAGAACTCGGTCGCCTAGACGGTAAGTCATCCGGTGTTGTGCCGTCACAAGTGATTTCAACAATTGCCTTTGTCGGTATCGTATTGATGGGCCTCACGGCGGCAATGAAAACATTGGGTATTCCTGAGCTTACAAATGTTTTCAACACATTGCTTGAAATTGGCGGACGCGTTGTTCTTGGCGCAATTATCATTGGCGCAGGCTTGTTCATTGCAAACTTCATCTCAAAAATCGTAACACAAACGTCGGGCGATCTTGCGGGTACAATCATTAAATATGCAACGATCATCATCGTAACCTTTATGGGTCTTGAGACGATGCAACTTGGCGAAGGTATTGTCGACACAGCCTTTAGTTACTCTGTCATGGCGGCGGCTGTGGCTGCGGGTGTTGGCGGCGCGATTGCCTTTGGTCTTGGTGGCCGTGAATGGGCGGCTAAGAAATTACAAGAATGGTTCCCAGCGGGTACATCACGTAAGAAATAATAAAAGGCTCAACCTTTAAGCATTTCAACCCTCGCTTTCGAGCGAGGGTTTTTTATTGCCTAAATTTATATCTCGTCAAAACCATGTGTCCACAAGAATGAATGCCCAATATAGTAAGCGCCCAAATAACAAGCGTTCAATGGATAATCGGCCCCCAAACTTAAACGCATTAGATTCAAATCAGATAGTCTTTGCGCAAAATACTTTGCCAAAAATCCCAACGAGAAACTCTTAAAAAATCCCTGCCGAAAACGACTATATCCTATCAAAAATAAGAACGCGCGAATTTTAAGGGGCGTGTACCGCTGAAAGGGCTTGCACTTTTTCTGCCTGAACACGCTCAGAATCGGACATAGCGAATAAAGCTTCAATGCGCGCGCGGCATAGATCATACACATCAGAAAACGCCTTTTGACGCGCCTCTAATGGTTCAACATAGGCAGGGTCAGGGGCTGGCCAATGCGCTTTGATATGCCCGCCATTAAATACGGGACACACTTCATGGGCGGCATTATCACAAACCGTCACGACAATATCCATTTCAACCGTGTCAAATTCACCGCCTTTGGCAAATACGTCCCAACTTTTTGAACTGTATAAATCTGTGCGGTGCCCTCTGCGCTCTAACTCTTTAAGTCCATCAACATGCGGTACACCGCTTGGATGGCTCCCCGCAGACCACCCAATAAACCGTCGATTTGATGATGCGGATTGCCCTAAATCGTTGAGAATTGCTTCAGATAAAATTGAACGTGCAGAATTTCCCGTACATAAAAAAAGAACATTCACAGGTTTTGCCTGAGCCTGAGCCTGAGCTTGAGCCTGAAACTGCGAAGACGAGAGCGACTGGGTCATTAAAGGACTTTCTATTGAGTAAGCATGTATTGTTTCAGCAATAGTTATCAAGGCCTCTCTTGCCAACCCATATTATTTTCGTCAATAAACCTTATGAACCCAATCCCCTCAACGCCTTCTGAATCCCGTAAAACCGAGCTTAAGCTTGTCTCCAAAGTTGAAGCTGAAATACAGGCGGACACAGAACAGATGCGCGTGAATAAGGCTTCTCTAAACACACCTCAAACTCAAAAGAATTTTACAGAACACATTGTTGAAACGCTTATCAGAGAACGCGCGCCGAAACTAACCCGTCGACCCAAACTTTTTAAAATCGTTCGTCCAATTCTTTACCGAATGTTGGCCTATGACGCCGCTGTATTTTTGGCCGATAATATTCGTTACATGAGCGGGCATGCAGCCTTTGACATGATTACAAATCATATTCGTCCAAGTGTCCGTGTGACGGGATGGGAAAATGTACCCGCAACAGGACGCTGTATTGTGATGGCCAATCACCCAACAGGGCTCGCAGACGGAATGGCGGTTTTTAAAGCGCTCAGACAAAGACGACCCGAGCATATCTTTCTCGCAAATGCGGATGCTTTACGGGTCATGGAAAACGGGCAAGACATAATCATTCCAGTTGAGTGGGTAAAAGATAAACGCTCTGTCGCCAAAGCCCGCCAAACTTTGTTGGATGTTAAAGCGGCCCTGAATGCAGAAAAATGCGTGGTTATATTTCCAAGTGGACGGCTTGCACAACTCGGCATAACCGGTTTGAAAGAACAAGCATGGGAATCTTCAGCCGCTATGCTCGCACGGAAATATAAAGCCCCCATTGTTCCCCTACGCATTCGCGCCAGAAACAGCCTATTATATTACCTCTTTAGCCGTCTGAATAATGAATTGCGCGATATCACCCTTTTCCATGAGCTTTTAAATAAAAAAGAACGCAGATTTGATTTACGATTTGGCCAACCCGTGGCGCCTGAAACACTTGCAAAAAACGCAGAAGACGCAACGCAATTTGTTCGGGAAAGAGTTGAAGACTTATAGCGCAATTTTACCGCTCAAGTTTTACCCCTTCACGTCTTACGCTGCCTTAGGCTTAACTCTTGTTCCTATCGGCAATAGAGCCCGCCGAAAATACGACATTAACCATATGAACAAAGTTTAAACCTTTATGTTTTGACAGACCCTACCCGTTCCTTCTAAGATTCGAGTAAACGCCTTGAATTAAGTGAATCCTTATGAAAAATTTAGCCCCCCTCCTCGTTATTGGCTTAGGTTTAACAGTTTTCTCTGCCTGCGGCGGCGGCGGAGGTTCGACATCATCGACAAATACGACAACACCTGCCGCCAATACGGCCCCGACGCTAGCCACAGCGAATGCCGATCAAACAGCGACAGTAGGCACGGCCTTTAATTATGACGCGACACAAGCGGGAACAACGTTTTCAGATGCCGATAATAACACGCTTACCTATACAATCGCTTACGCGCCGAACGCGCAAGGATTGTCAGATGCGGCAGGTATTATTAGCGGCACACCGTCTCTCGCTGGCACAGTTTCCATTACAATCACGGCCAATGATGGCAATGGCGGAACCGTATCTGATGGTTTTGATATTGTCATTGCCAATGCACCGACGAATCAAACGGCTATTCAGGCAAAATTTGGCGGCAGAATTGATCTTGATAATCTCGCAAATTACGCCAACCAGACCGTTCCCAATTACATTACAAAATTGAATGATGGTGGAAACCCAATTACCGATGCAGGGGCGACTCTGGGACGAGTTCTATTTTATGATGTGGCGCTTTCCACAGACGATACGGTCGCCTGCGCCAGTTGTCATGCACAAAGTTTAGGCTTTAGCGACCCGAACACAGTCAGTGAAGGTGTCGAGGGCGGGTTAACCAGTCGACATTCAATGCGTTTGATAAATACACAATTTGCTGATGAAACAAATTTCTTTTGGGACGAACGCGCCGCTAGCCACGAAGCGCAAGAGAGCCAACCTCTGCAAGACCATAACGAGCATGGCTTTAGTGGACAAAATGGTCGCCCAAGCTTTGCAGATCTTGTGACAAAGCTGGAAGCTATTGATTATTACCAAGAGCTTTTCACCCATGTTTTCGGTGACACAACCGTAACAGAGGCCCGCCTGCAACAGGCGATCTCCCAATTTGTCAAAAGCATTCAATCTTTTGATTCAAAATTTGATGAAGGGCGCGCTCAAGTCGGCAATAATGCCGCTGATTTTGCTAATTTTACGACTGATGAAAACGCTGGCAAAACACTGTTCTTAAACGCCCCCAATAATGGCGGGGCCGGATGCCAAGGATGTCACCGTGCACCAGAGTTTGATATTCGTCCTGGCAGTGGTCATAATGGTGTTATCGGCGTGGCCAATTCGACGACTGAATCAGATTTAACCAATACACGCGCCCCAAGCCTAAGAGATGTGGTAAAAGCAGACGGAACCCCCAATGGCCCACTTATGCATGACGGGTCGCTAACAACCTTATTGGATATGATTAATCACTATAACGCGATTCAAGTCCCAACAGATGAACCCCTTAGAACCAACTTCCTCGACACAATCGATAATCGTTTGAGCGGCGGCGGTAATGGCCAGCGCTTGAATTTGACAGAGACCGAAAAATCGCAACTGGTCGCGTTTCTAGGGACTTTAACAGGCACAAGCATTTATCAAGACGAAAAACTCTCTGACCCGTTTCAGCCGTAAATCAAGCTTTAAATATCTCTGGAAAGCCCCATATCTTCAATAAGAATTTAGGTTACTTACACGCGTATTACGATCTTGCTTCACAAGTAAGCGTTGAGCACGGGTGAGTAGGGATAAAAGTCAAGCTGACAGGCCTTCCACGTTCTATATTTCAGCGTCAGCTTATGCGCGCGCGACCATCATGCGCTTGACTTCGGCAATGGCCTTCGCTGGGTTCAGCC
>CALCKU010000044.1 GCA_937965735.1 uncultured Caulobacterales bacterium
GCAGACCCTAAGGCCAGCCCTAATATCACAAAGCTGATAGGGCCAAAGACGCCCAATTGATCCCCTAAAAACCGGAACAGTTCAGCGGGGTAAAAACTTGGCCCATCAGACATGTTTGCATTCGACGCTGTATGTGAAAGCGTGGCGAAATTATTTTGTAAGTTCCATGCAATATTCGGGGCAATCATGAAAGCCGCAAGCCCTAATATGACAAGACCATATGGGGTTAGTAAAGCGGCACGTGTGGGTTTATCAATTAGAATGGCCATGATCAATGCGGGTAAAAAGAACAGCATGGCATATTTCGCCAAAGTCCCCATCCCGATGGCGAGACCCATTTGCACAGTGAAGTATAAGATTTGGGATTTTGATAATTCCGCTTTGCGTAAATTAATCCATGCATGCAAAGCTAGGGCCCAACAGAGCAGAAGCGGCACATCCGTACTGATAATAGACGAGGACAGCCAAAGCGCGGGCATGAGGAGATAGATCGCGCATGCCCAAAACCCAGTTTGCGCATTAAAAGCGGTACGGCCTGTCAAGAAAATCACCAAACCCGTGCAAGCGTGCAGGATTGGCGAGGCGAGGCGAACCGCCCAAGGCGCGTCCCCAAACAGGGATGTGGTCATTGCGATCACGACCGCAATCAAAGGCGGCTTTGTGAAATAGCCCCAGTCAAGCGTTTTTGACCATGCCCAATATTGCGCCTCATCGCCGTGCAAACCAAGGGGTGAGATAAATAAAGCGATCAGTCTTATGATAAGCAGGCTGGTGATGAGCATAAACGCCAATTGCGTATATAAAGACGGCTTGGGTTTATTCTGCATTGATGTGAGCGATGCTAGCATATCTGTATTTGGCGCGAACTTGGCTAAAAATAAACTCATTTTTAGGGATGATTCCGATATTATACAGTGCGTTTCTATTGTTAGAGCTTTTCTCAAGCGTTTAACGGTTTTTCAAATTTGGACACTCAATTGTTTATGGCATATTTTGTATGAAAAGGGCTTTATGAAACAGGCCTTGATATTTGATTCAGGTGTCGGCGGGCTTTCCGTTGTCTCTGAAATCCGCGACCGCATGCCTGACTTGCATCTTAACTATGTGGCGGATGATCTATTTCGTCCATATGGCACAAAATCAGAACCTGCCTTGCGTGCGCGCTTGCCCATGCTTTTGAAGACCCTTGAGAATATGCTCCTGCCAGACTTGATTGTTATCGCTTGTAATACGGCATCCGTAACGGCCTTGCCTGATATTCGGTCTGCGGTATCCGCGCCCGTAGTGGGAGTCGTGCCAGCGATTAAACCGGCGGCTGAAATCAGCCAGTCCAAAGCCATTGCCGTTTTAGGTACGCCTGGAACTGTACGCCGTAAATATGTTGATAGCCTTATCCAAGATTTCGCTTCTGACTGCCAGATCGTCTTAAAAGGCTCAAACGCCCTTGTCGAACTTGCCGAACAGACCTTAGCGGGCGCACATGTCGATAAGGCTTTAATCTGTAATGAGATTGATGACATATTTAAAAACGCGCCTGATATCGATGTAATCGTTTTAGCCTGTACGCATTTCCCGCTTTTAAAAGAGAGGCTTGCGGCGTGCGCGCCGTCCCATGTCAGATGGATTGATAGTGGGGCCGCGATTGCAAAACGGGTTGAAAGCTTGCTTTCGCGACACACTAAAACAGAGCTTAAGTCCAAACGGGTTTATCCTGAAACCGCCTTTCTGATAGGCCCGAGCGCAAGTCCGCAAAGACGGGTCGCATTTCAGCGTTTTGGGTTTTCAAAAGTCATTGGACTTTGTCCATGAACACACAAGAGGACTTAGTCCATGAACAAGCCAGACGCTTTTGTCTATGAACAAGCCAGAGGGCTTTGTGTTAAACTCGGTGTAGCGTGCGGGGCGAGTTGTTTCTTTTCGAATACGTCTTTGGGAGAGCGGGTCTAAAAGGCTTTACGGACTTACAAAGGCTTTAATGTGCGATCTGTTTATAGCCGATGTAAAGCACGGCTAAAACAATGAAGGCAACAATTGTAAACAGACCAAACTTCTCTTTCATAAACGTCTCTGCCTGATTACCAAACTTTCGAATAATCGCTGCGATTAAAAAGAATTGGGCAAAGCGGGCCAAGATACTGGCAATGATGAACACGCCAAAATTAATCTTTAAAGCACCGCTTAGAATTGTAATCACCTTATAAGGGAAGGGGGTCAGCCCCGCGCCAAAGACGGCGAGCGCTCCGTATTCATCCGCCATGCCTTGGAATTTCGCAACACTATCAAGCTTGCCAATTTTCTCCAGCATGGGTTGTGCGATAGTTTCATATGCAAACCACCCCAAACCATAACCTGCAATGCCGCCTAAGATTGAAAACACGGCACAAATCGTGGCTAAGCGGTACGCCTTGCTGTGGTCAGCTTGCACCATAGGCGCAAACATGATCGCCGTTGGGATTGGAAAAATCACAGATTCGATAAATGCAATAAATGCGAGTAGGGGCGTTGCATGTTTATGACGTGCAAGCGCCTTAGTGTTCTCATACCACCGATCCAGAAATGCAAGATTACCCTTCATACGCGTGTTTTACCTTTAAAAAGTTCATGAATATTGAAGATAGGCTATAGTCTTTTTATTTCGACTACACTATATCAGCCT
>CALCKU010000045.1 GCA_937965735.1 uncultured Caulobacterales bacterium
TTATTGATACCACACGTTGGATTTGGTGCCCTATTTTACATGGTATAATTTTGCGCATTCGACCTGCGCGCTCAGCTAAAGCTTATGCGAGTATATGGTCAGAGCCTGACGGAATTGAAGGCGGGGAAGCTCCGCTGGTGAGAATTTCGCGTCGGCAGGTCGAGGGTGTTCAACAGGCGTTGAAGGATGAAGGTGTGCAGGTCGAGCTTGCGATGCGCTATGGCAATCCATCGATACGGGACGGAATCGATAAGCTGATGGTCGACGGGTGTACACAGATCGGTATATTACCGCTTTATCCGCAATTTGCAGGGGCTACGACTGCGTCCGTTTTTGACGGGGTCGCGAAAGCTTTAAAAGATCGTCGCGATATACCTGAACTGCGCTTTGTACGCGATTATTACAGAGATCCAGATTATATCAAAGCTCTAGGCGCCAGTATAAAAGAGCATGTTGCGGGATTGAATTTTACACCAGACGTCATACTCGCCTCTTATCACGGCTTGCCAAAGCGTTATGTTGATGAGGGCGATCCGTATCAAGCGGAATGTATCCGTACAACAGAGCTTCTGCGCGCGGAGACAGGCTATAGCGAAGCGGTTTTACGCACGACGTTTCAATCTCGGTTTGGGCCGAAAGAGTGGCTTCAACCTTACACGGATAAAACCCTTGAAGCGTTTCCAGAGCAGGGCATTAAAAAAGTGTGCGTCTTAACCCCAGGGTTTGCCGCAGATTGTCTTGAAACCCTGGAAGAAATGTCAATTGAAGCGCGGGAAACATTTCTCGAAAACGGCGGCGAAGATTTTAGTTTCATTCCGTGCCTGAACGAGCGCGCTGACCACATTGCGCTCTTAACGAAATTAGTGAAAGAGAATTTGCTGTCTGCGTGGGCATAATAATTGTTTTGTTAGAAAAATTATTTTTCCAACAATTATATTTCTGAAACTATCGCATTGAATAGGATTTTCGCATCTACATCTGGATTTAAAACAAAATCTGAGGTTAACGTGATGTCTGCTAATGTTTCATAGGCTTTTGCGCGTTCTTTCAAGAGCGTAGGGTAACAGGCCATGATATTTTCAAAATCTGAGTAATCTTTTTTGGGTTTGAAATGTGGCCCCCAAATAAGCGGTTTTGGATTTTTAAAATAATCTAGTTTAAGGCGCTCTATATCGTGCTCTTGCGTTTGAATATAGACGATTAAACATGTCATCTTTAATCGCTCTAATACGTGTGAATCTGTGTAGATTACACTGCCGGGTGTATCGAGTATAACATTGCCTTCTGCCATATCTAAGGCGCTTAAAACGGCACCAGACTCTAGTTTTGTCGATTGTTTTTCGCGGTCTTTATACCCGTTTTCATAAGGTTGGCCTTGCCATTGCGCGAATTCAGACATGCTGGTTTGACCCAGTTTTTCAATGATGAGGGCATCGATCTCAATAATGTCAAAATCATAGGCTTTTTTCAGGCGTCGCGCCGTATAGCTTTTGCCAATATTGGACATGCCAATAAAAGCGATTTTTAGGGTGTTGGATTCGTAGCGGTGGAGACAATCTGCGTGCGTAAGTTTCATGTGAGGGAACGTATCAATCCGTATGAGCCGATAAATAATCGGCAAGCTCGCCAAGGTTCGGTGCCATAATATGCATACGCTTGGGTTTTTCCAGAGCGAGTTGTAAAGCGCGTGGCATCGGGATCTTTCGGTCCAAAATGCGTTCTACACTCTCTTGGAATTTGGCGGGATGGGCGGTCGCTACAGTGACCCGAATAAAGGGGGTTTGAATGTCATTTGCAAATTCGGTCATAGCCAAATGCCCGACCGCCGTATGCGGACACATGATATAGCCTGTTTCGTTATATATTTTTTTGATGTGCGTTTCTGTTTCAGCGTCCGAGAATGACGCCCCCCAACATGCACCCTGTATATCGGTATGCACGCCTTTAAACAGGTTCAAAATTCTTGGAAAATTATTTGGGCGTCCAATGTCCATAGCGTTTGATAATGTTGGAACGGACGCTCTGGGGGTGTATGTGCCGCTTATGAGGTAATCAACAAAGGGATCATTCATATTATTGCCAATGATAAAACGCTCAATCGGTGCGCCCATACGGCGGGCAATAAGACCGCCTGTAAGATTGCCTAAGTTCCCAGAGGGAATGCTGTAAACGATTGGCAAATTGGGGAAAGCGCCTTTTAATTGTAGGCTCGTCCAGAAATAATAGAAGCTTTGCGGAATTACGCGGCCAACATTGATTGAATTGGCGGACATTAAATTGTGTTTTTTTGATAAGTCACCATTGGCAAATGCTTGCTTAACAAGTCTTTGGCAATCATCAAATGTACCGTCTATACAAATCGCTTTGACGTTAGAATCTTCGCCCCCCATTGTGCAGAGCTGTTGTTCCTGTACGGTGCTTACGCCGCCTTTGGGATAAAGTATAAAGACTTTAATGCCGTCTTGTCCTAGAAAAGCATCCCCAATTGCTCCGCCCGTATCGCCAGAAGTCGCGACTAATATTGTGCGTGTCTCGCCAGTATTTTCCATAATATGACTGGCTGCGCGGCCCATAAACCGCGCCGCAAAATCTTTAAAGGCCAAAGTGGGGCCATGGAAAAGTTCTAGGAAATAGTCTTCTGATTTTTCAGGGGTGGCGGGGTCAAGTATAATACCTTGCGCCGTCTTCAAAGGCACAGGGAAGTTGTACGCATCGCTGCAAATATACTCTAAGTCTTCATCTGAAAACTGCTCGTCAACAAAGTACTGCGCGAGTTCGGCTGCGCAGTCCGCATATGACATAGCCCCTAGGCGCACTAAATCCTCGTCGTTAAATTCGGGTATAACATCAGGCATCCATAAACCGCCGTCAGGAGCCAAGCTTGCGAGTAAAGCTTCGCTAAAATCTGCCTTTTGACCATCTGCGCTATGGGAATGATATTTCATGGTGCACCTGAATGAATGAGGCGGTGTTTAAGAATTAAATCTTCTAACTTGTACGGTTTAAATCGCAAGCCTAATTTTACGGCCTATGCACGCTACATATACTGTAAAATTACGCGTTCATTGTTCGGACTGAATGGGCAAGAATATTGACCATTGTGGCGTGAACGGGTGTCGAACCCGTATTTTCAATCGTATGCTCTTCATCGGCTCGGTACCTTAAAGTTTCTCCTGCCTGCGCGCGCCAAGTTTCCTGTCCAACGGAAACTCTGACTTGTCCAGATAGGATTGTCAGGTTTTCAACGGAACCTTTGGGATGTGCCGAGCTCTCTAACTTACCGCCTGCTTGAGCGCGAAAATCATACCATTGAACCCAATTAACGGTATCAATCCAGCCTATGATGCGAAGTTCGCATAATCCATCTTCACTTTTTAAAACAGGCGTGTCTTTAATCTGTGTTTTCTGAATTAAAGCCGAACCATTCGTGCCAGAGGCCAGCACGGCTTCGACACTTGTGCCAAGGGCTGTGCTGATACGCGAGAGGGTCGCGAGGGTCGGATTGGTTTCGTTTTTTTCTATTTGTGAAATCATAGATTTCGCGACACCCGATTGTACGGATAAATCCCCAAGGGACATATTATCCGCCACACGCAAGCGTTGGATGGTTTTCCCAAGTTTTTGGGCAAGTGCATCTGCCTCTGGACAATGTTGTCTTTTTTGTCGTGCCATATTTTTTTCAAATTTATTCTGGTATTGGCTAGTAATCTCTACAAGTGTTCTATATATAGAACGCTCAAATAATCAAGCGAAACTGTTTTCTTCTGAAACACAAATCTATATTTATCAAAATTTAAATGAGAATTTATGCGCTATCTTCCAGTTCATATCGATACAGCTAACCAAAAAATTCTTATCATAGGCGGGGAAGGGGCTGCGGAGGCGAAGCTCCGTACGCTGTTGAAGACTCAAGCGGATTTACATGTTTTTGCGGATGTTGTTGGCGATGAAATTATGCGTTGGGCTCTGCAAGGCAAACTTACCATTCACCGGCGTTCTGTTACCGATGTTGATATTCAATCCGCCCGACTCTTATACGCGGCGACAGAAGATGACAGTGTTAATGCGGAATTAGCCAAGCGCAGTAATGCCTTAGGTGTGCTTGTAAATGCCGCCGACCAAAAAGAGGCCTGTGATTTTATTACGCCCGCTTTAGTCGACCGCGCGCCTGTCATAATTTCGATAGGCACAGAGGGAAAAAGCCCAAGCCTTGGACGGGCGATTAAAACAGATTTAGAGGCACGCCTGCCTTCTACACTGGGTAAGCTTGCAATTAAAATTAATGAATTGCGAGCGAACGTTAAGAGGGTTCTACCCGCCTTAGCGGATCGGCAACGCTTCTGGTCGGATATTTTTGGAACCCATAATTTAGACACGCAATTACGTTTGACTGAAAAGGCACTGACAGTTCAGGTCAATGAAAAAATGGATAATTTGAACACGGATTTTACTTCAAATTCCTCTAATTCAAATTCAGCTAAGTCACATTTACTTAAATCAACCGCATCTGGAACGGGCTGCAAAGGTCAGGTTGTCTTGGTTGGCGGCGGCCCCGGTAATCCTGATTTATTGACTTTAGCCGCTCGACAAAAATTACACTCTGCAGATGTGATTGTTTA
>CALCKU010000046.1 GCA_937965735.1 uncultured Caulobacterales bacterium
CCTGCGCCTGTTGCAACGCCAGCCCCTGTTGCTTCACCTGCGCCTGTTGTTGCCGCACCGACAGTAAGTGCTGGTGTGCCTAATATTGCCTTGCTTGCTGCGGGTGTTGGCGCAGTTGCAGCTGTTGCTGTTCTTGCATCCGATAATGATGACGAGAACGAAATTCCTGCTAGTCCGTAAGGTTCGTTCCTAAATTTATTAAAAACCGTCTCATTGAGGCGGTTTTTTTTTGACTTAATTTTATTCTAGGCTTTTGATTTGATTGTTTTGATGAAAACAGTTTCCAAATTGCCTTTAAGTTACCTTGAAACTGGATGTGATTATAAAAACGAAATTGGGGTTTTCGTTTTTATGGGCGTGTCTAAAAATATTTGGTGATTTATATATCATTCTCTTTCGAGATGGGGTATGACAGCGCTGTCAATTTTGACCCTTAGAGCAATTTGCGTTTAATTGTATCAGGGTGCATCAAAAATAGGGCCGTAATAACCTGTTATTGATTCTGATTTAACGCGGAATGCCCTAAATTTTATTTTACGATAAGTTAGCTTATGACCGTCGAAACATTAGATGAAATGAACCCTCCGTCTTCTCGGGATTCGATTGAAGATGCGGGCGCCGCAAGGTCTGCACCGCCTATATCGTCTGCCTCTTCTTTCGTACCGGTTGACCCGTTTGAAATTGTTGTCTTTGGCGGGACAGGGGATCTCGCCCGTCGAAAGCTCATGCCGTCTTTGTTTCATAGATTTTGTGATGGCCAGTTCTCATCTGACAGTAAAATTATTGCTGTCTCTCGGTCAAAACATAGTCGCCAAGAGTATTTGGATATGATGAGGGCCGCCTATGATAAATATTCCAAAGACGATGTTTGTGCAGATAAAGAGTGGGAAGCATTCGCAAAAATTGTCGATTATGTGGCGATTGATGTCATGGATGTCAAAGCGAATTGGACGGGTCTGGCTGAACGTTTGAGTCAGCCTGATGAAAAAATAAGAGTCTTCTATTTGGCTATGCCGCCGCGTATGTTTGCCGATGTGTGCCGCGGGTTAAAAGCTACGGGCGTTGTTAGTTCAAACTCTCGTGTGGTATTAGAAAAACCACTCGGTACGGATTATAAATCCGCGCGCGCCATCAATGAAGGCGTGGGAGAGGTTTTTGCTGAAGATCGAATCTACCGAATCGATCACTATCTCGGAAAAGAGACTGTACAAAATCTTCTCGCCCTGCGTTTTGGAAATATCTTGTTTGAGCCACTATGGTCAAATTCAGCGATTGACCATATTGAAATTACAGCGGCGGAATCGATCGGCGTTGGCGGACGCGGGGCTTATTATGACGGGTCGGGTGCCTTGCGTGACATGGTTCAAAACCATCTACTGCAACTTTTATGTTTAACCACGATGGAGACCCCGGCCTCACTGTCTGCGGATGATGTCCGCACGGAAAAGATCAAAGTCCTACGCGCTTTACGCCCCATTACGCCTGAATCTATCGGTCATGTCACGGTTCGCGGGCAATATACCCGGGGTCATATTGAGAATGAAAGTGTTACGGATTACCTCAGTGATGTTGGCTTAGACCGCAGTAGTACTGAAACCTATGTCGCCATTAAAGCTTCTATTGAAAATTGGCGTTGGGCGGGTGTTCCGATTTATCTACGCACGGGTAAACGTATGGCCTCGCGTCGTTCTGAAATTGTGATACAATTTAAGTCTGTGCCGCATTCAGTCTTTGGTGCAGAAACGCATTTGAATGCAAACCGCCTTGTTATTCGTCTACAACCCGATGAAGCCGTTCGTTTATGGCTCGAAATTAAAGAGCCTGGCGCGGGCGGGTTGCGGCTGAAAACTTTGCCGCTTAATTTGACATATGCGGATAATTTCACTGTGCGCTATCCAGATGCGTATGAACGTCTTTTGATGGATGTGGTACGCGGAAACTTATCCCTGTTTATGCGCCGCGACGAGGTTGAACAGGCTTGGCATTGGGTTGATGCGATTTTAGCAGGATGGGACAGTACAAATCAGCGGGTCGAACTCTACCCCGCAGGCGAAGACGGCCCTTTGGAAGCCGAAGACATGTTAAAAGCCGATGGCCGTAATTGGTCAAAGGATTAGACATGGCCGCGCTTTCTGATTTCACACATATACAATCCCAAGCTGATTTGTCTGAGCGCGCGGCCCGCCATATTTATGATCTGTTAGAGCGTGCGATCAAGGCGCGGGGCGAAGCTTCGCTGATGGTTTCAGGCGGGCAGAGTCCTGTCTCTGTTTACACGCATTTATCACAATTTGATTTAGAGTGGTCAAAAGTTCACATCAGCTTGGTCGATGATCGCTGGGTAGATTCAGGGGCCAATGGTTCAAATGAAGCGCTTATCCGTAAAACGCTTTTGAACAATAAAGCCAGTGCGGCGAAATTTATCAGCTTAAAAACACTGCATGCGCGTCCTGAAAATGGACTTTCAGAGATCGAAGCCCGTTTTTCAGATCTGGTTCGTCCGTTTGACCTTTGTGTAATGGGAATGGGGACGGATGGTCATACCGCTTCTTGGTTTCCAAATTCAAAAGGTTTACACGCGGCGATGGATATGACGAATGCAAACACGGTTTGTGCGATTGATGCGCAAGGGTGTTCTGGCGCGGGTGAACATCCATTGCGTATCTCTTTGACGTTGAGTGCCGTCATGCGTTCACGTGCACTTTTACTTTATATACCGGGCCCCAAAAAAGCTGAAGTGTTTAAAGACAGTGCGGAAATGTCCGTATTGGACGCGCCTGTTGGGGCGCTACGGGCCGCGGGTTCACGCTTATCCGTCTTTTCGGGTTCGCTCTAGATTTTTAGATTAAGGTTTAACGCTCATGCATTCTAAAATTACAGATGTGACTCAAAGAATTATCAAGCGCTCTCAAAAGACCCGCGCACAATATTTGCAAGCTGTGGAAGATAATTTTAGAGAGGGGCCGCGTCGGACCCGTTTGTCGGAAGGCAATATCGCCCATGCCTCAGCCGCGTGCCCTTTGCACGAGAAAACAGAAATTCTGGGTGCGAAATGGCCGAATTTAGGCATTGTTACGGCTTATAATGATATGTTGTCTGCGCATCAGCCGTTTGAACGATTTCCAAAGATTATCAAATATGCGGCCCGACGTAACGGTGCGACAGCGCAAGTGGCAGGCGGAGTGCCTGCCATGTGCGACGGTGTGACCCAAGGTCGTGACGGAATGGAATTGTCTTTATTTTCGCGCGATATTATTGCGATGGGAACGGCTGTAGCTTTATCGCATGATATGTTTGAAGCGGTTATCCATTTGGGCGTGTGCGATAAAATTGTTCCAGGCCTTTTGATCGGCGCTTTACGCTATGGTTATTTACCGCAAATTTTTGCCCCGGCGGGCCCAATGCCGTCTGGTATTACCAATCCTGAAAAAGCCCGGATTCGACAACTTTTCGCCGATGGTAAGGTTGGGCGTGAGGCTCTACTGAAGGCCGAGGCCGCCTCTTATCATGCGCCGGGTACGTGTACCTTTTACGGAACCGCCAATTCCAATCAGATGTTGATGGAGGTTATGGGGTTACAATTACCCGGTTCGTCTTTCATTCATCCGAATACGCCGCTTCGTGACGCGATGACGGCGCAGACCACGCGCCGCGCTGTGCAAATTACAAATATGGGCCATGAGTTTACGCCTATTGCCCATATTGTTGACGAGATTGCGATTGTAAACGGCTTGGTTGGATTAATGGCGACTGGCGGGTCTACGAATTTAACCATTCATATGATTGCCATTGCGCGGGCGGCGGGTATTTTGATTGATTGGGATGATTTCGCCGATATTTCTTCCGTCACACCTTTGATTTGTAAAATTTATCCCAATGGCCCTGCCGATGTGAACCATTTCCATGTCGCGGGCGGAATGGCGCGCTTAGTCGGGGAATTACTGGATGCGGGTTTAATGAATCCAGCTGTCAAAACCGTTGCAGGCGGGGATGGCCTTAATGAATATACCCGTGAACCAATCCGGAATGGTCATTCAGAAGCCGATACTGTGCTTTTCCGTAATGGGCCTCAAGAAAGTTTGAATACAGATGTTCTTTCGACGGTTACTGAGCCGTTTCGCCCTGATGGCGGCTTGCGTGTTCTCACAGGAAATATTGGCCGTAGCGTAATGAAAGTCTCAGCCGTTAAACGCGAATATTGGCGGGTTGAAGCGCCTGCATTGGTAATCGACCATCAAGACGCATTGATTGATATGCACAAAGCGGGGGCGCTAGAGCGTGACTTTATTGTGGTTTTACGGTTCCAAGGCCCAAGAGCGAATGGCATGCCAGAGCTTCATAAACTCACACCAATTCTTGGGAGTTTGCAAGACCGCGGCTTTAAAGTCGCAATGGTCACAGACGGACGCCTGTCGGGGGCGTCGGGTAAATTTCCGTCGGCGATTCATATGCATCCAGAGGCCTTATCGGGTGGCCCAATTAGTCAAATTCGAACAGGTGATATTATCCGTTTGGATGCACATGCGAGTACGGTTGAGGTGATTTCCGACTCTGATTGGACAAAACGTGCGCCTGATAAAATGCCAGCGCCAAAAAACTTATCAACTTTGGGCATGAATATGTTCGAACCTATGCGTGCGGTCGCGAATACGGCAGAAGAGGGGGCGTCTGTTTTAGGCGTATTATAAAGCCGGTAGGGCTTAATTCACGTTCCTTAATTCGTATCAAATTGCAATTCAGCAAGATGGGCATAAAGTCCGCCTTGGGCGGAGAGTGTTTCATGCGTGCCCGTCTCAACGATTTTTCCGTTTTCAATCACAATGATACGATCTGCTTTGCGTACGGTTGCCAGACGGTGGGCAATCACAAGTGTTGTCCGGTTTTGGGACAGGGTCTCGAAAGCTTTCTGAACCGCTTGTTCGCTCTCTGAATCAAGCGCACTCGTGGCCTCGTCTAAGAGGAGTATAGGGGCATTGCGTAAGATCGCGCGAGCAATTGCGATACGTTGGCGTTGTCCACCCGAGAGAGTCGTTGCCCGTTCACCAAGGTCCGTATCATAACCTTGGGGTAGAGTTTCGATAAATTCATGGGCGAAGGCGGCCTTAGACGCTGCGATTACGTCTGCATCACTGGCTTTGATATTGCCGTAACGGATATTGTCCATTGCACTGCCTGAAAATAACGGCGTGTCTTGTTGAACGATCGCAAAAGCAGAACGTACACTTTCTAAATTACACTGTGTAATTGGTATGTCGTCGAGCGTAATCTGACCGTTTTGTACGTCATAAAACCGCAGTAAAAGCTGAAATATTGTTGATTTACCCGCTCCTGACGGGCCGACAAGAGCAATTGTTTCACCTGATTTTACTGTGAAATCAATCTCTTTGAGCGCGACTTCATCTGGGCGTGTTGGATATGAAAATGATACATTTTGAAACGCAACGGACCCAGAAATATTCTTTAACTCTACACCGTCTTTACGAAGGGGGATGATTTCAGGCTTTGTATTTAAGATCTCGACAAGGCGTTCAGACGCTCCCGCGGCGCGTAACAAGTTTGTCCATGTTTCTGTCAGCGCCCCAGCACTCGAAACTGTGAAGAAAGCATAGAGGGTAAAGGCAACAATATCTCCGCCTGATAACCATCCCTTGGCCACGGAATTCGCCCCGAACCACAAAACGGCTGTGACCGAACATAGAGAGATTATAAAAATTAGGGCGGTCAGGCAGGTTTGCAAGGTGATGCGCGCCTTTTGTGATCTAAAATTCGCATCTATAGAGTCAAAAAAGACACGGTCTTCATGGGATTCGCGCGTAAAGGCTTGGACAGTTTGAATACTGCTAATCGCTTCGCCTGCGCGCGCAGACGCCCCAGCGAGTTCGTCTTGGCCTTGTTTAGAAAGGCGGCGAATGCGTTTCCCGATTATAATGGCGGGTAAAATAATGACAGGGCCAATAGCGAGTACCATCAACGCCAATTGCCAGCTCACGATAAACATTAAAACTATAGAGCCTAAAATCATTGCCACAGACCGTATCGCAAAGGAAACAGACCCTGTAATGACCGTTTCGATTAAAGTCGTATCGGTTGTCAGACGCGACAGGATTTCACCGGTTCGGACTTTTTCATAATAAGATGGGCTCAGTGTTAACAGTTTTGAATAGACAGTTTGACGAATATCCGAAATGACGCGTTGTCCTAAAATGGTAATAAAATAGAAACGCAAGCTACCAAAAATTGAAAACAATACGGCAAATATCATTGCAAATTTGAAATAGGGGCCAAGATCAGACCCTTCAGAGATTGAGAATTTTTGACAAATTTCAACATCGACTTCACCGCCGCCAAAGCCGCAATCCACGATAATCTTTCCAACGCCTGGAAGGGCAAGACTGGTAATCGCAGACAGGGTTAGGAACAGGATGAAACCCGCCAGCCAGAGCTTATAACGCATGACAAAGGGTAGAAGGTGACGCAAAGGTCTAAAGGACCGCGCCTTTAAGCGATTGGTTTTATCGCGTGCAATCTGCTCTGCAAATGCGGCGCCGCCTGAACGGCTTTCGTCTTGTCTGGGTGTATTCATAGTCTTGGTGCTTTGCCATATTGCCCCTGCCTTGACTAGAATATTATGACACTGATTTTAAACTTAACGGCTTTCGCTTTTGACAAGTTTGTAGGGAATAATATTTTCATCGCAAGATGGGGCACGCGCAATGTTTTGAGCGGTTTCAACCGAAATAAATTCAAATTCTGGTGTCATTTCTGGGTCATAAGTTACGTCAATCCGAACGGCTTGTGTCAAGATTGGCCCACGTTTAATTTGGGTTTTCCTATGGGATTGATAAATATTCACGGGCGCATCAGACGTCATTTGCGCACATTTGAAGGATTTACCCGGTAATTGTGCATTTTCGCCGTAAGGATTTCCATTGATAAGCCCGTTATGTGAAACGCTAATATTGATGAGGCCAGCACTGCCTTTTGCGGTAATCGCAAATGGAGCTGTGGAATGTGCCATAAATGTTTTGCTGCCCGTGTCTGAGAATATCTCTGCAACGGTTGGTTTTTGTGGCTTCGAGAAGTCGACTTGATTAAAGATATGCGCGGCAACAGGGAGCGCGGTGAGTTCTAAAGCAATCCACGCGAGGAGTATTTTTCTTTTTTTCATGTGATGTCCCTTTTGCGCTCCACACTGTGAAGGTTTCATTCACGATAAACTTTCAAGTTTTGTGCCAGAAATGAACGAGAGAACTAGTCATCTATAAAAATTTTCGATATAGGCGCGTTTATGTCTGAACAGAAACAAGCCTTGCTTATGTTTTCGGGTGGCCAAGATTCCGCCACCTGTTTGGCATGGGCGCTAGAGCGGTATGAGCGCGTAGAAACTGTTGGGTTTGATTATGGCCAGCGTCATAATATTGAAATGACGTGTCGGGCCGATGTGCGTGATAAAATTAAAGATTTGAAAAAATCTTGGCGTGAGCGATTAGGCCCGGACCATATTATTGATTTGTCAAATCTAGGCGCGATTTCTGAAACGGCTTTAACCCGAGACGTCGAAATCACCTTAAATTCAACGGGTCTGCCAAGCACATTTGTACCCGGACGGAATTTGATATTCTTAAATTTCGCGGCAGCCCTTGGGTATCGACGCGGTATTGCGCGGCTTGTCGGGGGGATGTGTGAGGCTGATTTTTCGGGCTATCCTGATTGCCGCGCGGAAACATTGGACGCCACAATGAAATCAATTTCACTCGGCATGGATAAAGTCTTTTCTTTAGAAACGCCTTTAATGCATCTGAGTAAAGCAAGCGCATGGGCCTTGGCTGAAAATTTGGGCGGCGCCGCTTTGGTTGAAATTATTCGAACGCAAACGCACACGTGTTATTTGGGAGAGCGCGGTGTCCTGCATGATTGGGGATATGGATGTGGGACATGTCCTGCGTGTGAATTAAGAGCGGCGGGTTGGAGTGCATACCGCGCATGACCTATAGCGTTAAAGAGATGTATTTGACCCTGCAAGGCGAGGGTGTGCAAACAGGTATTACAGCGATTTTTTTGCGGTTTTCAGGGTGTAATCTTTGGTCTGGGTTAGAGCGTGACCGTGCTTCGGCGATTTGTAATTTTTGCGATACAGATTTTATTGGCACAAATGGAGTCAATGGCGGGAAGTTTAAAACAGCTGAAACTTTAGCCCATACAATTGACGCTTTATGGTTTGAAAACCTGTCGGTAGACGCAGGCAGAGGTTTCGCTGGACAAAAATGGGTTGTGTGCACAGGCGGGGAGCCTTTGTTGCAACTTGACGCTCCTTTGATTGAGGCGCTGCATTCTATTGGATTTAAAGTTGCGGTGGAAACCAATGGCACGCTCAAAGCGCCTGAAGCCCTAGACTGGGTTTGCGTCAGTCCGAAGGCGAATGCAAAGCTTAAGCAAGTGAGCGGGGATGAATTAAAACTCGTCTTTCCACAAATTGAAAATAAACCAACAGATTTTGAACACTTAGATTTCACACATTTTTGTCTTCAGCCCTTAGACAATAAAGACCAAAAAACTAATATTCAGTCTGCCATCACGTATTGTTTGTCGAATCCAAAATGGCGATTGAGTCTTCAAACGCACAAGATCACAGGCATTGATTAATTTGTCGATGACACTCGGATTCTTAAAATTGGTTTAAGACTTCGTATCCAGCGTTTTCGCCGCCTTCCTTGCAAATCGGTCAATGGCACGATTTGCGTCTGACCAAGTCGCGTTATGATGTGCAAATTCTATGGACGTTTCATAAAAACGGTAGGACAGTGTACCAAGGCGCGCGCCGTTGGCTTGTATGATTTCAGCGTTAATTTCGGCTCCACCAGTTCCAAAACTTTGATAGGAAAGTGAAGTATCACGAGACATTTGAGTGAATGTAGGCCGGTTGGGTTTGGCATCCTCTAAAGTAATGCGAAGTGTTGTCGGGGCTGAATCCGAGACCTGTACGCCTTCTTTGATAAGGCGCTTTTCTACGCGTTGTCGCAAGCGTTCAATGAGTCTGCCGAGTTCTTTTTCGCCGAGATGGCTATTATTAGCAAAGGCCGCATTCAGTCGAATTGATGAGCGGTGTTGCATTTTCTTGGGTCGATTATTCGCGCGATAGGCCAAGTCTTCACTTAAGACAACTTCAATCTTAACGGGTGTGTTAAGAGGTCCCGTTAAAGCGCTTTCATAGCCATGGCTTTTGGCAAATGCTGGCAAGCTTGTGACCATAAAGGCGGTGCATAGAGACGCAGAAATAAACGTAGATTTGAAGAAACGGCGCATAGTGACTCCTATAGTGTATCTAACCTTACAATAGAGGGCTCTAAAGCTCAATTGGCTTAGGGATCACGCGCGTTTACGTTTTCGTGAACGGTTTACAGCGTTTAATTAAGCGAAAGCATCAATCACAACACTTAAAACATTTGCACTGGCGCGAATACTGGCCAGTTCTGAATCCAATTGAGCGGCTTTAATTTGGCGACTGACAACCATAACTTTGCCTCCAACACCGACGACTTGTGTGGTGACGGTAAGGACTTTTGTCGTGGTATCGAGGGCTTTATCCGTAATCTTTACGGGAACAGAGCCGACATAATAAACCCCTTTCCCTGTCGCAAAAGTGGCCTTTCCAGCATATTTTCCAGTATTATAAATAGACTTGCCTGCAAATTTGGTTGTCCCATAGGCAGCCTTAAACGGCAAGGCTGCGGCTTTGCCTGTGGTTTTGGCAACCCCGCAGGCTTGCAACCCCATTGTGGCAGTTATTGCGGCTATAAGGGCTAATCTACGCATATTCATCTTGGTACATTCATTCTCTAGGACATGTATTCAATTGCACATGTATTCAATTGGACATAAGCCTTATAAATTAGATTGTTTGTCTTTGGTGTTAAATCTCTATTTTACAATAGATCGACAATAAAGCGCATAGGCGTTAATTTAATGTGTTTAACGGCCTTCACGCCACCAGGCCCACGATAGTCCGAACAGGGCCATGAGAAAGAAAATCAACCCAGGGGCAATCGGTGCGCGGCGAGACGCTCTGACGGTGAATGCTTCATTAGCGCGAAGACCAATCCAATTTTTACCCGCAAGCGCGACTTTACCCGTGAGGGTTAAGCTATCCGATTTGATCCGTCTTATTTCGGGTAAGGCAACTGCGCCTTTTGATGGTGTCGTAAAAAAGACGCCGCCGCCCGTCGCGTCTGATAGTGGGCGTAAGATTTCATCCGTTGGGGTTAGGTCAGAAAATTCTTTGGGATTAAGCGAACCTGCGGCGACAACAGAGGATATATCGCCGTCTGAAATACGGTAAGCGCCTTGTGCTGTAACCGCGATTTCGCCGCGGTAAATCCCATTTTCAGTTTTAGATAGGCGTACGGTTTCGTATTGGCCATTCGGCAATTCAACGGTTACGGCTTGCTCATTATCGGTCAAAGTGCGGCGTTCAATTTTCAACGTATCATTTTCAATTCGTCCTGAAACCTTTTCTGCCGATAAATCGGGTTCTCCCATTAACCAATGCGAGAGCCTTCGGAACATTTCATTATAGGGCCCGCCGCCTTCAAAGCCTTTTGACCAAAGCCATGCTTGGTCGGATAAAAACATACCAACTCGGCCTTTGCCAATTTTCTCAATGACAAGCAGAGGTTCCGCATCTGGGCCTTCCATTAAAACATTCCCGCTGACAACATTGCTCTCCACAATGCGAAACCATCGACCCCAGTTTTGATCGTCTTTACCCGAAAACGGGGCGGTAATTGGGTGTCTGCGACCCTTCTCATTCAACTGGGGTTTGAATCCGTCTTGCATTATATCACCTGTTGGGCGCGTGGGCAGGACAGCGGCGAGTGGCGAGCGGTAGAGGCTTTCTTCACTCGCAAAAGACGGGCCCGCCGCGACAAGCAACGCCCCGCCATTTTCGACATATTCGGAAATGTTTTGCAAATAATAAGGCTGTAAAATCGGTACAGCACGCCCTTGGCCACTTGGGGTAAAGCGGCGTCTGAACTGATCAAAAATGATAAGATCAAATTCTTCCAGCTTTTCTTCAAATAATTGCCGTGTGGGAAAGGCGATCAAGGATAATTCACTTTGCCGGGCTTTGGTGTTTTTACGGCGTGGATTGGTCAAAATCGTAAACTGAACTAAATCAACAGAGGGATCACTTTTCAATAGGTTCCGCCAAGCGCGCCCGCCTTTATGCGGATAACCTGTCACGAGCAAGACCCGTAATCGGTCTCGAATACCTGAAAATTCTGAGACGAAACTATTATTAATCAAGGTCAGTTCATCATTGACCGCTTGAACAGAAAGCTCAATTGTATTGGTTCCCCGCCTTTCTATCTTAACGGGAAGTGAGACTTTATCGCCAATAACGGCACTAAAGCGGCCTTGAAGGTCACCGTTCACCTTGATTTCGATTTGAGCGCGCTCACCTTCAAAACCAGGATCATCAATGAAGACTTCAAATTCCGCCTGTTCTCCGACAAGTCCGTATTTTGGTGTTAATACGGCGCGAATACGGCGGTCACGCATTTCAATATCACCCGTAATTAAACTGTGAAACGGGACACCCTCTGGCAATAGGGTTTCAACCTGTTGCGGTAAGTCGTGGATTTGACCATCCGTCAGCGTAATCACACCTGCAAAACGCTCACGCGGAATATCGCTTAAAGCCTCAATTAAGGTACGGGTCAGACGCGTTCCGTCTGTACTTGACGGAATGACGCTATTGATAATCTCTAACCCGTCTTGCGCTTTAAGCGCCTCTTGCAGAGCGGACGCACTGCGGTTCATATCCGCACTACGGGTTCCGAGTTGACTGGATTCTGATTGATCTTTTAGGACGAGTACAATGTCCGATAATGGCTCTTTTTCTTCGATCACGGTTTGCGGATTTAAAAGCGCTATGGTGAGTGCCAAAGCCACGAGCACGCGCGGGACAAGTGTCCGTAATTTCCCAATCGCACCCAAAAGCGCCGCCAGCATAGCCAATCCAGAGAGTGTCAGTACAAGGCTCATCGGTAAAAGCGGATCAAGGGCCAAGGCTTCTATCCCAAAGATTTTCAAATTTGAAAAAAATATGACCATCAAAACAAACCTATCAATTTGGTTTTCTAGGGCCAAGGTTTTCGGGTGATTTCTTATCTTGACCTAAGCGTTCGACCAGTGCGGCTGCATGGACTTGGTCGGCTTTATAATTCCCCGCTAAGGCATACATGGTCAGATTGACACCAAACCTAAGCGCCATTTCGCGCTGCTTGAGAATATCATTTTCTAAAGTGGCCAGCGGGTCTCCGTCCTCAGATGTCGCCCAAGCTGCGGCCCAATCATTGCTGCCAATTATGACACGGCTCACACCGTCTTGCGTACTCCCACTTTGATTGCGGGCGACCCAAACGGGACCATTTGCCCAGCGTCCCGGAAAAACTTGTAAAAGATAAAAAGACTTGGTTAGAACATGGTTTTTTGGAACCTGTCCGATTTCGGGTAAATCTAATCCTTCAGTTACACGCGATAACCCCGGATGCTGCATTCCGCCCGTAATGATTTTATCCCCTTGGTCTTGAGTGTCAAAAACAACGGTTCCACCATTGGTCATATAGGCATTGAGGGCCGCGCGGGCTGGTGCTGAAAGTTCAGGCGCATCGCGCGAAACTGGAAAGTATAAAAAGGGATAAAAGACAAGGGTATCGCGCTCAAGATTAACGCCTTTGACGCCTTCAGGTTCAATGGTTGTGCGGTTTGTTAGGGCTTGTACAATCCCCGACATGGCGGCTTCGCTCATGCGGTCTTTGCGGCTATCGCCTGTTTTGATATAGGCCAGATATAATCCCAATGCGGCATCTGGCGTTGTGTCTAAGGCGTTTGCTTGTTCAGTTTGTAAGCGTGTTTCTTGTGCCCAACTCTTTGTTGGTAACATAGCGATTATCACAAAGCTGAATGCAATTACGGGGGCTATAGAGCGGCGCGATAGCAATTTAGACGGGCTTAAATTAGACAAGCGTCCTGACACAAATAACGCAATAAACGCATCCAATGTTAAGGCCATAAGGGCGAGGGCGAGTAATATCCCACTTAGAGACCGTTCGACCGTTTGTCCGTACCGACTGTCCTTTATGCCCGAAATAGGACTTGTGATCCCGAATGTTTCGGGGTCTGTAATTGTGTTTAGCGCTTTGCGGCGCGTGCCTTGACGATAAAGGCCCGGCGGCGTTTTGGCACTGGGTGTTATTGTGTCAAACGCGTCATTTTTGATTTGCGAAATTTCGGGGCTTGGTGGTTCAAGGCGTCCAAACCCGTTTAACACGCGTTCGGCAACCCAATTGCCTGAAGTCTCTAAAGTTTCACGCGGTTCTGATTTCGCCAGCGGAAGTAAGCGTCGAAGCATATCAACATAAAGTCCGCTTACGGCTAAATTTGACCATTCAGGCCCTGCTGTAACATGGAACAGGACAATCCGTCCAAGCCCGCGCGGGCTTGAGGTAACAATCGGGGAGCCATCGGCAAGGCGCGCCCATGTTCGACTATCCGTTTCTGTTCCTGGGTTTGCCATAATTTGGCGGGTCACACGAATATCATCTGAAATGGTGAGGCCGTAAAATGGGCTATCTTCTGTAAACGGGTCTAGGGATTGCGGTTTTTCCCATGTCAAAGCCCCGCCCAGATCTCTGCCCCCTTCGCGTAAATCCACGGGTAAAAGACTGTCATTGCGTTTGGCAAGTTTTGGGCCTGCAAAGCGAATTAAAAGTCCGCCTGTTTCAACAAATTCTATTAGGGCTTCACTATCGTCGCGGGCATTATCGGGCATGATTAGAACGGTTGGTGCGAGGGGAAGGAGGTCTTTTAACGGCCCTTCGAAAATATCGGCATAAGGCTTTAGCGCGGTTTCAGCATAAAAATTTTCTGATAAAAGTGGGCTGGCTCCGCTATCGCCCTCGGATAAAATCCCAATTAATGGCCGTCCCCAACGATCATCTAATAAATGAATCGAACCGGCCGATAGCGTCCCGCCAGAACGAACAGAGGCGATACGGTTGCGAAGTTCAGAAGGGAGTTCAAATTCCACACTGGCTGAAATCTCATTCGGGGCAAAACTTATATCTTGGCGAGCAATGGTTCGTCCGTCCCGCCCATTGAGCGAAACTTCAGAACTTCGAAGGCTTGATTTTTCAAGGCGATACCATACTGCCCGCAATCCATTGGCCGTCTCTTCGACTCGGGCGGGAATAAGTGGCAAGGTTTCAGAATTCGGGATAAGGCGTTCTACAGACTTTGTGGATTTCAAAACATCCGCTATGGGGTTCGTTTCAAGATATTCAACACCAGACGATAACCAGACTGAATTCCCTTCGCTTATGTCCAATCCTTTTAAAATTTGGGCCGTTTGCATAAGGTTTGGGGCGTAAGGGTGCGGGGTTAAGGCCTTGATGTGTTTCATGGCGATGTCAGCAGGTTCAAATTTTATATCTGTGCGCGTTTCGGCGGTTGTCACGAATAAAACCTCTAAATTTTTTCGGCGAGCGTCAGAAATACGGGCTTCGGCTTCTTTTATAATATCACCCCAATTGGCGGCTGCGGCCCAACCATTTTCAACCACTAAGACAAGCGGTCTGTCTTCAACACCTTGTGCTTTTTGAATTATCGGTCTGGCGAGCGCAAGAACGATTAAAGTAACCATGAGGAGTCTAAACAGCAGCAACCAAAAGGGCGTGCTATTGGGTGTTTCTTCTTCGGTAAGGACATCGCGCAATATTCGGAGCGGCGGAAAATCCGTATCTTTAGGCAGGGGCGGAGTTACACGCAAAAGCCACCAGATCATCGGCAAGGCCAAAAGCCCGATCAATGTCAGCGGAGCCAAGAATGTTAAACCGCTCAATATCATAGTGCCTTATTCATAGTCTTTGGGTCATAATGTCGTCTCACCCGAGAGTGCGAGATAGAGTGCTGTAAGGGCTGTGCTTGCGGGTTTATCCGTATTGTGGATAATTAAGGGCCAACCCAGACGGCGTGCTGTTTGCGCCATCATTTCACAATGAAGGGCAAATTTTTCGCGGTATTCAGCTTGAGCCCGTTCGGCCCGTCCGACGATTAAAGGCTCTAATAATTTATGACCAGGTAGGCGTAATTTGACACGCCCCCGATAGGGAAAGTCCCGTTCGGCGGGGTCGATGATTTGTAACAGCACACCTTTCGCAGGTCGCGCGGAAAGCTTTGCCAGACGCGCGCGCCAAGCCTCTGCCCCGTCCAAAAAATCGGACATAAGGATCAGTCGCGCATGGGCAGGAATTGCGGCATTGATAGACTTTAAAGCCCCCTTTGATTGCGCGAGCCTGAGCGAAATACGCTCTAGGCCTACACGACCAGACCGCGCACGTTCAGATTCTCCCAATACAGAACACCGTTCTCCACCGCGCATCAACAAAGCCGCAAGTGCCATGGATAAGACTGTTGCTCGGTCTTGTTTGGTCGGCAAAGCGCCGTTTGATCGCCAATTCATTCCGGGGTTTCCGTCCCGCCAAAAATATAGCGTATTGGCCGCTTCCCATTCTGTTTCACGGACATAGACTTGTGCGCCTCGGGCAGAGCGTCGCCAGTCAATACTTTGAGCGGTATCAGAATTATGGTATTGGCGATATTGCCAAAACGTCTCACCTTGACCGGGACGCCGACGACCATGCACACCCTGTGCGACAACGGCTGCCACACGTTCAGCCTCGGCTTGTAATGTCGGGAACGGGCTTGCAATATTTTCAGCCTTTCGGCGAAGATCTAAAGCCGAGCGATTATCAAATGTCTGCGTCTTTTCAGGCATAGAGTTAATATCTTGCGTAGCTAAGCAAGGCTGTCTTTCAGGCTTTCAATTGTTTTTTTCAATGTTTGCCCATCGGCGCGCGCCGCAAAACTAAGCGCCATACGATGTTTGAGTACAGGTTCTGCCAAATCCAAAACGTCATCAATTGAGGGGGAAAGACGGCCATCCATTAAAGCTTTCGCCCGTGTCGCGAGCATGAGGGCTTGTCCAGCACGTGGTCCCGGCCCCCAAGAAACGGTGTCTTTAATCGCAGGTAAATTGGTTTGCGAAGGGCGTGCATTGCGCACAAGTGTCAAAATAGCATTCACGACACTCTCCCCGATTGGAAGCTTTCGGATAAGCGTTTGCATTTCAATGAGTTGTTTAGGTGTCACTGCGCGTTTGGCACGCATTGACCCCGCGCCTGTCGTAGCGATCAAGATTTCTTTTTCTGTTGCAAGCGTCGGGAATTCAACATCAATTTGGAACAGGAAGCGGTCAAGTTGCGCTTCGGGCAAGGGATATGTGCCTTCTTGTTCAATCGGATTTTGAGTGGCGAGTACATGGAAAGGGGCTGGTAGATCATGGCGAACCCCTGCAACCGTTACAAAGCGTTCTTGCATCGCCTGCAATAGGGCAGATTGTGTGCGTGGGCTGGCACGGTTAATTTCGTCGGCCATTAAAAGCTGGCAAAAGACAGGGCCAGGGATGAAGCGAAAAGAGCGTTTGCCTTTTGTTGTTTCTTCTAAGACTTCTGACCCAACAATATCAGCGGGCATAAGGTCTGGGGTGAATTGCACACGTTTTGATTCGAGGCCCATGACAGTGCCAAGCGTTTCGACTAAGAGTGTTTTGGCCAAACCGGGAACACCAACGAGTAATGTATGTCCGCCTGACAGAATGGCCGTGATTGCAAGATCGACGACATTCTCTTGACCGAGAATAATGTCTCCAATGCTCTCTTTAGCGGTTGCGAGTTGCGCATTGGCTTTTTCGGCTGATTTTTCAATCGCTTTTGTGACCGCGCTTGAATTCTCTGTCGCAGGTGAGCTGTTTTTTTGAGGGGGCATTGGAAATCTCTATTGGGATCGTTACATATACAAATATTGGTCACTACTCTATATGTGACCATATAGGCATGAATGGGACATGGTGATAGCTTTGTCTATCCCTGTTACATTAAAACAGAGAAAGTTTGACACATGATAAACCCCCAAAGGTTTTTGTAAATATGCGTTTTAATCTGCAAGCCTTAGTCGAGTCGGCTAAAGCCAATTCTGACGGATCTGGTTTGCCGCCCGTACATCTATGGGAGCCTGAATATTGTGGCGAAATGGATATGGTTATCCGCTCTGATGGATCATGGTGGCATGAAGGTTCGCGCATTACCCGTACGCCCCTTATTAAATTATTTGCTTCAATATTGCGCAAGGATGCTGACGGCGAAACTTATCTCGTAACCCCAGTTGAGAAAATTAAAATTAAGGTGGAGCGTGGACATTTCCTTGCGACTCGTGTGGATATAAAAGGCACGGGCAAAAATCAGGCTGTATTCTTTACGACCAATTTGGACGAAAGTGTTGAAGTCAGTAAGGATCGTCCTCTGCGCGTAGAAACCGATTCTGTGACATTAGAGCCTTCGCCTTTTGTAAGGGTGCGCGCAAATTTAGAAGCCGCCCTCAGCCGCTCTGTCTTTTACGAAATTGTCGAGCGGGCCGTCGAACGAGAGACGGCGGAGGGGCCGCAATTAGGGCTTTATGCTGGGGGTGAATTTTACCCGCTCGGCCCAGCCAATGCGCATCTTACCTAACCGCTTTAGTCTATGATATATGAGACAGACCCCATAATTTCGCGTGTGAAAAATGCGCTTATGCCTGTGGATATAACCGAAGGCGATGACGCAATTACACGGCAAACGCAACGCCGAGCGGTTGTGCTACTGCCACTTGTTAAACGCGAAGACTGGCAGGTCATTTTGACAAAACGCCCAGATACGATGCCCACCCATCCAGGACAGATTGCCTTCCCAGGCGGTCGCGCGGAAGCGGGGGAGGCGGCCCTAATGGCAGCCTACCGCGAAACGGAAGAAGAAATTGGCGTGCCATCAGAGCGCATTACAATGCTTGGGCGTTTACCCTCTTTTGATGCCACGGGTGAATACAGGGTGACGCCTTTTGTCGGGATCGTCGATTCAGATTCGGTTATTACGCCCGATCCGCGCGAAGTCGCGGATGTGTTTGAAGTCCCGTTTTCATTTTTGATGAATTCTGATAATCACATAAAGCGCGAAGTCGAGTGGAAGAACAAGACTTTAACCTTATTTGATATGCCTTATGATGATTTCGGGACACATAGAAATATTTGGGGCATGACAGCTATGACGCTGTACCGTCTCTGGCAAAGAGGCTTTGAAACATGACAGATTTAAACCCGACATATTTAAACCCGCTTGAGCACAGCTGGATGCGTACGCATGCAGTCTCAAAATTGTTTGAAGTTTTCCCAAAGAACAGTCTGCGTTTTGTCGGCGGTTGCGTGCGCAATGCTTTAATGGGGCGCACGGTATTGGACATAGATTTATCCACGAATTTAGAGCCTGAAGCCGTCGAATCATTGTTAAAAGAGGCGGGTATAAAATCTATTCCCACGGGCAAAGCCCATGGAACGATTACGGCGGTTTTGGATAAAACCCCGTTTGAAATTACCTCGCTTCGTAAAGATGTTGAAACTGACGGGCGACGAGCGGTTGTCCAGTTCACTCAAGATTGGGCCGAAGACGCGCAAAGGCGAGATTTCACAATGAATGCGCTTTATACGGATTTTGAAGGTAAAATCTTTGATCCGACAGGCCAAGGGCTTGAGGACTTAGCCGTTAAAAAGTTACGCTTTATCGGGGATGCAAGTGAACGTATTGAAGAGGATTATTTGCGTATTTTGCGCTATTTCCGCTTTGTCGCACATTATATGGGGGATGCGAAACTCGATAAAACGGCGCTAGAGGCCTGTCGATATGGTCGAGCTGGATTTAAAAAACTGTCTGTGGAGCGTATCTGGAAAGAGCTAAAGCTTTTGCTCTCCGCCCCAAACCCTGAGCGCGCTTTGCGGATTATGCTCACCCATGATATTTTAGAAATTCTCTTGCCTGAAGCGACCAATGTGGACGGACTTAAGTGTTTAATCGTCTTAGAGCAAAGAGAGGCGATAAAACCAGACCCGCTACTGCGTTTAATGGCGCTTTGCGCGCGAGAGCCTTTACAAATTCTGTTGCTGACGACCCGCATGAAAATGTCAAAGACAGAGACTAAAAGGCTCAAAGATTGGGTTGAAGACGGCACGGCGTTGGATCCCTTTGCGCATGAGCGCGAGATGCGGAAAGCGATTTATAAGGCAGGCCGTCAAGTGGTGATAGACCGCGCGCGACTGCGGGCGGCAGGCGAAGAAGACCCGATCAAAAGTTCGCGTTGGATGAGCTTCGCGGATCTCGCTATGGGGTGGACACCGCCAGAGTTTCCTTTGACGGGTAAAGATTTACAAGCCGCTGGGGTTAAAAATGGCCCCGAAATGGGCCGCAAGCTTGAAGCGTTAAAAGCCCTTTGGGTGAGAAGTGGTTTTACAGCGGATAAGCCAAAATTGTTAATGGCGCTGACACTGTTGAACCGTTAGTGACGCTCCCTGTGCGAATTGTGTTTGCGGTTAGTCGATCGACCTGTATTTGTGTGGGCGCGTGTCCTGATTTAACGGATTGTAACGATCGCGAAGCGCGGTTTGACGGCTCTCAAGGTTTTGCACTTTACCGTCAATCATAATAAATTTCGGTGCGGCTGTAACTTCGAGTGGATCTGCGTCCCAAATCACGAGTGTGTCTGCCCCTGTTTCTAAGGTGGCTGTTTCAAGGCCAAACCAACGCGCGGGTGTCGTCGTGATTGCGGCAAATGCTTTCTCCCATGCCAAACCATTTCCAACAGCATTACCAGCATGTTGCGGTAAGAGGCGGCCATTATGCCCAAGGTCTTGGGTATAATTCATAATCGCGTAATCCACTCCAGCCGTGTCAAGTTGTAAGACATTATCAGACCGCGCCGCAACGGCTTGAAAACTTGAGGGTAGATTTTCATGCGGATCGACCATGACTTTTAAACCCGCTTGTTTGATTTGCGACGCAACGCGCCAAGCATCGGCCGCGCCGAGCAAGATAATATCTAAATCGCCAAATTCGTTTTTAATCTCAATGATTTTTAAAATATCAGAAGCGCGGTCAACGGATATAATAATAGGCATGGCACCCCTTGCCGCTTTTGCTAGGGCGCTTGCATCTTTGCGTGATAAAATGTCCCCGTCTTTGGGGGTTTTGTAGCGCGAAGGATAAGCGCTGGCATCATCAAGTGCCGATCTGAATTGTGCGAGACTGGCACTCCGCGACCCGCCAGCGAGCTCTGCTCCGCGTTCGCCAAGTTGTACATAGACAAAGGCATTTTTTTGAACAATGGAATCAAATTCGCCTGTTAAATTCGCAATAAATCCTATGCCGCCAAAAATATTATGACTCGCAGAGGGGGCAATTGCGGCGTGCGTTATCCCTTCTATGCGTGTGACAGAAATCGCAGAGGCTTTTGGATTAAAGCTATCTGCGCCCATTTCGCTGACCGAGGTTTTGGATTTTGCGGCTCGCGTATCATTTGTACGCGATTCTGCGGAAATATCGACCAACCCAATTTGCGAGAAAGGCAGAAACAATCCTGGTGTGACCCATTGGCCCGAAGCCTCAAATATGGTCGCGTCAGCTGGTGCCGTCAGGTCTTTACCGATGTTTTGAATTTGGCCATTTTCAATAAGAATATCAGTCTCATCAAATATGCCTGCCTCTGTGCCTGTGACAAGCTTGGCATTATCAATGAATATGGTCTGTGTTGGCGCTTGTTGCTTTGTTTGGGCCTGTATTTGCGCAAAAGATATGAGGCCTGTCGTGATGATGAGGGCCGAGAGAATGGATTTTGATTGGGTATTCGCTCTCATTCTAAAGCCCCTCATTTTCGGGCACTTGCCCTAGCTTAAAATCGCTCATGGGTTTTAGACCTGTGTCTTTATCAATGACTAATGCGCCGTCAAGAAAGACCTTTTCAGGGCGCGCATAGGTTGAGAAGGGATCTGCTGACCAAAGCACAATGTCGGCGCGCTTCCCCGCCGTTAGAGACCCTGTATCGTCAAATATGCCGAGGGCTTTTGCGGGATTTGATGTCAGCCATTGAAAAGCCTCGGCCTTTGAAATTTTTAGGCCCGCTTTGTTGCCATCTGACCACGCTTTTGCGACTTCTTGGTTGAGGCGTTGCACCCCGTTAGGGTCATCAGAGTGTATCATCGCGCAAGCCCCTTGGGCATGAACAAAGGGAATGTTTTCACGAATGGTGTCATAGGCTTCCATTTTAAAGCCCCACCAATCGGCCCACATGGCTGCGCACGTATCTGTTTTTGCAAGGATGTCACCGATTTTATAGGCCTCAATTGCATGGTGGAAGGTTGTAACCTTATAATCAAATTCCTTGGCTATATCGAGAATTTGAACCATTTCATCTGCGCGGTAACAATGCATTTGTACAAGGATTTTTCCGTCAAGCACATCCGCGAGAGTTTCAAGTTGCAAGTCGCGCGTGAAGTCGTCGCCTTCATCACGTTTCTTTTTGTACTCCGTCGCTTTAATCCAGTTTTTGCGGTAGCCAGCGACATTGCCCATGCGTGAACCGGGGCCGCCCTTTTTGCCGTAAACCCGTTTCGGATTTTCTCCACACGCCATTTTCAGCGTATAGGGGGCGTCGGGGAATTTCATATCTTGAACCGTTCGCGCGGGAATATTGCGTAATGTCACGCCGCGTCCCCCAAATAGATTCGCAGAGCCTGGCAGAATATGAAGCGTGGTTACGCCCCCTGCTAACGCTTCGTCAAAGCCGGGGTCTTGGGGCCAGACACCATGTTCGGCATAGACTTCGGATGTGATTGGATTCGTAATTTCGTTCCCGTCTGAATGTGCATTGACGCTTGGCGAAGGGTAATTGCCGAGATGGGAGTGAATATCAATAATCCCCGGTGTCACCCATTTTCCGGCCGCATCTATCGTCAGCGTGGCTTCAGAGCCTATAGCCTCTTCGCTAATTTTAACAATACGTCCATTTTTCAATAAAATTGACCCCGAAAGGATTTCGCCGCCCAGCCCGTCCAAAATACGGGCATTGGTTATCAGCGTTGTTTCAGACGGCAAGGGTGCGTAAGTGCTGGCAAAGGCGAGGCTTTGCGTGTTCTCGCCTGCTTTATCAGCACTTTTTTCTTTGTTGATGTTTTTTTCTAAGGGGCCGCATGCGCTTGTGAGTAAAGTGCTTGTTAGGAGGATGGTGGAAAAGCATTTTCTGAGGTGTTTTATTATCTTCATAGCCTTAAATAATCATGCTGTGATATGGATTGCAAGCCTGTCTGTTGGAAAGTTTTTACTGTTAGAAACTGCAATCCTTCCCAAAAACTAACCATTCTTTCATTGGCATGATGGATTAGTTTGGTTAGAACGTAATTGAATCGAAAATATAAGGCGCATTATGCGCGTCTTTCTGCTTTTGTTTAAAGTGGATATTAAAAGGTAGACTTCGCAATGACATTCCAGAGATTGTTTCTAACGGTGTCCGTTCCTGCTGTGCTTGTTCTTCAAGCGACCTCTGGCTTTGCGCAAGTCACGATTACAGATGATATCACAACACCTGTTCGTACCTCAACGGCGGATGATGGAGATCCAAGTGATGTGACAATCAGTTCAACAGGGACTATTACGCGAACGGATGCGGGTGCGGCTTTAACGCTCGACACCAATAGTACGGTTGTGAACAATGGACGCATAGATGCTGAAGATGTTGATAATGTTACAGGCGTTGAGGTCATTGGTGGCAATAATGGCTCGTTTACAAATACCGGAACGATTTCATTAACAGAAGATTTCACGGCAACAGATACGGATTCGGACAATATTGTTGATGGTGAATTTGCACAGGGGACTGGACGCACAGGGATATTGATCTCAGGTGCGAGTCCTTTTCAAGGCAATATCAATCAAACCTCTGCGGGTCAGATTACCATTGAGGGCAATGATTCTTACGGTATTCGTCTGTCTGCGCCGACGACTTTACTGGGAGACTTGTCGCTTGATGGTGGTTTCTCTCTAACAGGACGGAACGTTGTGGCAGTCGGCGTTGAAGGCAAGGTGATTGGTAATTTGGCGTCTGATGCTACCATTAATACACGCGGAGAGAATGCGAGTGCGATTGCGGTCACAAATGATATTGATGGGCAATTTCAAAATACTGGGGTTATTACGAATACGGGCTATAGATTTACAACACGCCCTTCTCTGGCATCTCGAAAATTACTAGATGCTGAAGATTTATTACAAGCTGGCTCTGCCATAAAGATCAATGGTAATGTCAGTAATGGTGTCCATCTGGAACGTAAAACCAGCACGTCCACCAATAGCACTACGGGGGTTGTAACGACATTTGTTACAGATTTAAGCACTGTGAACCAATTCGGCGAAGCGGCAGCTGTATTGATCGACGGGAACGGCACACCAATTTCGATTGGTGTTGTCGGGGCGATTACAAACCCTGCGGATTCAGATTATAATGCCGAATTGCAATATGCATTTGTTCAACAAGGGACAATTACGGCCTCGGGTGTATATGATGATATTAATGCCACGGCTTTTCACGTAAAAGATGCAACGCTTACAAATGGCATCAATAATAGCGGGACAATGTCCGCGCGTTCGTTTCGAAGTGGTAATGACGGTACCGCAGACGTGGCATCCCGTACAGGTCTTGCACGGGTGATTGTTTTAGGCAGTAATGCCATTGCAGACCAAATTAATAATACGGGCATTATATTGGCGCAAGTCAATGAAGCCACTGATCAAGTCTATGCGGATACGGATAATATTATTGCGGCGCGGTTTTTAACGGCGACAGCCATCGATGTGGAGTCTGGGGCTAGCCTTCCAGTTTTAAACAATACAGGCTCTATTTCGGCTATCATCACAGGGCGAAGCGGCGAAGTTGTTGCGATTAGAGATCAGTCGGGCACTTTGACTCAAATCAATAATTCAGGTCAAATCGGTGCTTTTGGTGTAACGTCTGACTCTGCGGGTAATGAATCTACTAACTTCAGTATTATTGCGATTGATGTGTCAAGCAATACTACGGGCGTGACGATTCGCCAGACGGCTCCAATTGACACAGATACTACGGATGATGTTACGCCGAACGCGGCTTCAATCACTGGGAATGTTTTATTAGGCAGCGGCAATGATACCTTTGATTTGCAATCTGGCTCTCTTGTTGGCAATTTGACCTTTGGCGCGGGGGCTGATGTATTCAGCTTATCTGGAGGGTCAACTTATTTCGGAACCATTTCCGACTCTGACTCCAATCTGACTTTATCTGTAAAAGGCGGTAGCACGCTGACGCAAGCCACTGCGACGAACATAGCGGTTACCTCTGCAACAATTGATTCAACATCGACTTTCCGACCGACAATTGACGGTGCAAATAATTCTGTCTCAACGCTTGTGGCTTCTAACACGGTTACGCTTGAAGACGGGGCGTCGATTGTCCCTATTTTATCCAATGTTGTTGGGGTCACAGACGGTAGCTTTGCCGTTGTGCAAGCCGGGAACCTTGATGTGCAAGGCGCATTGGAAGGGCTATCGCAAGCGGCTACGCCTTTTCTTTATGATACCAGTTTTTCACTCGACCCGAACGATTCAAACACACTCCTAGTAACGCTTGACCTGCGTTCAACGTCTGAGCTTGGGCTTGATAGTGCGCAATCAGCGACTTTTGCGTCGGCTTTTGAGGCCTTGAGTAGTAATGCCTCTCTGGCCGCTGCGCTTGTGAACATTACCGATGGCACACAGTTTAACACGGCCTATAGCCAACTTATGCCAGAGTTTTCAGCCGCTGGGCGAGAGTTTATTTTGGCAGGGGTAGACGGCGCAACGGGGGCGGTTGGATCACACCTAGATGTAACGCGGCGCTCTCCGGATCGTCCAGGCGGGGCCTGGATCGAGCAATATGCTTATTATGCTGACCGCGAACTTGCGGGTTTATCTGAACAATATCGGGGTTACGGATTTGGCTTTACGGGCGGTCTTGATACGGCGCTCGGCCCGTTTCATGCCGTGGGTGTCAATGTCGGCTTCGCCTCTACTGAAATTGAGGACGTCATTGGTCAAGATGATCCCCTGAATGTCGTGACCTTACAGGCAGGTCTCTATGCAGGCCTCGCTAAAGGAAAATTTGGTTTTGATGCCTATGTCGGGGCTGGTTATAATGATTTTGAGAGCAAACGCTCAGTTGAAATCGGGACTTTTCAATCGACAACACAAGGGGATTGGTCTGGGTCACATTATAACGCTTCGTTGAAAGCAGGCTATGATGTTGCATTATCTGACCGCTTTTGGGCACGTCCTGTTATTGCTGTTGATTATCTTAGTTTGACTGAAAATGCCTATACAGAGTCGGGTGATGCTGGTGTGGCACTTGATTTGGATAAACGGACGACTGAGGTTGGATCTGCAACCGCTATGATTAATCTCGGCGCGAAGTTTATGGGTAAGAGAACTTGGATCAGACCTTCTATACGCGCGGGTTATCGGAGTGAATTCCTAAATGATAATGTTGTTACAACAGGGCGATTTGCAGGATTAAGTACACCGTTTTCGATTGCTGCCGCTGACTTCCCAGATAACGGCTTTTTGCTTGGCTTTACAATTGCGGCGGGGTCACAATATTCATCCTTTGGCTTCGATTATGACAGTGACATTCGTGATGGTTTCATCCGCCATACGGGCCGTATTGTCTTTAGGCTTTTATTCTAAGCCGTTTACGGTTTTATTGGCTATGTAACGGGCCGTTATGTTCGGTCCCGTTATAATGAATGTCCCACTTATACGGTTTTAGCCAATTAAGGCGTTAGAGAACGAAAAATGGACGCAGGTTAACCCCGCTTCTTTTAAATTTTGCGTTGCACGGCGCGGCATATGTTTCATACTGTGCCTATGATTCCTATTTAGAGCTTGGACATTATGGCGGCGAGTAAAAATAATCTTTTTGAAAGTCAAAAATCCGAAGCCGCAAGTGCGGCGTATTCGGCAAAAGACATTGAAGTCTTGGAAGGTTTGGAACCTGTTCGTTTGCGGCCTGGCATGTATATTGGCGGCACGGATGACCGCGCCTTACATCATCTTTTTGCGGAAGTAATCGATAATTCTATGGACGAAGCCGTAGCGGGGCATGCATCGCGCATTGAGGTGGAGTTGGATAAGGACGGTTATTTATCCGTCTCTGATAATGGGCGTGGTATTCCGATTGACGCGCATCCTAAATACCCCAAAAAATCTGCGCTTGAAGTCATTATGACAGAGTTGCATTCGGGCGGTAAATTCTCGAGTGATGCCTATGAAACCTCGGGCGGTTTGCACGGCGTAGGTGTCTCTGTTGTGAACGCATTGTCAGATGTTTTGGATGTTGAGGTTGCGCGAAACAAACAGCTTTATAAAATGAGCTTTTCACGCGGGAAGCCGACGAGTAAACTTGTCGATCTTGGCTCGATTAATAATCGGCGCGGGACGAAAGTTCGTTTTCATCCCGATCCAGAAATTTTTGGCCCTAAAGCGCATTTTAAGGCTGCGCGATTATTTCGTATGGCCCGGGCTAAAGCGTATCTACAGCCTGGTGTCGAAATTCGGTGGAAATGCGACCCGTCTCTTGTCAAAGAATTAGACGTGATTCCGCATGAAGCCGTCTTTCATTTTCCGGGCGGTTTAGGGGATTATTTAAAAGAGACTTTAGGAACAAAAGTGACGGTTACATCGGATATTTTTGCTGGTCGTTCTAAGAAGTCAGAAGGGCATGGTCGTGTTGAGTGGGCGATTAGCTGGTCTCCAGAAGGGTTTGGCGAAGCGGATAGTTTCGTACGGAGCTATTGTAATACGGTTCCCACTGCGGGTGGAGGCACACATGAGGCTGGACTTCGTGCTGCGATTACCAAAGGGCTTCGTGCTTATGCGGATATTGCGGGCATGGGTAAAAAAACCGCGCACGTTACACCAGATGATGTTATGTTCGGGGCGGGTGCACTCGTTTCTTGTTTTATAAAATCGCCAGAATTTCAAGGTCAAACCAAAGACCGCTTATCGAATTCAGAGGCGACGCGACTGGTTGAAAATGCTGTTCGCGATCCATTTGACCATTGGCTTGCCAGTTCTCCGAAAGATGCCACTAATCTTTTGGAATGGGCGATTGAACGTGCGGATGAGCGTATTAAGCGCCGCAAGGCGCGGGATGTAAAACGTAAGTCTGCGACAAAAAAGCTTAGGCTTCCGGGTAAGCTTGCGGATTGTTCGCGCAAGGGGTCTGCAGATACAGAGATTTTCATTGTTGAGGGCGATAGTGCGGGGGGGTCGGCGAAGCAAGCGCGAAATCGTGAAACGCAAGCCATTTTACCGCTTAAAGGTAAAATTCTGAATGTTGAGTCTGCGACTTTGGATAAGATTCAACGCAATGCAGAAATTAGTGATTTAATGACCGCTTTGGGCGTGGGTCTGGGGCGTAAGTTCGAGTTGGACGATTTGCGCTATGAGCGCGTGATTATTATGACGGATGCCGATGTGGACGGCGCGCATATTGCGGCGCTTTTAATTACGTTTTTCTATCGCTATACGCCCGGTCTGATTGATGAAGGTCGTCTTTATATGGCCATGCCCCCGCTTTATAAGTTAACGCAAAGCGGAAAGACGGCATATGCGATTGATGATGCGCACCGTGAAACCTTGATGAAAACGACCTTTAAAGGTAAAAGCAAAGTCGATATCGGCCGCTTTAAAGGTTTGGGCGAAATGATGGCGGGGCAATTGAAAGTGACAACGATGGATCCCAAAACGCGAAAGCTTGCACGGATTACAATTGACGAAGAAAACTTGCCGACAACTGAAGCGTTAGTGGAAACA
>CALCKU010000047.1 GCA_937965735.1 uncultured Caulobacterales bacterium
TCGTAAAAGAGATCCTATGAGAAACAAGTTGAAACTATTAGCCGAGGACGAGGCAGATTTAAAAATCCTGTCGGCTAGCCTGCAAGACGCGATTGGGCGTGTCGGAGAAATGAAATATGATGCAAAGGGCAGGGCATTTACGTTGCGGCTCTCGCGCTACGTTCGAGAACAAGATACACCAGCACGTATTTTAACGGGGCTGCGTATAGATAGTGTTTTAGGCATTAAAGCGCGCGGCATTGACCAAAGTGATCCCTCTGCTTTAGCTGTGCTTTTGTCCATAGAATTTGCAAAAGGCGCAGTTGCCCCCAGCGGGGCATTGACCTTAATATTTGCAGGAGGCGGTGAAATAAACTTAGATGTGGAATGTATTGATATGCGTCTTGCCGATGTTTCTGATTTGCGGCCTACCGATAAAAAGCCTCTACATCCTGTCGAAATAGAGTAAAGTCAGTTTGTATGGATAATGACGGGCAGGATGAAATAGAAGACACACTCGGCAATGATCACTACATTGTCGAACTTAATCTGGACTCTGAAACCCTTCCTGCGACCTCACCCGAAATGCAGCATGAGCGCCGTGTCGCCATTTTTGATCTTCTCGAAGAAAATTTTTTTCGTCCTGCGGGAAGCGAGAGTGGCCCATATGTTGTGGACATTAGTTTGAAAGAGGGTGACCGCCTGCAATTTGATATTCAACGCTCCAATGGCGCTGATAAAAGGCAGGTTATGCTGTCTGTCAAACCCTTACGACGAGTCATCAAAGATTATTTCCTGATTTGCGAGAGTTATCATAACGCAATTCGTACCGCAACTTCGGCCCAAATCGAAGCTATTGATATGGGACGACGAGGCCTACACAATGAAGGATCGCGCATGCTGTCCGATGGTTTACGAAATAAAGTCGAAATAGAGTTTCCAACCGCTCGGCGGCTGTTTGTATTACTTTGCTCTTTGCATAGGCGGCCTTAATATGTCGAATACTGAGCCGATGAACACGGCAGATTCGTCACAAATGCCGACTTCTGTCCTTTTTGTATGCTATTTAAACTCTATTCGATCGCCTATGGCAGAAGGCCTCTTGAAATCCATGGTCGGCGATACTGTTTTTGTTCAATCTTGCGGCCTTCAAGCTGGCGAATTAGACCAATTAATGGTTGCGGTTATGTCAGAAAAAAACATCGATATGTCTGGACATAAAGCGCGGACTTTATCGGCGATTGAAGACGGTTCATATGATCTTGTGATTGCCTTCACTAAGGATGCGGGTCGGGCGGCCAAAGCTGTCTTTGCTGAGCAAGACACGGTGGTTGAAACTTGGGTTCTACCCGATCCGTCCGCAGGTGCATTGGATGTCCGCGCCATGATGAATAATTACAGATCCATGCGCACGTTAATCGAAAACCGATTAAAGGCACGATTTAAGTCTTAATTCCGCAATTTGGGGTGTTTTTTAATGAAAACTTCCTATATAGGCCGCGTGTCTGATGTTTTTAACAAAAGATTCGTTAGACATATATTTATGTAATTCCTAATTTATAGGATGAGTTATGATTAAGGATATGAATTGGCTAAAGAAGAACTCTTAGAATTTGAAGGGGAGGTTGTTGAACTTCTCCCTAACGCGACATTTCGTGTGAAGCTTGCAAATGATCACGAGATCATTGCACATACTGCTGGACGTATGCGCAAAAACCGTATCCGTGTTCTTGCTGGCGATAAAGTCCTCTGTGAAATGACACCTTATGACCTGTCTAAAGGCCGTATCACTTACCGTTTCAAATAAAATCACTATCAGAGTGCGCGCGTGAGCGATGACCCTTCTCAGCTTATCCGCCCTCGTCTTATTCTGGCGAGTGCATCGCCAAGACGTGTATCCCTATTGAAACAAATTGGGATAACCCCCGACAGTATCATACCCGCTGATATTAACGAAACGCCGCAAAAAAGCGAAATTCCGCGACAACATGCGCTGAGATTAGCGCAAGAAAAAGCCTTAGCGATTTATAACACGTTAGACGACGATCGGGATAATGAAGATTTAAAGTCGTACCATAAGAAAACTCTTATTTTAGCCGCTGATACAGTGGTTGGTGTTGGGCGACGTATTTTACCCAAAGCCGATACGCTTGCCCAAGCCGAGATGTGTCTAAAACGCCTTTCGGGAAAGGGCCACCGTGTTTATACGGGGGTTTCTGTTATTGATGATACGGGACTATGCCGTGCAAAATGCGTTGAAACGCGCTTGACGATGAAAACCTTAAGTGATTGCGAAATCCGTGCCTATCTTGAAAGCGGCGAATGGCAAGGCAAGGCTGGCGGTTACGGCATTCAAGGTTTTGCAGAAGTGTTTATTTCTAAAATGGTTGGGTCTTATTCGAGTGTCGTTGGCCTACCGCTTTTTGAAACCCGTAATCTTCTTTCCAGTGCTGGATATATCTTATGAGCCTGAAACGCCGCTGTGTGATTGAAGAGGCAATTGGTGAAACCCGTGCCGCTGTTTACGAAAAAAAACGCTTGGTCGAGCTTTATGTCAGACGATGGTCAGAGCGTGACAAAGCCCGTGCAGGCGATGTATTTTGCGGGATCATAAGAAAAATTGACCCGTCAATTGGGGCTGCCTTTATGGACCTCGGGGCATCAAGTGAACCGAGTCAGCGACCAATGGGGTTCTTGAAGTTTACAATGGCGCCCAATGCGCCCCGTTTTCGAGAAGGACAGCGCCTTAAAGTCGAAGTCACACGCGAAGCTGAAGCAGGAAAAGGGCCTGTTCTAAAATATCTATCGGTTTTAGAGAACCATAATCCAAAAGAGGGGGCGTCATCAGTCTTAGGACGTTTGTCTGGAGATAATTTAGACGGCTTTATTTCCAAACGGTTTAAAGGGGATGTAACATTTGATACGGCATTCGTGAATTCTATCGAAGAGGCTTGCTTGCGTGAAATAGCGGTCCCAAATGGCGGTGACATTGCTATAGACTTTACACGCGCATTGGTGGCGATAGACGTTGATAAGGGTCACGCGCAGAGTGGATACACCGTTAGCGAAAACGTATTGCCTATGATCGCGCGTCAATTACGTTTGCGTGGCATTGGCGGTTTAATCGTGATTGATTTACCGAATCTAAGACAACCCAAACAAAGGGAACGCCTGTATAATTTAGCGCAATCTGCATTTAAAGACGACCCGAATATTATCAAAATTGCACCCATGTCACGGTTTGGAACGGTTGAAATGACCCGCTCAAAGCCTGCGGCCTCTCTTGACGAAATACTCTATGACCGCTTTGGGGAGCCAACTGACGAGACACTGGCTCTAAGAGCGATTAGACGCTTAGAAGTTGAGTCGCGTGTGCACGCGGGCGCCAACTTAACACTCCTTGTACCCGAACGCGCAAAACTTTGGCTGGATCGGGATTCGATTGGTTGGCGGCTTGCATTAACGCAAAAAATCGGAGACAGGTTTACACTCGCTGAAAGTCACGAAATTGACGTAAAGTCTGATCGCTAAATCCCGTTTTTAGCCATAGGTTCAATGAGATTAAATTGATGAAGAAAAATTGCACGATATGTGGGAAAGCCCTGAGTGAGTCACATGCGCCTTTTTGTTCAAAACGGTGTGCGGATATTGATTTAGGGCGTTGGTTAAAAGGCAATTATGCGATTCCAGGGCGTGACGGCGAAGCTGTAATTCCTGCTAATGACGCAAACCCTGACGCCGATCCAGACCTTATCTAAACGATATTATACTCAAAAACCTTTGGCTTCCATTTCGTCAAAAATAATTTTGTTATCAATGAAATAGCCGTCTAAGCTCATGTTATTTTCATGGCTTTTTAGCGTATCCCAATCGGTATAAGAGAACGTACTGACTTGGATTCCGTCACCTTGATAATCTTCAACGTGTTCACGTGTAATCATATTTTTCGGAACACAGACCCAGCCGCGTGTCACTTTTAAAATTCGCCTTAACTCACCTTGCAAGGTGCCCTCTACGAACCAACCGGATCTTTGACCATGAATATATGAGTGAGCTTTGGGGGGATGAATAATACCATTTTTTGCCGTAAAAACCTTATGAATTTTTCGCGTTTTTTTATCAGGGCTTTGGCACCAATGACTTAAACATAGTGGTGATTTGGGCGAAATTTCATGTAAGTTATATAAAACCTCAGGAAGCCAAGATACATAGATCACTCTGGATTGAAGTTTATAAAAACAAATCAAGGCGTGAATTTCTGTTTCAAACCCACCATCCTTTATATCAACTAAAAATTTAGCCGTTTTGTTATGGTGATTTGAGGCTGTTTTAAAAAGGGCTTCTGCATTGGGTATACGCTTAAACGTGCCACCAATTTTAGTAAAGTCTACCGCCATGATTTCTGACAAATTGCGTTTTTTGCCAAACTCATCTTTGGCGTATTCATCGTGGTAAATCATAGGGGTACCGCATTTCGCGATGCGAATATCAAATTCCACTCTTTGAACCCCAAAGGATAAAGCAGCATTTAAACCCTCTAATGTATTTTCAAATTCTGAAAACCCGCGAAAGCGGTGAGAGATAAGTCGGTCTAAAGTGCGCATCAGCCTACAGTTCCAATTTTTTAAATCATAAAATTATGATTTTTATACCCAGTGCTTTAAAATAAAGAAGTAAAAAACATCACGTTTATAAGTGAGCCTCTTCTAAAAGACTTTACACATACAAAACGCAAATAAGTACATCAAATTATGTGTAGGCATTATTCTAGAAACACCCGTAACTTAAAAATCTTTTTTCCATTTAAGTGAAAAGCTTTGATCATTATCTGCTTGAATTTTAGAACTTAGGGAAATATTTTTTTTGATTTCCCAATCAATTAACGCGCCCGTTTGACCTGTGTTTCCGCCCGAGAAAACTTGGAGATAGACGTTCTTAGCCAGATACCGTCCACTGGTAATCTGAGCGACTCCGTTCGGGTCAAGTCCAAAACTTAGTTGTCCAACCCCAAGGGCATCACGGAGCCCACCAATTAGGTCAAAATTTCCGCCTGCACCCGAAAATTGCGCCAAGGCCCCTGCAAGTTGCGCGGCTTCCAATACAGTCAAATCTGTCGCGGCTCGACCAAATAATAAAGCCGATAAAATTTCATCTTGCGGACGTTCGGGTGTACTCAAAAGTTCAATTTCAGGTTTAGCAACTGTACCACTTACAATCAGTTGTGCCGATAGGTTTCGCGTCTCGGTGTTTGCAATTAAATTAAGCTTGGCTTCCCCAAGATCTCCATCAAATTTTATCCCGCCCGTTTCAAAATTAAGCGACTTCCCAGCAATTGTATAACTTCCCCGCAGAACATTGGCTTTACCGAAAATTTCAGTTGAGCTAAGCGTCCCTTTCACATTGGCCGCTACTGACAGTTCAACATCTAACCCTTGACTGCGCACAAAAATACGACGCGGTGCGCGAAGTATAATGTCTAAATTAAGCGGCGTAGTTGGAACTTTAACGTCTGTCACCGGACTTGACTCTGGCTTGTTTATCTCTTCAACAGGAATTTCAACAACAGAGGTTTTGCCCTGTACAAATTGTTTAACTTCAGCTTTTTTTAGCGTTATATCTCCGCTCAATGTGGCTTGCTTTTGTGTACTTATATAACTTAAATCGCCAGTCACCGTCCCTTCATAATCTTTTCGGTCAAGCGCCCGAAAATTATTAGCCTTTAGCGTTAAGCCGCCAATAGGTCTTCCTAATTCACCTAATCTGAATTGGCCTTGCCCCGTTATCACGCCATTATCACGATCCGCAATAAACACATCCGTTACATTGATCGTGTCATTGGTAAAATCTGCCGTAAAGCGCCCTTTGCGCAATTGAGTACCCAGAGTAGGGGCTTCCATGCGCAAGGCCTGAGCGCTAACGCGCCCCTCTATATTCGGTTTTGAAACTGACCCTGATAAATTCAATTCAGCCTTTAACTGACCACTGGGTTTGGAATCACTTGGCGTCACTAACCCCAAAAGGGGGACCGCCTGCCCATCGGCTATAAACCGACCCGAAACGGGCGCGTTCATATCAACACGAAGCCCAGAAAGTGTAGGCGCTTGAATAAGCTTTATCACGCCGTCACTCTTAGCAGAAAAGCCACTTTTGGACAGCGCATTCAAGTCCCACAATAAATTTTCATTCGCAATTTTAAAGCCTAAATCCCCCGATAAGCCGCTACCACTTGCGCTCTCATTCCCGCGCCAATCTTTTAAACTTACGGTCGCATTACCCAATATAGTTGAACGCCCTGCTGAATTTGACAATGTAATATCGGCACCAATTTGTCCGCGCGTATTCGCAAGGCTCTCAGGCATGGGAATAAGTGTCATGGGTAAATCAAGGGTTTTAAGCGTAAATTTTTCCAAGTCAGACTGGCGTTCATAAGCGACAGTAAAGGGCTCGCCCGCGAGTTTCAGGGGCGCATTGACAAATATATCGCCCATTTGGTAACGGGCTATAATGGGCGCTAAGCTGTCTATTGTAATGTTTCCATAAGTCACATCAGGTCGTATATCGACTTGAAACGAACCCTTATCAGCTTGCGTAAAAATAAACGGCGTGACGGTACTGAATGGCCGCTGTAAGACTGGACGTTGCTGGTTTCCTTTGGCATTCAGTGAACCCGATAAGGATAACACTGTCCCCTTTGCGGTCAATTTAAATTCATCGAACATCCAAGCTTGATAAGCCATATTTTTTATATCAACATCGATAGACAGGCCTTGGACATCGCCATTGGGCATTAGTTTAATATCGGCCTTGATATTTTTTGAAACGAATGGATCGCCGTTACGTGGCAAGCGCAAGCTAAATTGCCCTGTTGCTGGCGCCGTTAGTGGTTTCGAGAGATGACCAAAGGCTGAAAGCTTTCCCAAAGAAAGTTGAATGTCTCTAGCCGCATATGTTTGATTTGTTGAGGCAAAATTTGCTGAAACATCCAACGCACCTTGTTCCGTATTCGCGGTTAAGCGAACTGGGCCATTGGGAGCCTTTAACACATCTGTTATATCGGCCCGAAGGCGTATATCAGAGATTGCTTTTCCCTTATAGTCTGCTGTGTCTATCGTCGAATCTAAACGTAAATTTGGGTCTGTTATATTGCCCGTTAGTTTAAATCGCGCTGTTTTTTGACCTGACAACTCAATCGCTTGATAGGTCAATTTTGATGCGGCGCGTATCTCACCCTCAATGTCAAGTTCATCGGCGACATTACCCTTTAAGACAGCTTCAATATTGGAACTCTTGAGCGCAATATTGCGTATAATTATATCTTGATTATCCGCAATCACATCCATTTCAAAATTGACTCCGTCCTTTATAAGCGGATCCAAAGATGAAATTTTGAGTCTATTGGGTTTAAACGCCCCGCTTACAATCAGGGCAAGGCCAGAACCGACCGTCTGATTTACCTTGAATTCAGATTGTAATTCACCACTCGGTACACGGCCTATGGCTTCCATTCTAATATATGTTTCCCCCGCAAAGGCGTAATTGGGCGCGCCGTAATCCGCAATGCCCGTTACATTCAAACGCGATTCACCCGTCCTCAGTGCAAGTTTAATATCTTTAATCGTTGTTGTTTGTGTGTCGATTTTAGCCGTAGCTTTTAAATATGTCTGAGGGGCCATTTTTATTGGAACTGTATCAACCAATCTTATGGTATCAAATATCCAATCACCCTCCAGACTATATTGTGTTTCCGCCTCTTGCCTAAACGTCAAAGGCCCCGAAATTGAAGCCGCTTGACCATAGGGTGTTTGCAAAGCGTCAAAACGTATGTCACCCGAAAACATGTAGTGAGGAAGGCGCTTAATTTTACCGTCTATCTGGCCTGCTCCGATTTCAAAGCCCTCAGATTGAGGAAGAATTGCCCCGAGATTATCGGAACGGAGTAAGACATTCACGTCTTTGGGAAGCGCCCCATCCTCTGGATTCCAGTATCCCTTTGCGTCCGCATAAAAAGTCTTAGCCGTCAGATTTATATGATAATCTGATGGCTGTGAGTGGCGGTTTAGAGCGGCGTCAATATCAAGACGATTGCCAAGCCCTGTTCTTGACCTGTCAAACAGAGGCCAGTTTTCAGTTTGTAAAATGGCGCTTAATTGTGCTTTTTTTGGGTTCCAATGGCTCTTTACAGTAAGCTTTGGCGTGCCGTTAAACCTTATAAGAAAATCGCCTTGTCCCGTTTCAACAGTCCCATTGATTTTCCCTTTACCTATAACGTCTGTTCCGTTTGGAGCCTGGAATATCTTCGCCAGTGTCCCGTTCGCGACACCCGTTAAGTCAAACGCCCCAGATAGCGCTCCTGATTCTTTTCGGATCAAATCTAAAGTGAGCCGATCACCCTGCTTATCAGTTTGGAGCCCATGAAGACGGGCTGTGATGTCGCCATTATTGTTTGTGTTTAACTGTCCCTCCAAAGCGAGAATTGCAGATTGCCCAAGTACTATTTTGTCAAGCTTAAAGGCCTCTACAGC
>CALCKU010000048.1 GCA_937965735.1 uncultured Caulobacterales bacterium
TGCGGGGTATTTTTCGGAGCGCCTCTTTGGGGAGTTGGAAGCGCTGAACCTAGCGAGTGCTGAAGGCGTAAGGGAGATCCTGCATGGCCTGAAATAGGGCCTGAAATAGGGCTTGAAATTGGCGCTTGAAGCGGAACCTGCATTGGCGAGACAACGTTGGGGAATGCTGTGTGTTGCGTTGCGTCTAAGGCGTGCGATAAATGCGGTATATTCCGCGCAGTACGAATAACGCGCCCTTGCATGTGTTGAATGTGTCGCGGGGCGCTATTGGCGGGTAATCTGTTGGTTGGTAACACAACGTTTTGAGAATTTCGGATATTTCCAGCCTGATAGACATTTTGATTGAGCGCTCGCCTCTCTTGTAAACGCGCTTGTAACTGGTTCTGTACAGAGGTCGATTTAGGCGTATCGGGTGTACCAACCCTCACGGTTCGCGTGCCTTTTGAAACGAGCCGGGAACTTGACATGACTCGTGCGCCTGTTCCGCTAATGCTGGCAGTGTTTTTGATGGGAGCCACAGCTTGGGAATTTAATTCACAGACCCCTGAGGCTTGACGGGGATTGACTTTTACAAAGTTCCAGCCGCGACAGGCGCTATCATCACGACATTGGAGCTCACATAAGGCTGCGTTTGATAGTGGAAGACTTTGATAGGGTGTTCCTGGTCGATAGGCCCCTTTTTCAACAGCCAATGCGGGGATTGCGGATACTCCAAAAAAGGCAATGACCGTAAAGGTTATAAATCGTCCCATAATCCCAATACCTTAATCGCACGAACTTAAACGAATTGATTCGGTTTAGAGTGTCGTATTGAGGTCTTATCGTTTCGTTAACTCTAAAGCCTTTTTAGTACGGGTAGAGTGATTATCAGCACACTTATATATTCGCGCCGCTTAATCATAGACATAGGCATTGTAGGGCGCTGCGACGACCATCGCCCAATAGGTTGTATAAGTGGTGGTCGGTTCAAACACTAAAGCAATCCCAAAATCGGTGACGTCTGGCTGTAAAAGGTTTTTATTATGACCAGGACTTTCTTGCCAAGCTTTGAAAACTTTTTCCCAACTTTTTTGCCCGGTTGCGACATTTTCAGCGGCGATTGAAAAATCATAGCCTTTGCGTTGAATACGGTCTGAGTGCGATGATCCGTCCGTCCCTGTATGCGAAGCAATGCCGTGTGCCGCCAAATCTTTGGCGTGGACTTCAGAGGCCGAAATAAGACTGGCGTTTAAGGTCACAGGCTTAAGCCCATATTGAGCACGATAAGCATTTAATTCGGCGGTCGCTGTGTTTAAATCCAACGGCTCAGGCGGTAAGATTGGGAACGGCGTATTGATACCAAAACCATTATTTAACCGACATTCCATAGATTGAATGGTAATGTCCGCTTGAAAAATAGTCGTGCCCCGACAGCGTGTGTCTGATTCACATAATGTTCGACAGGATTCTGTAGAGGTCACGGTTTCTATTTTATAGGTACCGTCATCGGGTTTGACAGCATATTGGTCTGATGAAGCCTCAATGGCTTGCGCTGTCGTGTCAGTGCAAAATAGACTGTAAAATATGATGAATAAAGGCGCTAAAAAACGGGGTTGAAGAGTTTGAGAGGCTGTTTTTATAATGATCATAACGCACCCTATCATTTCATTTCGTGTTCACAAATTAACTCATGGTAACGCATGAAGCGACAGAGACGTAATGTCTATGATCGTAATCAGAAATGCGACAGGGAATTTTACTGATTTTAATTTCGTGTCAGATTTTCACGTGGGAGTCTCTGGGGCGCGAGTCTTTGAGGCGCACCGCGTTGAGGGGCGGGCGTTGAAGATATGACATTGGCCGATTGGGGACTCGACAATTGCGGAATTTGCTCGGCGTTTTGAATCCCACTCGCGACATTCCGCTCTAAAATAAGTTCATTGGCGAGGGTCTCATAAAAGCGCATAATTCTTTGTGTGTCGGCACTAAAAGCCGTCATATCTTCAGTAATTAATGGCTGTTTTTTCAGACCTTTATGAATGGTCACCATATGATCTTTCCACACATCAACGGGTAAAAGCCCGCCTGTGATGCTCTTCATTGGGGTATTATCATCATTCCCTAGCCAGACACCTGTTGCATATTGCTGGCTATATCCCACAAACCAAGCGTCCCTGTAATCTTGCGACGTGCCCGTTTTACCTGCCAATTCACGTGTTCCAATTTGGGCGCCATGCCCAGTGCCAGTCTCGATGACTTCTTTGAGCATATTGGTCATTTGACGTGCAAATGGGACAGCATAAACGCGCGTTGGTTTTGTTTTTGACCGTGTATAGAGTGTTTCGCCACTTGTGTTTTTGATTGTTTCAATCAGGTAAGGGGTGCGGCGCACGCCTTCATTGGCAAATACGGTATATGCCCCTGTTATATCGACTAGTGTAACTTCGGAGGAACCAAGCGAGAGAGAATAGGTCGGCCGTAATTCCGTGTTAATGCCCAATCGTTTACCAAAACGCGCAACCTTACGGGGGCCGATTTCGGCTCCAACTTGGGCGGCAATGGTGTTGACTGAAAGCTTTAAAGCCTCGCGTATTGTCATAGGGCCGCGATACCGTTTTGTATAGTTTTCGGGTGTCCAGCCAGAAATCGTTGTCGGTTGATCTATGCGAACTGTCCCCGGCGTTAGGTTTTCTTCTAGGGCGGCGGCATAAACAAAGGGCTTAAAAGCTGAACCCGGTTGCCGTTTCGCTTGAGCGGCGCGGTTGAATTTACTTTGGTTGTAGTCGCGTCCCCCAATTAGCGCCCGAATTCCGCCCGTACGAACATCAATCGTGACCAATGCACCATTAGCCACTTTTTTTGATTTCTCATTAGCATTGAGTATTTTTGTGAGGGCTTCATGCGCAGATTTTTGAATGTCTGTATCTAAAGTAATATGAATGATTAAATCATTTTGTGCGTTCCCGATTAATTCATTGGCGCGTTCTTTGGCCAGATCAAAGACATGGCCTAAAATTTTAGGGTCAATTTCATCGTCTACGGGTTCTATGATGATCGGCGGGTTTGCTTTTGCGGCTTTGGCCTCGTCAAATGTAATTAGATTATTGGCAAACATGCGATCAAGAACCAGATATGAGCGCACGAGCGCCTGCTCATAATTTTTAGACGGATCATAGCGACTTGGGGCTTTCGGGAGTCCCGCAAGCATAGCACTCTCAGAGAGTGTAAGGTCTTTGGCTTTTTTGCCAAAATAGCGTTGGGATGCGGCCTCTACACCAAATGAACGGTTGCCGAGGTCAATCCGGTTTAAATATAGACTCAAAATTTCGGGCTTGGTTAAAACTTCTTCCATTTCATAAGCCAGCCACATTTCCTGAAATTTACGACGATAGGTTTTTTCGGGGGTTAAAACCATGTTTTTGACAAGCTGTTGAGTCAGGGTCGAACCGCCTTGTACCGTCTTGCCTGCGCGCGTATTTTCAAAAAAAGCTCTGAAAATGGCTTTTCGATCAATCCCCGTATGTTCGTAAAACCGTTCATCTTCAATGGCTAGAAAAGCATCCGGTAAATATTTGGGCATTTCTGCAATCGTCAGAGGGCGACCAAGATAGGGCCCTCTATGCCCGATACGGTTTCCAGCATTATCAAACAGGGTTGTGTTGGGTTGCAGGTTTAGCTCCCACATTGCGGCTTTGTTTGGGAGGTCTGGAAGGCCTTTGAATAGATAAGATTGAATTTGTATATAGGCGATCGTCATTAAGCCTATAAATACAACGATCGCGGTTAGAATCCACTTTCGGCGTTCCCGAACGCGATTATCATTCGCTGCATCTATATCGGCCCGAAAAGTTTCCATAGGTTTTGCTAGCGCATTCTAACGCCTAGGGCTAGTTTACAATGGCGCAAGATACACAAGTAATACATTTGAAGTAAATATGTCCCACAAAAATATATCCCAAAAGCATGAATCTCAAAAACATGAATCCGAAGCCTCTGTTTCGAATCCCTATTGGAAAACGAAAGACATGGCGGACATGACCGCAGAGGAATGGGAAAATCTCTGTGATGGATGTGGTAAATGTTGTTGTATTCGGCTGGAAGATGAAGAAACAAACGCAGTCTATATTACGGATGTCTCGTGCAAACTTCTAGACGGTCAAACTTGTCGATGTACGGATTATGTAGACCGAAAAAAAACGGTTCCAGATTGTGTCACGCTAACTCCTGACAATATTTCAAGTTTGCAGTGGATGCCACAAACCTGTGCTTACCGTCTTGTAGCAGAAGGCAAAGCCTTACCTGACTATCACCATTTGGTCTCGGGATCAAAAGAGACGATCCATGAACGCGGTATGAGTGTTATGAATGCCGTTACATCCGAAATATTAGTCTCAGAAGCGGAACAAGCGCGCCGTATTGTTATTTGGCCTGGGGAGCCTGATTTAGATGTTTAAAGCCGATTTAGCTTACGCAAATGATTGTTAAAAATAACTTTTTGTAATTGTAAATGCCTCTCTGGCTAATCTTAACCTTTAATTAGCCAAGATTTTTCAACGCTATTTAAAAGATTCATTTTATGTTCATTTTGAGTTCATTTTTATTTGGTGTGGCAATAAAATTACAGTTTTCATGGATATATCGCCTGAATTGGTGTCAAAAGCGGATGTTACGTTGCAAATTTTGGCAGACCAAGTTTCCAGTAATATATCTTCATATATTACCAATACGATTCTGCCTGATGTCCGGTATTCTGAAAGACTGAATTGGAAGGCTGTTCGCGTATTAATGGTTGTGTCGCTGTTACCACAGGGTGCGCCTCCAGCCATGTTAGCAAGGCTAACGAAATATGATCCCGCTACGATTACGCGCATTTACGATCAATTGGCAGATTGTGATTATGTGTATCAGGTCTCAAATGAAAACGATGCACGATCGCTCATTACGAAAATAACAAGTCAAGGTCAGCAATTTATAGATAGTTTTTTTGCTCAGTACCGGTGTCAGCAAATGAACTTTCTGTCACATGATTTACCGCAACTCACTGAGGACGAAGTGATTGATGTGTTTCAGGTCGTCTTTTCATTACAAGAACGCGCGGAGAACTTGGCTTCATTAACGTTACGGGGACGTATGAAGTCTATGGAAAGTACACAGTTTTCCATAGAGCGATTTAATGAAAATTTTGATTTCTATAAAACATTTCCAGATTTTGCACTTCATATAATATGCGGCAATATTTCTACGGATTATATGACTTTTTTAAATCGGCATGTGATTAAATCTTATTTAAAGCCAACAAAGCTCAAACTTCGCGAATTGCGGGTTCTAGGATCTTTGCACTATTATCAACTGCCTACGCAACCCAGTGTCATTGCAAAGAAAATGCAAATGGATCCTGCGACTGTGACACGTGCGGTTAAGATATTATCGCAAGAGGGTTATTTAGAAGTTCAAGACGATGATTATGATGAGCGTACGAAACGACTTTGGATAACCAATCTCGGACATAGTTTCATGCAAACTTATTTAGAAAAAGTCGATAAAGCTTTAGACTTTGCTGAACAATCCACAGGTAGAGGGTTTTCAGATCTCCGTAAGCAAGAAATGCTTATGACCTTATTATCATTGCGTGAACGGTCTGTTATTTTTGTAAACTCTAAACGGTGTATTCGCTCAATCGTGGCGTAGTTCTAATTTAGCGATTACGATTGAAAATTCTTATGAAACGGGCATGCCTTGTTTTGGTTTTTTAAAAAGCGGTCATCTAATCCACGCCTTTGAAAACAGTTGCATAGTTTGACTATGACACCTCTTGACCCACATCCACTTAATCAAGCGATTTCATATTTACTGCGTGAGATTGACCGATTGTCAACTCTCGAAATATCGGGGGAGCCGCAGTTTACCTTACCCACTGAAAAATTGGAACGCCTTGCACGCGCTTTGAGTGTAAAGCTGAAAACGCTATCCGAGATCGAAAATTATAATCGTAAGATAAAAGACGATACTCTAGCCGAGAAATACCTTGATTATGAAGACTTGCCTCCGCCCAGTCCCGAAGACCGAGACCGACTTATTGCCCGTATCAGACTTCTCTATGATCGCGTCAATGCCGAGGAAGAAATTTCTGAAACTCCTGAATCAGCTTCCTAAACATTTAAGCGGGCATTTGCACGAAAGTTGGGCTTTGTTTGCCCGCCCCGATCAAATTCCACCTTTGGGCGCGTGGTCGATCTGGCTCTTAATGGGCGGGCGCGGTTCGGGCAAAACCCGTACGGGCGCGGAGTGGATTCGCGAACAAGTCCAAAATGGTGGTAAACGCCGCATTGCCCTTGTTGCACCGACATATTCTGATGCTCGCGAAGTTATGCTTGAAGGCGAAAGCGGTTTACTAAATTTGGGCTATCCGCGTGAGCGTCCAACATATGTAAGCTCTCGGCGGCGTTTGGATTGGCCCAACGGGGCCGTGGGGCATGTGTTTACATCCGAAGAGCCAGACGGATTGCGCGGGCCGCAATTTGACGCCGCTTGGGCCGATGAATTTTGTGCATGGGCCAAGCCAGAACAAACCTTATCAAATCTTAGATTTGGTCTCCGTCTTGGCGATCACCCGCAATTGGTTATTACCACCACGCCCAAGCCGATGCCGATGTTTAAGGCTTTGTTGAATATGCATGGCGTGGTGATCTCAAAAGCAAAAACAGACGATAATGCAAAATTCTTAGCCCCGTCTTTTATTCGGGCCATGCGGGCCACTTACGGCGGAACGCGCTTGGGGCGGCAAGAACTCGATGGTGATCTACTGCTTGATTTCGAGGGCGCGCTTTGGACACGCCAGGTTCTTGAATGTTGTCGAATGACCGATATTCCGAAGCTAGAAAAGATCATAATTTCAGTCGACCCCCCTGTTACGAGCGGGCCGAAGTCAGACAAATGCGGGATTATTGTTGCAGGCCGAACGCCGTCTGCATCCATTGCAAAATATAATCATCAAGCGGTGATTTTGCATGATGGTACATTACAAGGGGTTTCCCCCGATGTTTGGGCGCAAAAAGCAATCGCGCTTTATAACACATGGAATGCGGATTATATTTTGGTTGAAGTCAATCAAGGCGGAGAGATGGTTCGCTCCGTTCTAAACGCTGTTGATAGCCAGGTTCCCGTAAAGTCTGTTTTTGCAACACGGTCTAAGTCTATTCGCGCAGAGCCTGTTGCCGCACTTTATGAACAAGGGCGCGTGAAACACGCGGCTATGTTTCAAGATTTAGAAGATGAACTCGCTCAATTTGGAACAAATGATTCAACAAAGAAATCACAAAGCCCTGATCGTGCGGATGCACTCGTTTGGGCGGTGACAGACTTACTCTTGAAAGTAAAAACAGTGCCGCGTATTCGCACGCTCTAAATGCAATAGTAAATCGTGGCGACCTATAGACTAAAGCTCAATACGACTTTAGGTCTAAGCTATGATAGAAATTTTGATCTTGGCTCTACTTTTGTGTTTTATGGGGGGCGTGGCCTATTTAAGGCGGGATCAATTTGTAGCGCCGGGGACAAAAAAAGCGAATGAAGGGACATTTGCGGCGTTTGAAAAAGCCGAGAGCCTTTTTGTAAATTCTAATGAAGCCAGATTTTACCACGTCCTTCATGCTAAACTCCCGAAATCCTTTTTATTACATGCTAAAGTCCGCCTCGAAGATATTGTTGGAGTTAAACCCGACATTAAAAATGAACGGATGCGCTGGCATTTACGCGCCCGCGTAAAGTCGCGTCATGTTGATTTTTTAATCACAGATTTAAATGGCCGCCCAACTTGCGCGATTGAACTTGATGGTGCTATTCATAACCGTGAGTTAACTGAAAATGCAGACGCTCTTAAGGACGGGATATTTAAAGCGGTGGGGATACCCCTTATCCGTGTTTCAACAGGGGCAGACTTTACGAAGACTGTACAAAGTATAATTTGTAAATTAACGTCTAATTAACCAAGAATTAACCTTAATATTTAAACCCATTTTAACGCTAGACCGTAATATTTGGTATAAGATATTTTGCAGGAAGCGAGAGAAAAATGTTCAGAAAGAAGCCAAGCGAGCTAGAATTAAGACGTGAGCTTAATACGGTGAGTGAAGAGCTCGCCAAGCTAAACCGTGAATTGGCATCACAGATGATACTTTTGGCGTCTCAAACCGGTGAGACGGAACCGCTCACTTACGCTGTTAAAGCTTTGAAATCTTCACAAAAGTTCTATTCCATGGAGACGGCACCAAGGGATAGTGCAGAGGTTCAGCAGGCTTTGGCCGATACATTGCTGAAAATTGGACGTGCTGAAAAAGACCAAAATGCCCTGCATCACGCAATAGAAGCTTATCGTCATGCTATTACTTTGGCGTCCGTATTAGGGGATAACCAAATGCGCCGCTCGCTCAAGCGTAATTATGCGATTGCCAGAACGGCAATGGGTGAAAACGGAACATCTTCATCCGTCATTAATGTTGCTTAAAATCACCTAAAAACAATAGGTTACAGGTTTAATGACCTGATATATCCACGGCTTTGCGATTGGGACTATATTTTCCTCATCGTCAAAACTACGCCTGACAAAATTTGTTGGGCCTGAACGGATATATCTTACATGAAAAACTGGTTCCGCCCAGCGCCTCTCTCGTCTGCTTCCTCTGCATTGCTAAACGCATTTAGCAATCGTCCTGAAGAAAAATCTGAACAAAAATCTGAACAAGAAACATCGCAAAAATCAGTCGGCTCTTTACCGCTAAACACGAACGCTACACCCTTAGTTGCTCTACAGCTCTCTGGACGGGCGGTCTGGACGCCGCGTGATTACGGGGCGCTGTCACGCCAAGGGTTTCAAAAGAACGCAATTGTTTACCGCTGTATTCGACTGATTTCAGAATCGGCTGCGTCTGTTCCGCTTTGTGTGCGTCGTAATAATGAATGTATTGCTGGCGACCCTGCCGCAAGTTTCTTAAATTCGGGGAATCCGAATGCGACCCATACAGAAGTGATTGAAAGTTTTTACGGTTATCTTCAGGTCAGCGGCAATGCTTATCTTGAAGCAGGGCTTGTGAGTGGTGTGCCGCGTGCGCTTTATGCGCTTCGCCCAGACCGCATGTCCGTCTTGACGAATGCTCAAGGTTGGACAACGGGTTGGGATTACAATGCGGGCGGAATGAAACGCACATTTCGTAAAGATTTACAAACGGCCCGCTCTCCTGTGCATCAGATGCGGCTGTTTCATCCTACAGATGATCACTACGGGTTCTCGCCTCTCGAAGCGGCCGCTCAAGCGGTTGATGTGCATAATGAGGGCGGGCGTTGGACAAAAGCGTTACTCGATAATTCGGCACGGCCTAGCGGCGCATTGGTTTATAAAGGTTCGGACGGTGCGGAACGCATGAGTGATGAACAATTTGAGCGTCTGAAATCAGAGCTTGAAGGATCTCATACAGGGCCAGCGCATGCAGGGCGCCCAATGTTACTGGAAGGCGGACTGGATTGGAAAGCCATGAGTCTGTCGCCGTCAGACATGGACTTCATTGAAGCGCGGCGAGAAGCTTCGCGCGAAATCGCGCTGGCTTTCGGTGTACCGCCCATGTTGCTTGGCATTCCAGGGGATAATACTTACGCCAATTACAAAGAGGCGAATCAAGCCTTTTGGCGACAAACTATTATTCCACTGGTTCGTAAAACCTCAACGGGTTTGGAGACATGGTTAAAGCCGTTCTTTGGCGAGGACTTAAATATTTTGCCTGAACTCGATCAAGTGCCAGCGTTAACCGAAGAGCGCCAAGCCTTATGGGCTAGGCTGAACGCAGCAAGTTTTCTAACCGATGCGGAACGCCGTACACTGGCGGGTCTAACCGAACGACCACTCGACCCTTTATAAAACTGTCTCTCAAATCTGGGCCGACACTCTTTAGGACTTTACATGACTTTAGCTTTAAAAACGATGCAGGGCTCTGCGTCGCCTTATATATCTGTCTCTGAAAATGAACCAATTTTGCAAATTTCTGGCTATGCGAGCCTGTTTAATCAGACGGATTTATCTGGTGATATTGTGAAGGCTGGTGCGTTTTCCGCCAGTCTTTTAAGTCTGCAAACGGATAAAATACCCATGTTATTTGGGCATGAAACCCATGACCCGATTGGGGTCTGGGATCGTATAGTCGAAGATAAAAAGGGCTTATTCGTCTCTGGCCGTATCTTTAGCGGAACCCCGCGCGCCAATCGGACGCAAAGATTGATTGTCGAGGGCGCTTTGTCGGGTCTTTCTATTGGCTATCGTGTCAAACGGGCTGTCTCACGTCGTAATCTTAATGGTGCCAATGGCGGCCGTGATCTTTTTGATCTTGATCTTTGGGAAGTGTCCGTTGTGGCGTTTCCTATGTTGCGATTAGCCCGCATTACCCAGTTTTCATAACATGCTTACCCAACTCTTTTTCCTAACTCCCTACCACCCCTTTTTCACACAGGAGCCATCACCGTGAAACACACTCAATCTAAATCCCCTCGCGCATTGACCAGTCCAGTGGAGCATAAACAATTCCTTTCAGATTTTTCGTCGACCTTTGAAGCGTTTAAAACCGCGAATGACGAACGTTTGGCGGCGATTGAAAAGAAGCAATCCGTAGACCCGCTGGTTGATGCCAAGGTCGAACGTCTGAACGCCGCGCTCGATCAACAGCAAAAACATATTGACCGGCTCTCTTTAATGACAAGCCAACCCGTATTGCGCAGTGATGCACCGCGCAGTGAAACCAAGTCGGCTTGGTCAAATTATATTCGCACTGGTGAGTTATCAGGCCTGAAAGCGCTAGACGGTAAATCTTTAAGCGCAACCGATAGTGAAGGCGGGTATATCGCACCGATTGAAACGGAAAACTCTATTGATATGTCATTAAAAGACGCCTCGCCGTTTCGCTCGATTGCAACGGTGCGCCAAATTGGCTCTGGCCAGTTTAAAAAGCCGGTGAGTGCCGGCGGCGCGGCTTCGGGGTGGGCGGGAGAATCTGATGCTCGGCCTGAAACAACCGCGCCTATTCTGGATCTCATCGATTTTCCAGCAGGTGAGCTTTATGCGATGCCAGCTGCGACCCAGACCTTACTTGATGATAGTGTGGCGGATGTCGATCAATGGCTTGCGGATGAAGTGCGGGACGTATTTGCCGCCCAAGAAACGGCGGCGTTTACCCTTGGCAATGGTTTAAACAAGCCGCGTGGGTTTTTGGACTATGCCCAAGAAGACGATAGCGTTCAAGCTTGGGGTCATTTGGGATATGTTACGACAGGGACAGACGGGGATTTTGATGCCTCTGCGCCAAGTGACGCTCTACTAGATTTGATTTATGCGCCTAAGCCCCGCTACCGTCCGAATGCCAGTTTTGTGATGAACCGCCGTACAGTCGGTATGATCCGAAAGTTTAAAGATGCAGACGGAAACTATATCTGGCAAGCAGCAAAAGAAGCGGGTACGGCCTCCAGCCTGCTTGGTTATCCTCTCGTTGAAGTTGAAGATATGCCCGATATTGGGTCGGATACGACCCCGATTGCTTTTGGTGATTTCCGCCGTGGATATCTGATTGTGGACCGCCAAGGCGTGCGCGTTTTGCGCGATCCTTATTCGGCTAAGCCTTATGTTTTGTTCTATACAACAAAACGTGTCGGCGGCGGGGTACAAGATTTCAATGCGATTAAATTATTGAAATTCTCAGCTTAAGCGACTGCCATTCAATACAGCTTTGTAAGCCGCGCTTTTGCGCGGCTTTTTTATTTTCAGATCGAGACTTTATGCCTATTCAAGATATTGACCCACCGCCGATTGAACCCGTTGATTTAACTTACACAAAAGCGTTTTTGCGCGTGGATAACGATGCGGAAGACGGGTTAATTACAGATTTAATTCAAGCGGCCCGTATTCGGATTGAAACGCTTCTACGCCAGAGCTTTATTGCGCGGCGGCGGCTTTATACAACGCAAACTGTGAAAGGGTGCGGCGTCTTTATCAACCACAGCCCGGTTTTGATGGTTGAGACGGTGACGGCGATATTTGAAGACGGCACGACCGAGCCCATATCGCTTGATAAGCTTGAAATAAACTTGCGCTGCGTGCCAGCAAGCTTACGCCTAAAGCGCGGTTTGCGATGGACACTTTCGCCTAAGACCATTCAGTCTTTAGAGATTGAAATGATCGCGGGTTTTGGCATGGTCACGGATGATGTGCCTATGCCGCTTCGTCAAGCGATACTTTTGCTTGTGGCCGAGTCTTATGAACACCGATTGCAAGACGGCGACACAAAAGAACATAGAACTATACCCATGATGGTTGACGCTCTTCTTATGCCGTACCGGACCTTACGATTATGATTGGGCGATTGCGGCAGAGGATTGCGCTATATAGACCTCAAGAAACACCCGATGCTGCGGGCGGTCAATCAACGCAATGGCTCTATTGGCATAAGACATGGGCGGATGTTCAGCCTAAAACCGTTCAGGAGACAGGCGCAAATGGGCGCTTGTCCGTCACCCAATCCTACCGCGTTGTAATCCGTTTCCAAGATAATTTTCCTGAACGCCTACGCTTGATCTGGGGCGACCGTATTCTGCGTATGGTTGCCGCAAGTGACCCCGACACGCGCCGTGAACGCCTTCACCTTATTTGCGAAGAAGAGAGCTTATGAACCCGCTCATCCATTCTAAAACCTTGATCGAAGCCTTGCATACAAGGCTCAGTCAAGACCCAAAACTCCAAGCCGTTTTAGGCACGCCGCCGCGGCTTTATGATCATGCACCCCAAGACCCGATTTACCCCTATCTCACTTACGGGGCGATGCGATCAGAAGATATAAGTGCAGATGACACCGCGCTTTCGGCTCATACGGTAAATTTGCACATTTGGTCACGCTATGCAGGGCGCATGGAAGCCGTCACAATTCTGACTGAACTGACGCAAATCCTAGAGCAGACACCGCTGGATCTGGGTCTATCTAAACAAGTCAGTGCTAATATTGTTTATACGGATATTTTCAGGACACCAGACGGGCGAACCCTGCACGGTATTTTGCGCATTAATTACACAATTCAATCCGAGACAGAGGTTATGTTATGAGCGCACAACGGGGCCGCGATATGTTGGTCAAACTCAAAAAAACCAATGGGGCTTTTATTACAATAGCGGGCCTTCGAACCAAATCTTTACGGTTAAATGCGCGCTCAGTCGATATAACAAACACGGACAGCGCCGAGGCTTGGCGAGAGCTTTTGCCTGGAGCAGGTGTGAAATCGGCAGAAATTTCAGGGGCTGGTGTCTTTCGTGACGCGCAATCCGATGCGCTTGCGCGCACAGCGTTTTTTGAACAAAGTTTGGAAACCTACCAATTTATCATTCCTGATTTTGGGATTATTGAAGGCCTGTTTCAAATCTCTACCTTGTCATTTTCAGGGGCATTTAACGGCGAAGCGCGTTATGAAATCGTACTCAGCAGTGCAGGGGCACCGCGCTTTACGGTGTTGAACTAATGGGGTTTCAAAAGGGCGATGTTTTTGTAACGCTGGCTGGCCAAGATGTTTGCTTGCGTTTAACGCTTGGCGCTCTGGCAGAAATGTCTGAACGCTTATCTATCACAGGCATAGAGGCCTTTAATTCGATATTTCACGCTTTAGATTTCAACAAAACACGTATCATTTTAGATTGTGTTATGCGACCGACACACGCAAATTTTCCAGTGCTTTCAGAAGCGGATGTTTTGCAAACCTTACCGAAAATTTGCGAGCTTTTTGAACATGCTTTCTCCTGAACCCGTAGAGCCAGAATGGCCTTTTGATCTATGGCTTAAATTGGCAGTTGAGCGCTTTGGTTTATCACCCGCCGAGTTTTGGGAAACAGGGTTTCGGGATTGGCGCATGCTGACCGCGCAAGCAACAAAACCGACTATGACCCGTGAAGATTTCGAAGTACTCTTAAAACACTTCCCAGATGAACCTCAATAATTGACACTGATAAGAGAGAATATTCAATGCCTGATAGTTTTAACCTTAGCCCTGATGCGAATGCGCTTAGTGGTTTTTCAACACAAGACGGCAAAGAGGCCGCGAATGAGACGGCTAGAGCCTTTGAAGCGGCGGGGGAACGCATTTCCAAAGCCCTGACAAAAGCGGCTCGATCGGGGGAATTATCGTTTAACGCGCTTGCGGAATCGATTACGCGCGACTTGGCGAAAATGGCAATTGAAGATCTTTTGCTTGGCCCTTTGCAAACGGCTTTGAACGGGGGCTTGGGGCAAGGGTCGGGTGCAAAAGGGGCGAATTCAAATGGACAGCGATCAAATATCACATTGAATTTAAGCGGCGTGACGGATGCGAAGAGCTTTCAACGCTCTCAAAGTCAAATTTCCGCAGCCCTAGCGCGTGCGGTTAACGAAGGTCAAAGGTTTACATAACGCCCAGCCTATAAATTTGCTGACTTTAATCTTAACGACCGCAAATCTTACGACCTCAACCCTTATTGTTTTTATATTTTAATAGGACTTATTATGTCTGGATTTCACGATGTGGAATTCCCGCTTTCGCTTGCCTTTGGGGCGAGCGGCGGGCCGCAACGCTTCACCCAAATCACACCTCTCACAAATGGGGCCGAGCAAAGAAATACGCCGCATGCCCATTCCAAGCGCCGTTATAATGCCGGGGCGGGAATAAAAAGCCTTGATGACTTGCACACGCTCATCGCATTTTTTGAAGCGCGAAGAGGACAGCTTTACAGTTTTCGCTTTAAAGATCCCACAGATTTTAAATCCTGCCGACCCAGTCACGCCATCAGTGCCTTGGATCAAAGTTTGGGTTTAGGGGACGGCGTGCAAACGCAATTTCAACTGGTTAAAACGTATAGCGACGCCTTGGGTCATTATGTTCGGCCCATAAAAACGCCTGTTGAGAATTCCGTTCGTGTCGCCGTTAACGGGGTTGAGGTTGGGTTTGAAGCTGAACCGATTACGGGACGCGTAACCCTAGAAATTGCGCCTGAACAGGACGCGGTCATTACCGCAGGATTTGAATTTCATGTGCCTGTGCGCTTTGATTCAGACGCTCTTGATTTAACCTTGGAGGCTTTTGGTGCAGGCGAGGCGGCCCATATTCCGCTTATAGAGGTTCGCGATTATGAGAGCGTTTAACCCAAGCCTCAAAGCCTATCTGGCAGGCGAGGTAACGACGCAATGTTCAGTTTGGCGATTGACATTGCGCGACCAAACGCAATTTGGATTTACTGACCATGATACAGACTTGGTTATCGAAGGCTTGGTTTACAAAGCGCAAAGTGGATTTGACGGCGGCGTGCATGATGCACGGCTGGGGTTTTCGTCTGATAGCGGTGTGGTGCAAGGCGTTTTAACCAGTGCACAGATTACCGCTAACGATATTTCAAACGGTGTTTATGATAGTGCCCGTATTGACCACTTCCGTGTGACTTGGATGGAGGTTAGCCAATGTGTACCCATCAACACAGGCCGTTTAGGCGTTATTCGTCGTAAGGGTGATGCCTTTGAAGCGGAATGGATTGGGCTCGGAAGCCGGCTTGATGCGTCAACGGGACGTGTGTTTTCGTCGCTTTGTGACGCTGAATTTGGTGATGGGCGATGCCGTTTAAACGCAGATTTATTTCCGCAAGGCACGCAATGTCCAAGGACATTTTCCGCTTGCCAGAATACGTTTAACAATACTGAAAACTTTCGTGGCTTTCCGTACCTATTGGGTGATGACGCTCTACAAGCGGCCCCGCAAGACGGCGAAGTTTTCGACGGCGGCTCGCGCTATACATGACCGAGATTTTAAAACACTCAAAACATCTCACGCGTCTGCAAATTGTAGAGGCCGCGTTCACTTGGATTGATACACCGTATCAACATCAAGCCAGTGTTAAGCAAGCGGGTTGCGATTGCCTTGGCCTTATTCGTGGCATTTGGCGCGAGTTTTACGGCAGAGAACCCATGTCTGTGCCGCCTTATACCGCTAATTGGGCCGAAGAAAACGGCCAAGAGACGTTACTGCATGCGGCCGAGCAATGCTTACAGTCCTGTTTGAAATCTCAAACCCAAGCGGGGGATGTGATTTTATTTCGTATGCAGGCGCAATCACCCGTCAAACATATGGCGATTATGTCAGCCCCTGACCGTATTATTCATGCCTATTGGGGACGGGCCGTCGTCGAAAGTTTTCTTGTGCCGTATTGGATACGGCGTTGGAGCCATAGTTTTTCATTTCCTGGATTGGATTGATTTATGTCAACTCTTGTTTTGACAGCCGCAGCACAAGTGGGGGCCTCTCTTGCAAACTCGGCAAAGCGCACGGCAATATCATTCGCCAAACGCGCTATTTCCAATGCGTTTGATACGCGTAATACTGAAGGCCCGCGTCTTGAGAGTTTCCTTGTACAAACGTCGCGTGACGGGGCACCTATGCCACGTATTTACGGGCGTGTGCGTATTGCGGGGCAAGTCATCTGGGCCTCGCGCCTGACGGAGACGGCGAAAAAAGAAAGTGCAGGTGGGAAAGGCGGCGGGCCGACACAAACCAATTTCAGCTATTCCATTAGTTTTGCGATTGGCCTGTGCGAAGGCGAAATATTATCCGTAAATCAGATATGGGCCAATGGGGCTGTGTTAAATACGCAAGGCCTGAGTTACCGCGTTTATAAAGGCACGGCAGACCAAATGGCTGACCCCGTAATGAGCGCTGTTGAAGGCGGATCTGTACCCGCTTTTCGTAATACGGCTTATATCGTCTTTGAAGATTTCCCTTTGGATGAATATGGCCACCGTCTGCCGCAGATCAATGTGGAAGTTATTCGCGTGCCAAAAAGCGTGCAAGCAGGCCCCGACTCTAGCGGTGACTCGCAAAAACAACCGCTTGAGACGCGGGTTCTTGGGGTCAATCTGTTACCGTCTTCCGGGGAATATGCTTATAGTCCGTCTATTAAAGAAGAGATTTTCGGACCGGGTCATTCTAAAGCTTTGAATATGAATAATCATTCGGGTGCGTCTGATTTTTCTAAAGCGATAGATCAGTTAGAAAACGAGCTTCCAAATTGTAAGTCTGTTTCGATAATCATCAGTTGGTTTGGCACAGATTTGCGATGTGGGCAGTGCAAAATTCGTCCTGGGGTCGAAGACGCCGTTCGGGAAATTATTGGACCCGAATGGTCGGTTGGGTCTGACAATCGTCGCTCTGCTTTCAAAGTCAGTAAAGACGTAAATAATCGGCCAAACTTTGGCGGTACACCCTCAGATCAATCCTTGATTGACGCCATTAGAGATTTAAAATCTCGCGGGTATACGGTTAGTCTTTACCCGTTTATTCTTATGGATATTCCGCCGCAAAATGGTCTGCCTAATCCTTATGCCAATACAGAACAACCTGCCTTTCCGTGGCGCGGGCGGATCACGTGTGATCCCGCGCCGTACAGGCCGGGTAGTCCAGATAAAACGTCTGCCATTCAGTCACAGATTGATGCCTTTTTTGGCACGTGCTCGCCGTCTGATTTTGACGTTTCCAATGCAAAAATTACCTATTCTGGGCCATCCGAATACGGGTTTAGACGCTTTATTTTACATTATGCCAAGCTCGCGGAATTAGCGGGCGGGGTTGAGCGTTTTATTATTGGTTCTGAAATGCGCGGAGTAACGACTTTGCGTCGCGGCCCGTCACACTATCCTGCTGTAACAAAGCTTGTAAGCCTCGCGGATGACGTGAAATCCATAGTGGGGGCGAAAACAAAGTTAACCTATGCTGCGGATTGGAGTGAATATTTCGGGCATCATTCTTTGCCTGGTCATTCAGAAAGCGGTTCGGGTGACGTGATGTTTCATCTCGACCCGCTTTGGGCGAGCCCGTCCATTGATGCCGTGGGCATTGATGCATATTTCCCATTATCGGATTGGCGCGACGGGACGGAGCACTTTGATGCCGAATCTACCGAAAATATTTATGATTTGGATTATCTGGAGTCTAACCTTGAAGGCGGGGAGGGGTATGATTGGTATTATTCGAATCTATCGGATCGTCGTCAACAAATTCGCACGCCGATTACGGATGGCGCGGTACAAAAGCCTTGGGTGTTTCGGTATAAGGATATAAGGAATTGGTGGTTAAACCCGCATTATAACCGCATAAACGGCGTGGAAGAAAACAGGCCAACAGACTGGATACCGCAGTCCAAACCGATCTGGTTTACTGAGGTCGGATGTCCCGCCATTGATAAAGGTGCGAACCAGCCTAATGTTTTTGTGGATCCCAAAAGTAGTGAAAGTTTTACGCCTTATTTTTCTAATGGAGGCCGTGATGACCTTATTCAAAGACGTTATATCGAAGCTTTTACCCGTTATTGGGCTAAGGGTCCTGATATAAACCCAATCTCGGCGCTATATAATGCCCCAATGGTCGATTTGGACGCCTTGCATATTTGGTGCTGGGACGCACGGCCTTTTCCTGACTTTCCAGTGCAAAGCCAAGTCTGGTCCGACGGTGAAAATTGGGAATTGGGTCATTGGATTACGGGGCGTACGGGTTTAGTGCCGCTTGCGGATGTTATTGCCGATCTTACATATATGGCGGGCATTGAAACGTTTGACGTCTCTAAAATCAACGGAACCCTGCAAGGTTATATAATTGACCGTCCGATGAGCAGTAGAGCCGCTCTAGAGCCGTTATCTGTGATTTACGGCTTTAATATGGTTGAGACGGCGCGTGGTTTGCGTTTTATCTCCATCGGGGCCGAGACGACAC
>CALCKU010000049.1 GCA_937965735.1 uncultured Caulobacterales bacterium
TGATAAGCGTTGCCGTATTCTTTTGAAATGGCATCGCGGAATGCTGTATAAGCCTTTGTGAATTTTGCGTCGTATTTTTTTCCTAAATTTATAGTTTTGCGCTTTTTAAAAGCGTCGGCAAGAAACTGAATTTCCGATGCCGTGGCGTCGTTGTCATTGGAAAGCGATTGCCCCTCTTCTAAGAGGGTGCGGGTTAGGGTTGTGACTTTTTTCTGGGTCGATTTTATGTGTATGGCGCCTTTGACCCCCAAGTTCATCAGGGTGGCGATCAAGGCTTTGTGACTTTTAAACCCTCTGTAATAGATATGGCTGACGGCGGCGGGGCTGTATCCTGCGGGTGGCTCATAGCGTGCAAAGACAGGGCCTTTGATTGGGTCGCGCCCAACCCGGCGCCACGCCCAAGTATAAAAGCCTGTAATGCCCGCCAAAGATAAAGAGAGAATTGTTAGGGCGCCATTACGCAGCCACCAAACGAAGCGATTATCCGCGTTCGATGGCGGATCAATAAGACCCTTAGAGATAGCCGCAGCGACTGTAATACCTTCGCGTTTGCCTAATGTTTGAGTGGTTTCAAATACGTAACCGCGCTTTGTTTGCTTAACTTTGTAATTTTGAGCGTCATCACCTTGTCGCCCTGTATAAGCGCTTTGCGCAATTGGGTTTGCACCTTCGGGAAAGGTTACCGTGACTTTGGCCTTTTCAATGGGATAGGGCCAATACGTTCCAGTCGCGTTCCAATAAATTTCGTCTTTATCATTGAAATAACGCACTTGGTTTTTGACAGTATATCGAAGGCTGTAATTATGTATGCCATTTGGCAAATAAATTTCGGGGTCACCAATTCTATATCTTATGGCATTTTCGTTAGTGCTCCGCTCATATTTTTCTTTTCTGCCGTCACGTTGAATGCTTTCCATAGTGATGCGGTAGGGCCGAGTTTCACTTTCAAATATATATTTTCGAGGAAGGTCACGGAAAATTCCGCGACGCGATTGCGATTTTGCATCACGGATTTGAAGGGTCTCAGTTACAAGAATGTCGCCGTTCTTCTGCACATCTATTTGGACATCAAAATGTGTAATGGCTTCTTTGGCATGCGCAGAAAAATTGATTGCGAAGCTGAACCATAGCGTGACAAAAACAAAAAGGGTGGTCGAGTATCTTCTCATACGTCAAAATCCAAAACAGGTTTCGTTGAATCTGACATGGCGATTTCAAAATAATCACGCGTTTTAAAACTGAATAAACTTGCGATGATATTTGACGGGATAGATTGAATTTTAGTGTTCAATTCGCGTACGGCCCCGTTATAGAAGCGCCGTGCCATTTCTATCTTGTTTTCAGTGTCCGATAATTCATTTTGAAGATCCAAGAAGTTTTCATTGGCTTTTAATGCGGGATAGTCTTCTGCGAGTGCAAGGAGGCGACTAACAGGTTGCGACAAAGCTGTTTCTGCTTTTGCACGGTCTTTTTCATTATTTCCAGCTTGAAGCGCGGCATTTCGTTTTTCAACAATTTCAGAAAAAAGTGTTTTTTCATGATTGGCATAGGCCCTTACGGTCTGCACAATTTGTGGAATAAGCTCAGCGCGCCGTTTGAGTTGAACGTCAATGTCTGACCATCCATTTTCTGTCATTTGTCGGAGTTTGATAAGACTATTATAGATTAAGACAAAGATGCTAAGAAGTGCAATAAGAACACAGAATGTTAGAATGGGTGCAAGCATGAAACCTCCCTTATTCATTGACTGTAATTCAAGAATAGCCAGTAATAAAGGGAGAGTCTGATGCGGGTTTGAATTTACAATCTGTATAAGCTATTGCGCTTGGTAATTCCATGTTTTGAATGTCTGATGTTAGGGGAAATAAATGGAACAAGAAAAACGGGTTTGTTTGGTGACAGGGGCATCAGCCGGAATTGGGGCTGCGATCGCACGCGAATATGCTGCGCGGGGTTGGAACCTTGCCCTAACCGCAAGACGCGAAGAGCCTATGGTCGAACTGGCCACACAACTTAAAAAAGAATTTGGAACGACAAGTCATATTTTTCCTTGCGACCTTTTTGAAATGGGCGCGGTGGATGAATTAATGGAACGGATTAACAGCAAAGGTCTTCATATAGATGGTCTGGTCAATAATGCAGGCTATGGCCATCCGGGACGATATTTAGACAGTCCGTGGGACGATCATGATAAGTTTTTACGTCTTATGCTAACGGTTCCGTCAGAACTCGCCTATGCCGTCTTGGGGCCTATGCGGGATAAAGGCTTTGGCCGCGTTATAAATGTCGCGAGCCTTGCAGGGCATTTGCCCGGGTCTAAAGGGCATACACTCTATGCGGCCGTTAAAAGCTATCTTATCAAGTTTTCACAGAGCCTAAATTCCGAACTTCTAAGCCAAGGCGTGCATGTCAGTGCCTTGTGCCCCGGTTTCACTTACTCTGAATTTCATGATGTTAACGGGACGCGGGACGCGATGAATCGCTTACCAGACTATATGTGGATGGATGCTGATGAGTGTGCAGAACTAGCGGTTGAAGCCTGTGAACGCAATAAAGCCGTCTTTATACCCGGCTTGGTAAACCGCTTTATCGCGCTTTTGGCGCGTGTATTACCGGAGTCTATAGCTCAAAGCCTTATGCGTAAAAACTCTGAGAAGTTTCGGAAGACTTAGCGTGTCAAATTCGAATTCTGACATGAGATGGCCTGCAGACCCACGCCTATATG
>CALCKU010000050.1 GCA_937965735.1 uncultured Caulobacterales bacterium
GCAATCGGGTAAAAGCCGACAGATTAAAGGCTTTGAGGTTAGGGCCCTTTCCGATAGTTTTGACTTATCAGAATTTGGTTTAAAGGACGGTGATATTATCACAAAAATCGGTGATAATGATATGACACAAGGCGCCCCTAATCTTGCTTTGATAATGTCTCAAGTCTCTACGGGGCAGCCTATGAATTTAAGCGTATTAAGAGGGGGGCGCGCCCTCACAATAGATTTAGGAACCCCATGAAGACGTCACTTTTTCAATATTTTGCGTCTTATACCGCGCCTTACATCCTGTCTGCTTTTGCATCGGGTGTTATGTTGACTTCGGGTCTGGCCCTCAGTTCTTCGGCTTTTGCGGCAGAAAGCGACCACTTAATTACGATGCAAGAGGCCGATATTCGCGCCTTTATTGATGATGTTTCGATTGTGACGGGCAAGACATTCCTCGTTGATCCGCGCGTTCAAGGCAAGGTCACAATTTCTTCTGAACAAAGCCTCAGCCCTGCAGAAGTGTTCTCCGTTTTTAAAGATGTGATGCGCGTCCACGGCTATACGACGACACGTACGGCAACTGGCGAATATCGTATCACCTTATTGCAAGGGGCAGCTCAAGATGCTCCTTTGGTTTCTGGGGCTGGGGTGAATGGTCAATTTGCGACGATTATAATCAAGCTCCAACATGTCCAATCTTCAGAAGCTGCTAAAGTGATTAAACCCCTTATGCATACCCAAGGGCGCTTAACCGCCGCTCAAGGGGGCAAAGTCCTTGTCGTGACCGATTTTCCTGAGAATCTACGAAAGGCACGTGCGATTGTCGAAGCAATGGATATAAATGGGCGGATCATGGAAAACGTCAAACTTGAAAACCTGTCCGCAATGGATGCGGAGGCGGCGCTAAAGTCTATTGCGGGGCCACAGTCTAATTATAAGGTCGTCGGTGTTTCAGCCACGAATTCTATTTTACTTGAAGGTGAGGCTTCGGAAATTGCGCAATTAAAATCTATGCTGGCGGGTATGGATGCCAGCGGGCAAATGCAGCGCGGGGCCGTGAGTGTTATTCCGCTTCGCTTCGTCGACGGCGAGTCAATTGTCGAAATTTTAGTTAATCTGTTACCCGCCTATACCCGCGAAGGACAATCGGAGCCTAAAGTTGCTTATGAGACAGGCAGTAATACAATAATCATCAGCGCGTCAGCAGAAACACAAGCAGACCTTGAATCGGTTATACGGCGCTTAGATGTGCGTCGTCCACAAGTGCTTGTCGAAGCGATTATTGTAGAAATCTCTGATACGGCCGCCAAAGAGCTTGGCGTGCAATTTGCGCTTGGCGGGGTTAATGGCAATGAAGTGCCGTTTATTGGTACGAATTTCTCTCGCCAAGCGCCTAATCTTCTTGCCCTTTCGGGCGCGCTCGCAGGGGATAGTTTAGGCCTTTCCTCTGCGGCTACAGACGGGTTAGAAACAGCGGCGGTCAATTCACTTTTGGGGTTAAACGGAACAACACTTGGTTTTGGCGGTATCAGTAATGACACTCTTTTTTCCGTTATACTGAACGCCGTGGAAGCGGATACAGATTCTAATATCTTATCGACGCCCTTTGTTACGACTTTGGATAATGTGGCAGCAAGCTTTTTGGTCGGGCAAGAAGTTCCGATCACGTCTAGTGAGGGCCTTACGGCGGCTACGGCAAACCCGTTTCGAACGTTTTCACGCGAAGAGGTCGGCATTAAACTTGATGTTTTACCGCAAATCAGTGAAGGCGATGTTATCCGTCTTGAGATTAAACAAGAAGTGTCCTCCATTGCTGGCGTTGCCACATCCAGTGCATCCGATTTTATTACGAATAAACGCCAGATTGAAACGACGGTTTTGGCTAATGACGGAGAAATTATTGTCTTGGGTGGGTTGATTCAGGATGATGAGAGCTTTGAGACTTCTAAAGTCCCGATTTTGGGAGACGCACCCGTGATTGGGAATCTGTTTCGTTCGCGCGGGAAGTCTCGTGACCGAACAAATTTGATGGTTTTTTTACGGCCTAAAATTATTCGGAATGCAGAGGATGCGCGTCCGCTCACGCAATATCGTCTTAATCAAATACGTGATGAAGACATTCGCCAATCGGGCCGTATTGGGTCTAAATTAGATATGATTATTAATGCGCGAGACGGCTATAAACAAGATGATCTTGAGTAAATGAGCGGGCAAGACGATATGTCTGTTGAAAAGAGGCTTGTGGAAGCGGATGATGAAATGGGCCTAGCGGACGATCGTGTCAACATTTCCGCGCAACCCTTTTCCCTTTTATCCTATGGGTTCGTCCGTGAATATGGTGTGTTGGCCCTTGTTGAAAAGGATCGTCCTGTCTTGGTGAAACGATCAGATACGGCGCTGGAACCTTTGCTGGAAGCGCGGCGTTTTATTGGACAATCGGCTACGATTCGCGAAACGAGTGCCCGTGAATTTCAAGCCCTTACAGCAAAAATTTACGCCGAGGGGGATTTATCTGAAACAGCGGAAACAGCCCTGGGCGGTCAAGAAGATTTAAGTGCGCTAGCCAGTAATTTGCCGCGTACATCTGACCTGTTAAGCGGGGAAGAGGACGCGCCCGTTATTCGGTTGATTAACGGGATATTACAAGAGGCCATACGCACGCGAGCCTCTGACATTCATATTGAACCTTACGAAACGCGCCTTGCGGTACGGTTTCGCATAGACGGGGCATTACGGGATATGTTGTCTTTATCAGAGCGCCTCGCGCCTGTTTTAGTCAGCCGTGTAAAAGTAATGGCACAGCTCGATATTGCCAAAAAACGTGTGCCGCAAGATGGACGGTTTTCACTGAATTTAGGCGAGCGTTCTGTTGATGTTCGGGTTTCGACCTTGCCGTCACAATATGGTGAAAGATTGGTTATGCGTATCTTGGAAAAAGATAGTGCAGGTTTTGACCTTGAAAGTCTTGGCATGTCCGAAGATGAACAGGCTGCTTTTGCCGATTCATTGCGGAAACCCAATGGTATCATTTTGGTCACAGGGCCGACAGGGGCTGGTAAGACGACAACGCTTTATGCGGCGCTGTCAGACCTGAATGACGGCTCGCGAAATATTTTAACTATTGAAGATCCTGTTGAATATGCGCTGGACGGGATTGGTCAAACACAAGTCAATAACCGTGTCGGTATGAGCTTTGCGGCAGGGCTTCGCGCAATCTTACGTCAAGACCCAGATGTGGTTATGGTCGGGGAAATTCGTGACCCTGAAACCGCAGAAATTGCGGTGCAAGCCTCTTTGACAGGGCATTTAGTTCTCTCGACCGTGCATACGAATTCGTCGATTGCGGCGATCACACGTTTGAGAGATATGGGTGTGGAGCCGTTTTTATTGGCTTCAACAGTTACAGCCATTGTCGCGCAACGCCTAGTGCGCCGCTTGTGCCCAACCTGCAAAATTCCGCATGCGCCTACATCGCAAGAGCTTTTGGATTTAGGTCTCGCGCCGAATAAATCCTATTCTCTTTACACTGCAAAGGGGTGTGATCTTTGCCTCGATATTGGGTATATTGGACGGCTAGGCCTGTACGAAATTGCGGTTATGGATGATACGCTTCGTGCCATGATACATGACGGAGCGCGTGAAATTGATATGACTCAGCATGCATTTAAAGCCCGACAAACTCTATTGCAAAGCGGAGCCGATCATGTGGTTTCAGGTCTAACGAGTGTTGAAGAAGTCTTGCGCGTGTGTCGAGCAAAAGGTTTAGAAGGATAATCCCCCATGGAAGCCTTTGATTATGCCGCGATTGATATAAGCGGAAAACGGGTTTCTGGGACGCTAACGGCTATGAGCGCACGCGAGGCGCGCAATATCCTTAAGACCCAAAAACTGACGCCGATTGATTTAAAAATATCAAAAGCGAAACAGGCTGGTCATTGGCAATTTGAGCGTAAAATCTCGCATAAAGACCGCACGCAGGCGACCCGACAAATCGCGATCTTACTCGGGGCGGCAACGCCTGTTGAAGAAGCCTTAAAAATAACGGCTCTGCAATTTGAAAAATCTCCCCTGCGACAAGTCTTACTGTCGGCTAGAGCGCAAGTTTTGGAAGGGGCCAAGCTGTCAGAGGCCTTTCGTGCGCATCCCAAGACGTTTTCAAATCTTTACGTTGCAATGGTTGCCTCGGGGGAAACCTCTGGACGATTGCCTGTTGTCATGGAACGTTTAGCAGTGGATTTGGAAGCGGCGCAAAAAATAAGACGCAAGGTTTTAGGGGCCAGTGTTTACCCCATTGTTTTAAGTGTTGTAGCCCTGATCGTTGTCACGCTTTTAATGGTTTTAGTGGTGCCAATGGTGGTTAAACAATTTGAGAATTTTGACCAAGACCTTCCAGGACTTACACGTTTTGTTATTGGTTTTTCAGCTTGGTTAAAAGCTTACGGGATTATTTTGGCGGTTGGTGTACTGATGGCCATCTTATTTTTGCGCCAAGCCTTAAAGAAACCCACAATAAAACTTGCTTGGCATAGGCAGGTTTTAAAGCTCCCTGTGATTGGGCGTGTTTCGCGGGATTTAAACGCGGCTCGATTTGCGCGTACCATGGCAGGCCTAATGGAAAGTGGCACGCCCGCTTTAACCGCAATGGGAACGGCTAAGTTTACGCTAAAAAATGTTGTCATGCGCCAAGCGGTCGAAGACGCTATGATTAGAGTGCGCGAAGGCAGTGCTATGAGCGCCGCTTTGCGCCAATCCAATGTCTTGCCGCCTTTGGTCGTACAAATGGTCGCGGGCGGGGAAGCCAGTGGTGATATTGGTAAAATGTTTTCAAAATCTGCCGAATATTTGGAAGATGAATTTGATGGTTCAACGACAATATTTTTAAGTTTGCTAGAGCCTTTGATTATCATTGCATTGAGTGGTGTTGTTTTAATTATAATTGGCGCAATTTTTCTGCCAATATTGCGTTTGAATACTTTAGCGTTTTAAAAAGGAGACGGTTATGAAAATAAATATAATTCGTAAGGGCCTTAAAGAGAAAATATTCGATACAAATTCTTGGTTTGGACTTAATATGATACAGAAAACAGTGTCTCAAAAAGGCCTCCAGAAAGGCACGCAAAAAGATTTGGGCTTTACTTTAGTCGAAGTCATGGTCGTTATGGTGATTATCGGTCTTTTGACAACTTTTGTTGTTATCAATGTTCTGCCCAGTCAAGACAAGGCGATGGTGCAAAAGGCAAAAGGCGATATTCGCTTATTGGAGCAAGCGGCGGAAATGTATCGTTTAGACATGCTTGATTATCCTGATGAGGCGGTCGGTTTAGGGGCGCTCAAAGCGTTACCAAATGGTAGTGGGAATAATGAGCGTTACCGCAAAGGGGGGTATGTAAAATACTTACCGAATGATCCGTGGGATCGCCCTTATATTTACCGCTATCCTGGCGAATTTGGTGTATTTGATATATTATCCTATGGTGCCGATGGGGAACCCGGCGGGGAAGGCCTTGCCGCTGATATTGTTAGCTGGCAACCATAATTGAAGAATTTACGCGACATAAAGTCTAAGACGTCACTATCGCGTTTGCAGGCGTGTCATATTTATAGGCGCAAGATTAAAGCGCCGAATGGTTTGACGGGTAAATCACCGTGCTTTAGCTACAGTTTAAAATCGTGTCTAACCCCGCGTCTAACCTCAGGCTTCACATTGGTTGAAATGCTTGTTGTACTCGTGATTATTGGTCTGATGTCCAGTGCTGTAATCTTGACTTTTCCCGAACAAAAATCAGCCGTTGAACGGCAAGCCGAAAGCTTCTTAAAATCTATCAATTCAGTTTCTGAATCGGCTTTAATGGGGGGGCAGTCTACGGCTTTTGGGCTAACGCAGACAGCTTATGCCTTCTATAGCTATAGTCCACAAGGTTGGAAGAAACAGGTTGAAAGACCGTGGGAACAGAACACCAAAGTTGAAATTAATCTGGTGCAAAACCGTTTAAACTTACCCGAAACACTTGCGCCTCTAATTGTTTTTGAACCCATTGGCTTGTCCGAACCTTTCACTTTGATCCTGACGGATATGTCGAATTCCGCTAGTAAAGGTGAGGGTAAAAACGCTTATATTTTTATTTCTAAAGGGGATGGGCGCGTTGTAATGCGGCGAAAAACATGAGACTGCCTCACGGCTTTGATAGAGGCTTTACCTTAATCGAGGTCTTAGCGGCGCTTGCCATATTTAGTGTTTCCATCATTGGTTTGACCCATGCTGGAACGGAAAGCCTGAAAACCACTTTTGCACTCGAACAAAAAATGCTGGCAGGCATTGTTGCGGATAATCAATTAACGCTGTCTTTGCGAGAGGATTTGACGCTAGGAAAATCTACAGGCGAGAGTGTTCTAAAGGGGCGTAAATTTGAATGGAGTCTTGAAACCGTCGCGCAAGATAGACCCAATTTTTTCAAAGTTGAAGCGAAAGTGGCCCAAAGCTCTGATGGGCAAATCTTAATTATCCGCCAAGCTTTTAGGCTTGGAAAGCGATGATACGGGACACAATGATACGGGACGCAATGATACGGTGTTGGCCAAATTCAGCGCAAGCGGGACGTGATATGGGCTTCACCTTAGTTGAAGTCTTGATCTCTATTTTTATCTTTTCCTTGATTTCCATTGGGAGTGTGAGCGCTTTGACCTCGG
>CALCKU010000051.1 GCA_937965735.1 uncultured Caulobacterales bacterium
CCGCGAATAAAGAGGGCAAATGGCGGAGTGTCTGTCATATGGTTTGCCCTTATTTCTTTTGAATTTCGAATTTGCTTTTGGCCGAAATGCAGCCTTTATGCGCTATTTTACCGTGTTTCGACCCGCAGAGAATATAACGCATCAGCTCGGGTTGGCGTGAATGGCCGTTATGGGCAAAGAGTGGATCTACAAAACCTGACACCATCGGGATGAGGGGCGAGGCAAATTCAACGCGCATATCTACAATGTTAAAGCCTAGTAAATTTCGCAAAGTCTGCCGTGCACCTGCATTTGTTATATCGGCTGTATCGCCTGCAATACGATTTGAATGATTTAACAGCTGTAAATAAAACGGGATAAGCTCATAAGTCAAAAAGTCATTCACTTCGGACAAAGCGATAATGGACGGACGGTCTTTGTCTTCAATCAATGCAGGGGCTAACCGAACATTTGGTGAGAGGTCATTTAAGCTGAGTAGAGCGATTTGATTGGCAAGCATATAAAGCTCTGTGCCTTTTATCATCTCGTCATGGATGGTCTCTTTTTGGTCTGTCATGGTCTCGCGCATTATGTCATAGGCGATTTTACTGCCAAGACTTTCCGTCACAAAGGCAAAAGGGTTGCTCAGAGTGCTGGTTTCATTGGCGGTTCTACAAATCGTAACATGATCGGTTGTTCGGCCTTGTTTTTTAAAATCAAACCCTGCTGAATCGAGTGCGGCGCTACACATGGCGCCGCGTATGGCGTCACGAATTTCTTGTCCCGCAGCGCCGAGATACATAACCGCGTCACTAAAGCCAAAATTGATTAATTTGTCTTTTAAGAAGCGATTATATTTGCGTCGAAGACTGGCAACATCCTCACTATTATTAATGCGGTCATCCTGTCCAATGTGAGGGTATTGTAGGTTAGACCAAAATATTTCGTCCCAAAAAATACGGTAAAAGACATATTCCAAAGTCTCATTAATCCTTAAAACCTGTTTATCCATGCAAACAAGATCGTCTAAGATAACCTCTGAACCGGGTAAGGTTGTTTGCAACGCGAGCGGCACGGCGCTTTTGATCAAAATAGAGTTTTGTTTTTCATAGGTTTCATTCTCTTTCTCGCGCCCACAGACACTGCTGACAACTTTATCGTCAACCAAGAGGTCATACCCATTCGCAACGCCTGTAATGAAATTATTGGCCAGAGGTGTGTCTTCAGGGTTTTCAATCCACCCGACACCGTGCAAATAAATAATATTAACGCGCTTTACATTTGACCCTGGGATTGAGTCTGCAAGCCGTTCTAACCCAATAAAGCTTCCCGTGTTTTCGTCTTCTGAAATGAGAGCGTTGACGCTATAAATTTTCAGGTTTGTAGAGGCACAAGCTGTAAAGAAAAGTGCCGTTAAAACGAATGTAAATATATGTCTCATTTTTATAGGCATAGCGTTCATTATGTGCGCTCAACAAATCCGTCCAAAACTTTCTTTTCGCCTGCTTTTTCAAAGGCGACCGTTAATTTTGTGCCATCGGCAATTTTGACTGTACCATAGCCAAATTTTTGGTGGAAAATACGTTCGCCAATGTTGAAATTTGAAGTCTTCTTTTTTGCGGGTCGCTTTATGGCATGACCTTCAATTTCTTTAGGGGCGTGACCAAAGTTTTTATTCTTATTCGCTTGGAATCTTTGCCAACCGGGAGAGCTACGCGTATTGCCGCCTGTATTCGTAAAACTTGAATTAAAACTTTCGGTCACATCGGCTGCAAAACGGGCATTGTCATAATAGCCTGTCTCGGACTGTGCTTCGACATGAGCGGCAGGAAGTTCGTCAATAAATCGCGAAGGCAAGCTGGACTGCCACGCGCCGTAAACTTGGCGGTTTGCGGCAAAATAAATCTTAGCCTGTTCGCGCGCGCGGGTCATGCCGACATAGGCAAGGCGGCGTTCCTCTTCGAGGCCAGAGAGCCCGTTTTCATCCATCGATTTTTGACTTGGGAACATGCCTTCTTCCCAACCGGGAAGAAAAACAAGTGGAAATTCGAGGCCTTTGGCTGAGTGCAAGGTCATCAAACTCACCTCATCTTCTTGTGGGCCACTTTCAACGTCAAGGACAAGGCTGACATGTTCCATATAGGCTTCTAGCGTATCAAATTCTGCCATTGCCTGAATGAGTTCTTTGAGGTTTTCCAAGCGGCCATCAGATTTTGCGTCTTTGCTGTCGCGCCACATTTGCGTATAGCCAGACTCGTCTAAAATGCGTTCTGCTATTTCTGTGTGGGGAATATTTTCAGCTTCACGCCGCCACCGATCCACATCCATGATAAACGCTTTTAAACCCGAACGGGCCTTGCCGCGAATTTCATCTGTTTTGATAAGCGCCCGTGTCGCTGTCTCTAGGCTCATATTCATTGCCCGTGACGCCTGTTGTAATTTTTGCAGCGTCGTTGTGCCTATGCCGCGCTTAGGCACATTGACAACGCGCTCAAAGGCGAGGTCATCCGTGTCTGATTTTAAGATGCGAAGATAAGCGTGGGCGTCACGGATTTCTGCGCGTTCAAAAAAGCGAGGACCACCAATAACGCGGTAGGGAAGGCCCAATTGGATGAAGCGTTCTTCGAAACTGCGCATTTGCCGAGACGCGCGTACAAGGATCGCAACGTCATTATAAGCGCGGCCTTTACTGCGCCAGTTCTCGATCTCAGAGGCGATCATGCGGGCTTCTGCTGGGGCGTCCCATACGCCAGAAACGGTAACCTTGTCGCCGCCGTCAAGATCCGTCCAAAGAGTCTTTCCCAAACGATCTTGGTTCGCAGCGATCAGTCCCGAAGCCGCTCCGAGTATGTGCGGGGTTGAGCGGTAATTGCGCTCAAGTTTAATGACTTTAGCGCCCGGGAAGTCTTTTTCAAAGCGTAGAATATTATCCACTTCGGCGCCCCGCCAACCGTAAATTGACTGGTCATCATCCCCGACTACGCAAATATTGTTGGAGCCTTGCGCAATCAAACGTAGCCATAAATATTGGCAAACATTTGTATCTTGGTACTCGTCCACAAGGAGATATTTGAACTTGGCATGATATTTAGCCAATACGTCAGGATGTTTCTGAAATAAGGTTAGATTGTGCAAAAGCAAATCGCCAAAATCACACGCATTCAATGTCTGCAAACGGTTTTGATAAATCTTGTAAAGCGCCCCGCCTTTGCCATCGGCAAATTTATAGGATTCGCGTGATGTAATTTTATCTGGTGTGAGCCCTTTGTTTTTCCAACTATCAATCAGGCTTGCGAGATAGCGCGGCGTCCACCGTTTCTCGTCAATGCCTTCAGCTTTGATGATCTGTTTTAGAAGGCGCAATTGATCGTCTGTGTCCAATATAGTGAAACTGGATTTAAGCCCCAAAAGCTCGCAGTGAATACGCAGAATTTTTGCGGCAATTGAATGAAAGGTTCCAAGCCAAGGAAGCCCTTCTACCGCGTCCCCAATCAGACTGCCAACCCGTTCGCGCATTTCACGTGCCGCTTTATTGGTAAAGGTTACAGAGAGTATTTGCGACGGATAGGCCAAATTATTGCTCAGAATATGAGCGAGGCGACAGGTCAAAACGCGCGTCTTCCCTGTACCGGCACCCGCTAAAACCAAAACAGGCCCTTCTGTTGCTTGTACGGCTTCTGCCTGCTCGGGGTTTAGCCCTTCCATATATTGGCCCGTCTGCACCCTGCGTTTGGGCATGGCTTGCGCAGATAAAGACCCTGTTGGGTTTGGACGTGGCGGGGCGGGACGGAATGAATCAGGTGAAGACGACATAGGGGGAACATATGTGAAACATAGCGCTTTGGCTATGGGGGAGCATAAGGAAAATTATAGTGAAATCAGCATATGTACCCAGTCCTAATATCAAAAATACATAAGATTGAAGAGGTCGCGAATTTGATTAAATCATATCACATATAATGGGCATAACAGTAATTTATTGTCTGTTAGTGATTTTGAGTTATGCATCATCGATGCATGCGGTAATACAAAAATACAAAAACTCGACTTCTGGTGCGACCTCTATTGAGTACGGTTTAATTGCCGCTGTCATTGCCATTGCTTTGATTTTGGGTTTAGGCCCGCTCAAAGAGGCAATTTATGGCGAAGAGTCTGGATTTGATTGTATTAATGCATTTTTGAATAACGGCAATCGTGGCGATGTTTATTTAGTCAATGACGGCGCTGGCGCATGTGCAAGATTTGAAGACGGTAGCGGTTAAAACACAGCGTTACCGCTCAGATTAGTTTCTTTTACCTGAATTCTGTAAAAGCCCACAATAATCTTGCCGCATTTTCTTGCTATGGACTAAAATTACGATTTAGGCTTAAATTTGCACTAATTCCGTGTATAATCAGTCATATGAACATACGAATTCTTTTATTATTGATCTTTTCCAGTTTGAGTTTGGGGCTTGTCGTCACGCCTGCTTGCGCGCAAACGTCTTTAGAAGACAATATAAAATCTTCGGATACAGAAGAGACAGGTAAGCCGTTAACCTCTCAGGGTGAAACACTTAAAGATAAAAAACCTCAGGATAAAATGTCGCAAAATAATTCGTCTCAAGACGTGCCGACTAAGTCCATAAAATCTATTGATGACCTTGATGCGTTTTTCAAAAAAGCTGAAGACGAAATTAAGGCGGGCAATCATTGTTTTGACGAATCTGTTAATGAAACGCCTCGGCAAACAGACAGTAAACCTATTGTATGAATTTAGAATTTATTCGCGCGTTCAGTTTCACGGTTAAGCGCCCAGACTCGAATATATGAGGCGAGGTTTTTTAGTGATTTTTCTTCGATTCTCTGCGCGTCAAGACGGGCAATAAACCCCGCAAAAGACATATCTGTTTCCTTAACCGCACGGTCGATTACCGCCCAAAACTCTGGCTCTAGTGCTAAAGATGTTTTATGACCAAGGAGAGAGATTGAACGTTTTTGCACGGGCCCAACGCCTAATCTATGTCACGTTTATGTGTATCTATAAAGCTTGCGCTTTTTTCATTTGTTTTTTTGTCTTGTGTTTTTTGCGCTTTTGTGCGTCCGAATTTAACGCGGTTTTCAGTCGCTAATTTTTCTTTACGGGCTTTTTTTACAGCCTTTCTGGCTGTAGAAAATCTTATCACTGTATCGTCTGTGCTCACGTTTAGCGCGGACTAATCATCAGTTCAGGCCGCACAACCTTGTCAAATTCTTCTTCCGAGACAAAGCCAAGTTTCACCGCTTCTTCGCGCAGGGTCGTGCCGTTTTTGTGGGCTGTTTTGGCAACTTTGGTGGCATTGTCATAGCCAATCGTTGGGGCCAGTGCAGTCACAAGCATGAGCGAGCGCGAGAGGAGGTCTGATATTCGGTCTTCATTGGCGACAATCCCGACAACGCATTTATCGGTAAAGGCCATGATACTGTCTGATAAAATCTGAATGGATTGCATCATGTTATAGGCCATGACGGGTTTATAGACATTGAGTTCGAAATGGCCTTGGGAGCCTGCCATAGAAATTGTTGTGTGATTGCCAATCACTTGGGTACAGACCATCGTCAAGGCTTCGCACTGTGTCGGGTTGACTTTCCCTGGCATAATCGAAGAGCCAGGTTCGTTTTCTGGCAGTGAGATTTCGCCGAGGCCAGAGCGCGGGCCAGAGCCGAGGAACCGAATGTCATTGGCGATTTTAAATAGGCTAACCGCGACCGTGTTAATCGCGCCGTGGGCGGAGACAAAGGCGTCATGGGCGGCGAGCGCTTCAAACTTATTCGGCGCGGTGACAAAGGGTAGGCGCGTATAATTTGCCACTTCTTCAGCAAATTTTTCCGCAAATCCCGGTTTGGCGTTAAGACCTGTGCCAACGGCTGTGCCGCCTTGGGCGAGGGGGTAGAGTTCAAGCAATCCGTTTTCTATGCGTGAAATTCCGTAACCGATTTGCGCTGCATAACCTGAAAACTCTTGGCCAAGCGTTACAGGGGTTGCGTCTTGTGTGTGTGTGCGCCCGATTTTGATGATGTCTTTAAACGCTTCGCTTTTATCGTTGAGGGCATTGCGGAGATAAGCCAAGGCTGGCAGGAGGCGGTGGTGAATTTCTTCTGCCGCCGCAATATGCATCGCTGTGGGGTAAGTGTCGTTCGAGCTTTGGCTGCGGTTGACATGATCATTAGGGTGAACAGGGTCTTTTGACCCAATTTCGCCGCCAAGGATTTCAATGGCACGGTTAGAGACAACTTCATTCGTGTTCATATTCGATTGTGTGCCTGATCCTGTTTGCCAGACAGATAGCGGGAAATGGTCGTTTAATTTGCCTTCGGCAACCTCGCTCGCGGCTTCGACTATGGCTTTTGTTGTTGTGTCGTCCAGATTATCAAGGGATTGATTGGCGAGTGCCGCTGAGCGCTTAATAATACCAAGTGCCCGAATGATCGAGGGCGGCATAATTTCAATGCCGATGGGGAAGTTAATCAGGCTCCGCGCGGTTTGCGCGCCGTAATATTTATCAGACGGGACTTTGAGGGGGCCAAAGCTATCGGTTTCGGTTCTGGTTTTTGTCATCCTGTCCTCTGATATTCTGATTGTTTTCTGGTGTTTTTGAATTGAGACGAGGGAATGATGTTTATTTACTCGCCGTCAATCCAATACATTGCTAAGGTTTTAAAGTCGTGAAGTCAGATGTAAAGAGGTCGTACCTAAGAAGGTGTGTAATTTAGAGCGGCAGCGAAAACCCGCATAAGATACTGGTTTTTGAATACGCCGTTCTTATTGAATGCGTATCCCTTTCTTTAAATATATCACTCTGTTTAAAGACAATAATCTACGCTATTTTTTGCGGAAACTATCTAAGCTCACAACTTTTTCTGTATCTTGTTGGGTCGAAGGGTCGTCGTCAGGTGTCGGCTTTGAATCCAAGTTTTCATCCGCTGACTTTGCGGTGGCTTTTTTGCTCGGTTTCGCGCCAGCGCCTTTTTTTGCGTCATTTGGTTTTGATAGAGGGGATTTAGAACCTGACGGTTTGGCTTCTGGAACCAGTTGTGTCAGTGTAGCTGTCTCAGCTTCCATAGCTTTGGGCGGCTCAAATTGTAATGCAAATCCAACACTCGGGTCGTGGAAACGCGTTACGGCATTATAGGGTACTTTTAAATATTTCGGAATACCGCCGAATTTCAAAGTCACCTCAAAGTCTTCTGCATTGGCGGATAGATCCCAAAATTGATGCTCTAGGACGATCGTGATCTCTTCTGGATATTTTTTAGCAAGGCTTTCATCAATTTCTATGTCTGGAAAGCGTGTTAAAAACGTGATGTAAAAATGATGGGCGCCCGGTAAGCCGTCTTCGCGAATCACCCGTCGAATAGCGTCTCTCACAACACCACGCAAAGCCAGTTGCGTCATATGCTCGTAATTCATTAGGTCTTGGCTCATATTATTATCCTAAATCACCTATTGGTATCGTCAATAGCCGTTTCTGATACTGATGGGAGTTTTGTTAAAATTTTCAGAAGTTTATACACAAACATCAAATTTAATCGGCTATGCTCATATATATAGGCTTAGAGTTTAAATTAAGAGGCGTCATATTGGCCGTTCAATCCAAAAGTTTTTTCTATCCCCCACATGCCCAGCCGTTAAAAGGGACGGAAAATTTCTTTTACGCCATGTGGAAATTTATGCGAAATCCAATCGAAGGCTTTGGACCTCTCGCATACAGCCAACCGATCACATCTGTGAA
>CALCKU010000052.1 GCA_937965735.1 uncultured Caulobacterales bacterium
CTCTGGCTTCCCTTTGACGATTTAATCCATTTTAAGGATTAGAAAGCGAGATACATTAGCTTTGAATTGCAATCGGTCAAATTAAAATATCGATTATCCCGCGATTTAAAGGCCAAAACTATTAACAGGCCTGTGTTAAAGCCTATTTGCGGCTTTTTTCTTTTAATTTGGTGGTTTTCACGACTTTTCATGGCCTTTCATTTTGTTAATGAGGTTCATAAACCCTAACATTCTGGAAGGGAAATCTTAACGGGATTGCGATATGGGTAAATAAAATAAGGGTTTTGTGAGGATAAATGTCAATATCTAGGGTTGCAACTGCGCTTCAATCCAAACCTGCTGAAGTGTATCCTTTGCATGTTTCAAATGCTGAAGCTGAAAACCTTCTCTTGCGGGAGGAGGTCGCGCGTTTGCGAATCCGTCTTGTCGAGCTCGAAAAGTCAGCTGACACAGACCCGCTTGTTGATGTCTTTAATCACAGGGCTTTCATGCGTGAGCTTAGCAGAGCGCAAGCGGTCAATGCCCGGTATGACATTCACTCAACCGTTTTATTTTTTGATCTCAACGGGTTTAAATCCATAAATGATCGTTATGGACACGGTGTCGGCGATGAGCTCTTAGTTAAAGTGGGGCAGATCCTATGTTCGGGTATTCGTCATTGTGACATGGTTGCCCGTCTTGGCGGTGACGAGTTTGGGGTTCTTTTATTTAAAACAGACATTGAAATCGCGCGGGCAAAGGCTGCCAGCCTTGCTGCGGAAATTTCAGGATTAGAAGTCCCATGTAAATCGGGAACGGTCAATGTCACAGCTTCTTGGGGATTAGCGTCTTGCGATAGTGAGCAAACCGCTAAGCAAATACTCGCGCGCGCAGACCGTGCTATGTATGCGGCGAAACGTCAGTTGAAAGAGAATATCGATTTCAATTCGATTGCTGGATTTTAGACACTCATTTAGAAAAAATGCGCCAATATTTTGCGGTATTTTACAGGAATACAAATACGGTTTTAAAGGCTGTCAGCGTATACGGACTGATGAAAGACCGTTGAACCCACCGCTTAAATATATTCAGGCAATAATATCCGGCGTTAAAATATTTTCCAAATAAGTTATTTGATCTTTGATCGATAGCTTGATCTTTTTCATGCGTCTTATCTTTAGAACGTCAACGGCTCCCGTTTCTGATAAGGCTTTAATCTCGGCATCAATACGCCGATGCTCTAACTTATAAGCGGCTAGCATTTCCGCCATAGCAGCGGGGTCATCTGCGTCACTTGAATCCTGTATATGTGTGGTTTCATCCATATGAATGCACTAGGGCAAATAGCTTAAGAGCGGGTTTATAACGCCTTTTCACATCATAATTTTTCTTAAACATGTTTGATGAGTCTGCGGTGACAGAGCCAAAGTAATATGATAATTAAAAATTAGGGTAAGTTCCCGTTTTAACAAAAGGAGTCGCTTATGGCCGTATCAGCACATATCCAAGAATTAGAAAGCAAGCATTCCATATTGGATAAGAAGATAAAAAACGAAATGAAAAATCCCGTGCCTGATATGACCCGACTCCAAGATTTGAAAAAACAAAAACTCTATCTCAAAGAGCAGATTATTGAATTTCGCGGCTCAGCATAACACTTAGCGCAACACGCAGTGTAAAAAGCGTCTATGTAAATTTTCAAACGCTTTACCCCCTGTTTTGTACGCCCTTCATGGCGGTTCAATAATTATTTCCGTAAACACATTATACCTGTAAACACATTATACCTGTAAATACATTGTAAAAGAGTTTTGATATGTCAGATCGGGTTGTAATTATTACGGGCGCGGCGAACGGAATTGGGCTGGCCTGTGTCCGCCGCTTTCTTGAAGACGGTTATAAAGTTGTCATGGGCGATTTGGACGAAGCTGCTGGTGCGCAGGCCTTATCAGATTTAGGTGTTGACGAAAAGCGGGCCATATTTGTACCGTGTGACGTTTCTAAAACACTCGACGTTCACAACCTTGTTGCCGAAACACAAAACGTGTTTGGTCATATTGATGTTTTGATCAATAATGCGGGGATTGCCATTAAAGGCGGCGCGCTTGATCTCTCTGCCGAAGATTTTGACAGAGTGTTATCGGTTAATCTACGCGGGGCTTTTTTAGTCTCCAAAGCGGTTATTCAGAACATGGTTGAAGAGATCGAACAGCGCGAAGATCGTTCACGGCTAGCGGATCGTCCTTACTCCATCATCAATATGTCTTCGGTTAATGACACCGTCGCTCTGCCTGATTATTTGGCTTATTCCATTTCAAAAGGGGGGTTAAAGCAAATGACCAAAGCGTTAGCCTTAGAATTGGCACCTTTTGGCATTCGTGTGAATGCCATTGGCCCGGGCAGTGTTAAAACGGCCATGTTAGGTCATGTCGTCGGCGAATCAGAGGCGATGAATAGAATTAAGGCCCGAACGCCGCTTGGACGGGTCGCACAGGCTGATGAAGTGGCCAGCGTTGCCGCTTTTTTAGCCTCTGAGGATGCAAGCTATGTGACCGGTGAAACAATTTATGTAGACGGCGGGCGTCTTGCGCTGAATTACACCATGCCCCTGCCAATGTCTCAAGAGCCGTAAGGGTAGAGCTCACGCAAACACTTAAAATATAAAAAGCCCGCCAATTTGGCGGGCTTTTGCTTGGGGTGTTCAGGCTTTAAAGCGCGGAACGATTTATTGTGTTGAGGGTTTAAAGAGGCTCTCTAACGTATGTTCAGTTTTCGGAGCATATTCAACGGGCTCATCCTCAACGGGCTTGATCGTATCCGCGGGGTCAATGCCGAGTTTAGCATCCGATTTGGCTTTTTTATCAGCCGCTTTTCGGACAAGTGCATCAAGATCAATTTGTGAACATAGGCCCAGTGAAACTGGATCTGTAGGATTGATCGTGCTCATTTTCCAGTGTGTGCGTTCTCTAATTGCGTTAATTGTTGGCTTTGTTGTGCCGATAAGTTTAGAAATTTGCGCATCTGTTATTTCAGGGTGATTGCGTACCATCCAAGCAATTGCGTCTGGACGATCTTGGCGTCGCGAAAGCGGTGTATAGCGTGGGCCCTTGCGCTTTTTACCCTTTTTGGGCCCAACAGGCGCGTGGTCAAAGACAATGGCTTTCAGGGCGTAGCTGGAATCCTTTTCGCCTTTTTCAATTTCTTCACGCAATAGCTGTCCATTTGAAATGGGATCGGCGCCGCGAATGCCAGCTGCCACATCGCCGTCAGCTATGCCTTCAATTTCGATAATATGAAGGCTGCAAAACTCTGAAATTTGTTTGAAGGTTAGCGCAGTATTTTCAATTAACCAGACCGCTGTTGCTTTTGGCATAAGAATTTGTGTCATGTCATACTCTCTTTGCTGATGCCTAATATTATTCAATTATTTTTATGTTCAAAAATTAAGCATTAAAAAAACCCAGCTAAGCTGGGTCAAATTACAAAATTTTTTGAATTAAGAACCTTGTAATCCATATTACTATAGAGAAAATGTCAGTGTTTGACAAGTGGCATGCTTGTTTCAAGCTGTAAATCTAGGCTAGAAAGTGCCTATTCACGATCGAACCCCAACATAAGCGTATAATAATATGGACAGTATCAAAGACACCGATAAAGCGAAATTTGAAATCGGCGAAGACCTTTACGGTGTTTCCGTTCTGCAATTAAAAGCGCGTTTGGCGGTTTTAGCCACGGAAACTCAGCGTATTGAGGCTGAAATCGTCAAAAAAGAAAGAGATTTATCGGCCGCCCATAATATTTTTAAGTCTTAGGAGGCTCATGGCCTAGGCTTTGCATCAGTCCGTTCATATGACACACTAAATTGATTCGGCTGGCCAAGCGGAGTTCTGGAGATTAAAAATGGGCGATACTAAAGTAGCTAGAAAAATGGACATAGACACATTGACACCGCAAGCCGAAAGTCGGCTTCTTGAGTTTACGCAGTCTGAATTGTTTTCTAAAACCTTTCGGGAAGGTATGGAGTTGGTCGAAGAAACCGCCGCTTATCTTGATGGGCCAGGGCGTTATGAAAGTAAAAAACTGCAACGCACAGAAGCTTTGACTTATGCCTCCCAGAGCATGCGGCTTACAACGCGTTTGATGCAGGTCGCGAGTTGGTTGCTGGTGCAACGCGCTTTAAAAGAATCTGAAATGACGATTTCAGAAGCTCGAAATGATAAATATCGCCTTGTCCCTGAATTTCGGCCTAAAAATGGTCTGTCATTCGCTGAACTGGCTGAATCCGCAAATGAATTGCCTGCGATTTTACTGGATTTACTGGCGCGGTCTGAATCACTTTATGAGCGTATTGCGCGTCTAGACCGCTCGCTTTACGGTACGATTTCAGCACAAAGTGGAAATACTGTAGCCGATCAAATCAATCGTCTTGAAGCGGCCTTTGGTAAAATTGGCGTTTAAGTCTAACACTCTGATATTCCAATAAAAATGGCCCCTTAAAGGGGCCATTTTTATTGGGCGTGTTCCAATTAAAGCCGGTTTAAACGGAACACGCAAAAGGTTCGGTTTAGACGAAACCTTTGAATTTGTCTTTGAAGCGAGAGACGCGGCCGCCTCGGTCCATCAATTTACCTTCACCGCCTGTCCAAGCGGGATGTGTTTTACTATCAATATCAAGGACAAGGCGGTCGCCTTCTTTACCGTATGTTGACCGGGTTTGGTACTCAGTCCCGTCGACCATTTGTACGGTAATCATATGGTAATCTGGATGTATGTCTTTTTTCATTTTGCTCTCCTGCCGAAAGACCCTCGGCTCTGGTCACGGGATTACTTTATACGGTCCCCCGCTCAAGCCGCGCGTATAAATGCGTAAAGTGGGCTTCGTCAATAGTTTTTGGCTTTTGCCCAATAAAAACACGGGCTATGAGCTATAAAAATACGGGGAGGAGGCAATAAGATGAATGAAGATGCACCGATCGACGCGGTAATTTGTTGGGTGGACGGAACTGACCCCGCCCATATCCAGACGCGACAAAAATATTACCAGAAATATCAGCAAGTGTCTGGTCAGGACATGGCTGATATAAAAGAGGTTCAAAAAAGAGACCCGCATAATAAAAAGCCTATGGTAAAGGTTGAAAATGAGACACACGCTGCGGGTACATTTGACGGCGACGCTTTGCTGGAGCGTGAGGTCAATGCTGATCGTCGCTGGGCCTATTCCAATGAGCTTGACATCTGCCTGCGATCCTTAGGGGTGCATGCGCCTTGGTTACGGCGTATATATATCGTGACCGATCAACAGACACCAACCGGTCTTGAGGCTCTGCCTAAAGCGTTGCGTGATAAGGTTGAAATCATCGATCACACGATCATCTTTGCAGGACTTAAAGATTGCCTCCCAACATTTAATTCTATGGCGATAGAGAGCGTGTTGTGGCGCATTCCCGGTCTTGCCGAACGGTTTATCTATTTTAATGATGATATGTTTTTAAGCACGAAAGCCACCCCAGCAGACTTTTTCCCAATAGAGGGCAACAATAAAGAGAGCGCCAAAACGGTCATTTATGGCAAATGGATTGGCTTGACCAAAGGGAGGCGCAAGGGTTTTGTGAAAAGCATTCATCGTGCCGCCAAGGTCAATGCGGCTGAGGTTATGGGGTTTGAAGGGCGTAGCTTCTCCCCCGCCCATGTCGCCATTCCCATGCGGGTGAGTACATTGAAACATGTCTTTGAAGAACGACCCGAGGTTTTTAAACTCAATTCAACTGCGCGCTTTCGCGCCAGCGATCAATATCTCGTCCAAGGCTTATTTGTGCATGCGCTTATCAAAGCGGGGCAGGCGGTTGAGGTGACAAAGCCCTGTTATCAAAACTTCTCATCCACATATTGTCAGCGTGTGCCAAAATTTATCTTAAAGACCAATCTTGCATTGATTAGGCTCTGGCCCAAACGATTTAAATTGATCTGTATCAATGATCTCGCATTGCTCCGCAAAAGATTTGGCGACACAATAGAGGTCGACATACGGCGCGCGATTGGGATTGATAATCAATAGGTCGAAATTCGTAGGTTTCGTCTCTAACCCACTCTTTGCCGCAATGGTTCCATCAGCCTCTCATTCGTGCAAATCACGTCACACGTGTCCAAAACGTCCCCGCCTGACAGGCTCTCAACATGTAATCCTGCTTCGCGCGCGATGATGACGCCTGCGGCGATGTCCCAGAGTTTTAAGTCGCGTTCCCAATAGCCGTCAAAGCGCCCCGCCGCTGTCCATACGAGGTCTAAAGCCGCCGAGCCGTTACGGCGAACACCAGAACAGGCCCCCATAACTTGGTGGAGCTCTTTTAGGAATTTTGTGTGACCTGTCTTGCCAAGGAATGGAATGCCAGTCGCAAAGAGGGAATCTGTGAAAATATCACGGGCGGATGGGCGTAGACGTCGGTCCGCTCCCCCGCGCGTGCCGTCATTGATGAACGCCCCTTTACCGCTTTCGGCAAAAAACATTTCATCTGTTATGGGGTTATAGACCAGTCCCGCAACGATTTCTTTTTTGTCTTCTAGGGTCCGCTCGAGTGCAATCGAGATCGCGAAATGCGGTATGCCGTGCAAAAAGTTCGTTGTCCCGTCAAGCGGGTCAATAATAAAGCGGTGCGTTTTATCCGTTCCTTTTATTTCTCCGCCTTCTTCCAATAGGAAACCATAGCCAGGCCGATCCCGTTTTAGGTTTTCGACAATCACGTCTTCGGATTTCTTATCGGCTTTGGACACAAAATCAGCAGGGCCTTTGCGCGAGATTTGCAAATGCTCGACTTCGCCAAAATCGCGCAAAAGTCCACGAGACGCCTTGCGCGCCGCAAATTGCATGATTGTCATAAGGGGAGAAAGATTAGCCATTATTTTTCCATATGAACATAGAGGGTTAAATGCTGTGGGACTAAGACAGCCCTGCGAATAACATCTATATCTGTAAAAACTATATTTGTGCGTGTTTAAATGTCCCCTATTCAATTAGAGGGCCAAGAACAACAGGTTTCACAAAAAATATTCTATATCGCGAAATAAAGTGCGTAAGGCGGCGGATGTGCCCGTGGTATGGATGTGGGCGTCACGAGGCGAAAAGCGCACACTATTTGATCTTGGAGCCAATGACTAAAGCCGAAAAAAAACAAGGCGGCTCAGGCGGCTCAGGCGTCTCATGCGGCTCGGGTTCCGCATTTAATCGGCTCGTTTATTATAAGACCCGTCTTCTGTGTTAATAATCAAGCGCTCGCCTGCATCAATGAAGGGCGGGATTGTGGTTCGCATACCATTGGACAGGGTCGCGGGTTTATAACTATTGGCCGCTGTCTGGCCTTTGACAACAGGTTCGGTTTCCGTGACTTCTAAAATCACTGTGTCAGGTAGGGCGACTGAAATTGGGCGGTCTTCATAAAATTCAAGCTCGACCTCCATGCCATCGGTTAGGTATTTTGCCCGGTCACCAACGAAATCTTTCTCAATATTGATTTGTTCATAAGTCTCGGCGTTCATAAAGACTAAAAAGGCCCCGTCCTCATATAGAAAGCTATGGGTTTTTTGATCTAGCCGTACACGCTCGACAGTCTCTGCTGCCCGAAACCGCTCATTAAGCTTACGCCCGTCAAGGAGGTTTTTTAACTCGACTTGATTGAATGCGCCGCCTTTACCGGGTTTAACGGCATTACATTTGACCGCGACCCATAAAGTATCTTGGTGTTTGATAATATTGCCTTGGCGAATCTCGTTACCGTTAATTTTCATCGCAAACCTCGTAAACCTATTGAATGAACGCTCTTAATTTAATCAGGCGTTCTCTAACAGCCGCATAAGGCCCTCGCAAGCGGTCTTATTTCTGTATAGTTTTTTAGCGACTTTTGCGGCATTAGGGTTTGGCTTTGGATCCGAGTCTTTGATCTGATTTTTTAGTTTAATATTTTTAGACGCGAGCGTTTTAAATAAGGCGTTTGAAAATTGCTGACTTGTCGCGTGTTTGGGAAATGCCTATAGCTAGAGCCATGACGATGATAAAAGTGCGTAAAATTGGAAACCATTCTGTGGCCCGTAAACGGCCAGAAACAGGGCCGACCGCTAAGGCGATTAAAGAGCTGACAGCCCAAGGTTTGAGTGTGCCCGACTTACCCAAAATGTATCGCTACACATTAGGGCGCGTTACCGAACAATTAAACGCCCGTGGCCTTGGCGGTATTCTGTTGTTTGACCCGATTAATATTCGCTACGCGACCGGGTCGCATAATATGCAGGTCTGGACGTCCAGAAATTTATCGCGCGCCGCCTTTGTTTCTGCGGACGGTTATGTTGTTTTATGGGATTTTGTGCGTTGTGAACATTTAACAGACCATCTTGAAAATATTGATGAACGGCGAAACGGGGCGGCGGCTCTTTATTTTGCCTATGGCGATAAAGAGACTGAACAAGCGGATCAGTTTGTTGCCGAAGTGGCGGCGCTAATGCAAGCGCATGGGTGCGATAACCGCATTGCCATTGACACGACGGATGTCGCGACTGCGAATGCTCTGCAAAATGCCCAAATCAAAGTGTTGCCGGGGCAAGGCCTTATGGAACATGCGCGCTTGGTGAAAGGTGTGGAAGAAATCAAAGCCATGCGATGTGCTGTCAGCGCATGCGAATCGGCGGTTGCGGAAATGCACGCGGCTTTACGCCCGGGTTTAGCAGAGGTCGAATTATGGTCCGTTCTTCATAGCGGAAATATCGCACGCGGCGGCGAATGGATTGAAACCCGTCTCGCCGCATCTGGTCCGCGTACAAACCCGTGGATGCAAGAAGCCGGCACGCGTTGTCTCGAAGCGGGTGACTTGTTTGGTTTTGATACGGATATGATCGGGCTTTATGGCTATTGTTGTGATATGTCGCGAACTTGGCTTGTCGGCGAAGTGGCCAGTGCCGAGCAAAAAGAAATCTTTAAAGTTGCCCATGAGCATATCTGTCAAAATATGACGCTTATGAAGCCCGGTACTTCTTTTCGCGATTTAAGCTATAAAGGTCATCAGCTTCCCGAGGCCTATAAAGCGCAACGTTATTGTGTGAAAATGCACGGTACAGGCATGTGTGACGAGTTTCCGTCCATCTATTATCCCGAGGATTATGTAGAAGGCGCTTTTGATTATCACTTAGAGCCCGGCATGGTGTTCAGCGTTGAGGTTTATGCGGGTAAGGTTGGGGGGCGCGACGGGGTTAAGCTGGAAAACCAAGTGCTTGTGACAGAGACAGGATATGAAAACCTCACGCAATATCCTTACGACGCGCGATTATTAGCATGACTGTGTGCCAGAAACCTTGAAGCCTTGAAACCTTGAAGTTTTGGAATTTAATGTCTCAACATGTTTGAATGCTAAGCTTCTCGGACTCGGTTAAAACCGAAAGACCCTAATTGCGAGGCCTTGTATAGATCGAAACCCAAAGCGGGTATTGACGCTATTGAAGCGCTCGAAAAACTCTAATGTCATTTATTGGCAAACCCAGAAGTAAACTCAGAAGCTAAATTAGGCGCTTTCTTATATATTCACGGCATATTCTCGCATATCCAAGTCGTTTTTCTGGCGTCTGAAAGGCCTATCTTGCATATTTAAAGCGAATATGATAAGTAACAGTCTTGCAAACATGTTGAATTGCTCGAAAATCGTTCGGATAAATCAATTTGACTCAGCATTCAGAAGTAAACGTAGACTTGTGTTTTTCTAAGATATTGTTTTTAAACGATTATTGTTTAATTTCAAAAAAAAACGAAAAAAAGGTGTTGCTTCTTAAAAATCGTGTGCCTATATAGCGCTCCTCGCCGCAACAAACTTAGTTGTGACGGGGCGGGCCTCCCCGGAGGCCCTTTGTTTTGGAAAGATATTCGATCCGAAACGCTGTTTGACATTGTGAATATGGGAAGAGAGACGCAGGCGGCGTACAGCTGTGATAC
>CALCKU010000053.1 GCA_937965735.1 uncultured Caulobacterales bacterium
CATGGGTTCTTCAATCAAATAAACCCGCTTTGCACCCGCTTGCAACGCACTTTGGTGAATCGCGCGTCTTTCCACAGCCGTTGCACCCGACGGCACACATATGACCACTTTAGGCTTAGGCTGAATAAATCGTGAGCGGTTGTGAACTTTTTTGATGAAATAAGAAATCATTTCTTCGGCAACGTCAAAGTCAGCGATAACGCCGTCTTTCATAGGCCGAATGGCTTCGATATTCCCTGGTGTACGCCCGAGCATTAAACTCGCTTCGGCCCCGACTGCGTGTACTTCCTTACGACCATTTTTAACGGAATAGGCAACAACAGAAGGTTCGTTTAAGACAACATCTTTCCCTTTGACATAGACAAGCGTATTCGCAGTGCCTAAGTCAATTGCAATATCGGATGAGAAATAACCAAACATACGGTCTAAGCCTTATGGACAATAAATTATTAAAACGAGACCCTTACAAGACTTTTTTAAATATAATGTAAACAAAGATTCTTTAAGCGCACTCCGTTAGCCGTTATGAGCATGTTAAGGCGCGTATATCAATAGCCTAAAGCAGAGAATCTATTCAGTTTTTTCAAAGTTTACTCAGATTCTCCTGACAGGCGTTTTAAAAGCTGCGCCCTCCCGTAAAACATGAGAAAAATCGCTAAAACTGCAAAGCCAGACGGAATTAGAATCACCATGCCGTTTGAGCCTTTTAGCGTTTCGACAAGGCTATGCCCTGTCAAAGCTATCGCGGCAATTTTAGGAATAATTCCGAGGGCTGTACCCGCCAAGAAAGCCGGGAACCACATATTAGAAAGGCCAGCGGCCATATTCACTAATATAAAAGGCCCAGTCGGGACCAAACGTACCGTCAAACTTGTAAAAAATCCGTTCTTACGCACCAAGCCCGCAATTTTTGCAATCAATGGCCTACGCACTTTTTCTAAACGATCCGCGCCTAAATATCGTGCCAGCCAGAAATTCAAACTGGCTGAGATGAGCGTTGCACACCAAGCGTAACTCGCCCCGAGCACGGGGCCAAATGCAATCACACTCCCAGTAATCAAAGCCCATTGCGGTACGCCAAAGAAAGCTAAAACGGTAAAGGTTATAATCGTCACGGGTAAAGCCCAAATTGTACCGCGCACCCCTTGGAACCACGCCAGAAGACGAACCTCATCAATATCAAAAAAATATCGGCCGAATAAAAAGATAATTATCACGATAGAGAAAAGGCTAATAAGCCAAACCATCGGCCTTATCGCAGGACGCGATAAGGGAGACTCTAATTTTGGATTCAGCTTAGACATAAATTTGATTAAAATACATATTAGAAAAATTGGTCTCAAAAACGATTATGCAATGCCGATCATTTTCTATGGGCGATAAAAACAGACTTCCTAAGAAATTTTCATGGCTCTATATTTATCCAAGACATGTCACGACACATTTCCTGTTACTATACATATTTACGTCGACGCAAAAGTGACATTACAGACAGTTACGCGCAAAAAGCACCTCTTCTAGCTTGGCCGTAAAGCCGTCCTTATCACGCGCATTCATTACGCAGTCCCAATCCGACATATTTCCGCGTAACCACGTAAATTGTCGCTTGGCAAACCGTCTCGTATCTCGCTTTGCTAGATCAAGGGCAGTCTCTAATTGCGTTTCACCTGATAGAGATGGCAAAAGCTGCGGCACACCAATCGCCTTCATAACGGGGAGGTCGAGTGGTAATTGACGCGCAGACAAGGCTTTAACCTCTTCTAATCCGCCATGTTTGACCATCCTATCAAATCGTTGATTGATTCGCGTATATAGCCCTGCCCTTTCAGGCAAAAGTTTAACGCCAATCCAATATTGTTTCGGAATAACGGGTCTTGTATTTTTCTGCCAATCTGAAAGCGGCATAGCTGTACCCAGAGCAACAGAGACAATACGTAATAACCGTTGCGGGTCATTACCCAAGACCCGTGCACTCGCAACTGGGTCAAGCCGTTCTGCGGCGTTGCGTAATGCGCCGATCCCTTTACTCTCTAATAAGCTGTGCGCGCGAAGCTTGGCGTCCGCATCGGGCATTGGAATATTGGCAAGCCCTTGCGTTAAAGCTTTGAAATAAAGTCCAGTTCCGCCAACAAAGATAGGTAATTTACCGCGCGCCAAAATACCGAGAATGATCGGTTGCACATCCTTCTGCCATTGCCCGACCGAATAGCGCACCTGGCCGTCAACGTGACCAAACATGTGATGAGTCGCAGACGCCATTTCATCCACACTTGGACGCGCAGATAAAATATTCAGATCCCGATAAACTTGCATGGCATCGGCATTAATAATCTCACCGTCAAATCTTTTGGCTAAAGATATTGCCCATGCACTCTTGCCGCTTGCGGTTGGGCCTGCGATACACAGAACGGGCATCATGATTCTACACTGAATAATTTTGCGCTTAACCGCTTTGCGTGTAGCGATATTATAGAATTTAGGGTAATTGCCTTAGTCATTACGACTCTTATTTGGATGATTTTTAAAGATAAAGACATGGCCTCTACACTATCTTACACAGTAACAATTGTCCTTGAAAAAAAAGCAGAATCGAATTGGAATTTTGCGCTCAGCACATTGCCATCTGCATCCAAAATAAAAGTCCTCTCAACGGGCAAAGCTGTTGAGGCGGAGTTTTATTCAAAAACACCCAATTTAAGCTATAAGGAAATTTCTAGCGCGCTTTCAAAACAAAATATTTCAGCTGATATTTGCGTGCAACCCTCGATCAACCGTAGGAAAAAGCTTTTAATTTGCGATATGGATAGCACACTTATTGGGCAAGAATGTATTGACGAACTTGCTGAATTTGCAGGCGTTAAGGACAGTGTAAGTGAAATAACACTGCGCGCCATGCTCGGTGAACTTGGATTTGAAGAGGCTTTGAAAGCCCGTGTCGCCCTGCTTAAAAACCTCCCGATCAGCGCCTTAGACGACTGTTACAAGACATGCATCACCCTCAATAAAGGCGCCAGAACCTTAGCTCATACCATGCGCGAAAACGGAGCAAAGGCTGTGATTGTCTCGGGCGGCTTTACCTTTTTCACACAGAAAATATGTGCATTGGCAGGGTTTGACGATCACCATGCCAATATACTTGAATCTGAAGCGGGACGCTTACTGGGAACGGTTAGCCACCCTATTTTGGGCCGTGATGCCAAACTTGACGCCTTGCGTAGACATATTACAGACATCGGGACAGACTCTGATGTCATTGCAATCGGTGACGGCGCAAACGATCTGGCTATGATTGAAGCGGCAGGGCTGGGTATCGCTTATTACGCTAAACCTGTTGTCGAAGGATCAGCTGATTGCGCGATTAAAGTCACGGATTTAACGACAGCTTTATATTATCAAGGTTACACGGAAAACGAATTTGTTATCCGCTAAAACCGTTTAAATTCAAAAAACTTACCTTTTCCCCAAGAAAATTTTTAAATTAATTTCACGGTGTTATAGTGTAGAATTTATAATTGCCGCGTTGGTTCACCAATACGGTCACAGATTCGCCAGCCTTTTTCGCGACATTAATTGCTGCTTCAAAACTTTCGGGATTTTCCACAGGTTCAAAAGCAATTTCCTCAATAATATCACCCCGCACAAGTTTCCCGGCCGCGTCACTGCGTACACTCACATTAACAACCCGCACGCCTTTTATCGTATCGGAAATTCTATATTTCTTGCGGACTTCTTTGGTTAGAGCTTCAACAGAAACACCCATTGCGACACGATCCGCATTCGCAATCTCTTCCGCACGCTTATCTTCTTCTGATTTTGTGACTTTTTCTTTCAAGCGCTCAATCACGGCCTCTGTTGTCTTTTGCTTTCGTTTACGGGTGTAAACAATTTCAAGCGGCTTTCCTATTTCAGCATCTGCAATCAGACGGTAAAGACGCCGGTCATTTTCCAAACGAACACCACCAACCTTCGTGATAACATCATTACGTTTTAACCCTGCTTTTGCGGCAGGAGAATCTTTTTCAACGCGAGTTACAATCGCACCGTCTGTTGATTTCAGCTTTAAGCTTATGGCTAAATCCTCTGTCACAGGGTTTACAGAAACCCCTAAACGTCCACGCCGGGTTTCACCATATGTCTGCAATTGCTCAACCACGCTTTTGGCTAGATCTGCGGGTACTGAAAAACTAATCCCAACACTTCCGCCAGTCGGCGAAATAATTGCGGTATTTACGCCAAGCACATTACCCGACATATCAAAAAGTGGGCCACCTGAATTGCCTTTATTAATCGCCACATCCGTTTGGATAAAATCGTCATAACTCCCATTACCAATATTACGATTTCGCGCTGATATAATACCTTGCGAAACAGAGCCATTATACCCAAACGGGTTTCCGATCGCCATGACCCATTCCCCGACCCGCCCGTCATCAGGACCAGCAAAAGTAACGAACGGAAAGTCATCTTTACCTTCGATTTTCAAAAGCGCTATATCCGTTGACGGATCGCGCCCAAGCAAGGTCGCTTCATAAGTGCTCCCATTTGGGAAGGTGACTTCGATTAAGTCCGCGTCTTCAATTACGTGATTATTTGTAACAATATGTCCGTCTTTATCGATAACAAAGCCAGACCCAAGTGATTTAGAAACCGATCCGCCATTTCCACTCCCTCCACCAAAAAAATCGTTAAACCGCTCAAGCGGCGAACCTTTGGGAAAAGTGGGGAGCGCTTCGTCAATCTCAATCGTTTGCGCCGTTGAAATATTGACAACCGCAGGGCTAAGCCGTTCCGCCAACTCTGCAAAACTATCAGGCGCGGTGTGCGCAATCGCAACCGAATTTATAGGGATCGCAAAAGTAGACAAGATCAGGACTGACGCCGTTGAAAGGATAAAACGTTTCATAAAAAGCCAATTCCGCAAAATTAAACAGCATCTTTGTTTTAGTATATCATCATTTATACCAAGGATTAACAGCTTTACCGCTTAAACCTTTGTCATGTCAAAATTTTGTTACAAAACAACATCTTAACGTATTGCAAGTGTGATTAAAGCCACCCCGATAGCCACAGACACAAGTCCAGCACGGTGCAAAAGAAGATTATTCATCTGCATCATCTCTTGATACATATGCCGCATTTGCGAAGGAAAGATCGCCCAACCAGCCCCCTCTAAAGCCAGACAGCCGCCAATAGCCACGGCTATAATTTCAAATGGAGTCATAATTCAACATCAATTCAAACCCATCACATGCACTATATCTAGAAAGGGACATCACCCACAAGGGGTTTCACAAAGCGGATTTCACAAAGAGAATATCATAAAAGAGACTAATAAAAGACCCTCAACGCGAAAATCTGGGCTTTATGAAACGATAGCCGAAAATCCGCCTATCGCCGCCCTTGTTGATTGTCTAAATACCCAAGAAAATCACTATCAGGTGACAGAACATAAGTCGTACCTTGACCTAAACCTTTTTCATATGCTTCCATTGAACGCGCAAAAGCAAAAAACTCTGGATCCTTATTATAGGCTGCCGCGTAAATATTATTACGTTCTTGATCGCCTTGACCACGAATAATTTCGGCTTGTTGTTGCGCTTCGGCTTTAATGATCGTTGCCGTTTTATCAGCAGTCGATGTAATTTCCAGAGCGCGTTCTTTACCCTCGGACCGAATGCGTTGGGCCTCTAGCGTTCTTTGTGTAACCATACGCTCAAGGACATTATCCGTGTTTTCACGCGGCAAGTCTGCTCGCTTAATCCGCACATCAATAATCTGTATGCCAAAGCCTTTGTCTTTAACAACATTATTAGACACTTGCTGAATCTCAGCCATCAATTGAGACCGACGCCCTGCAATGATTGACGGGCTGTCAACCCGGCCCAAAACATCCCGCAAAGTCGAGTCCATAATTGACTGAAGCTGTAATTGCGCGCCCTGCTCGGTCTGCAAAGCTTCGTAAAATTTGACACCGTCCATAATCCGGTAGCGCACAAACGCATCAACAACGAGACGTTCTTGATCGGAGGCCACAAGCTCAACAGGCTTGAGATCAACTTCCAAGTTACGGCGATCTAATGTCACCACTCTTTCGTAAGGGAGTTTGAACTTCAAACCCGCATCGGCCTCTGCGCCCCACGGATTTTCAACCCGCTTGGCTTCACCAAATTCCAAGACAAGCGCTTGCTCGAACTCTTTGACCGTGTGCGTACAAAGAAATACGGCGAACGCAATTAAACCGATAAGGATGACTAAAATAGGGGACTTGTTCATCTCTAATTTCCTGTCTTCTTCTGCAATTGATCTAATGGCAAATAAGGAACAACGCCTTGCCCCGCTGATTTATCGAGAATAATTTTATCGGCTGGCCCATAAACCTTCTCAATCGTTTCCAGATACATACGCTGACGGGTCACTTTCGGAGCCGCTAAATATTCCTTCAAAATCAAATTAAACCGTTCCGCCTCACCGCGAGCTTCCGCAACCACGCGCCCTTTATAAGCTTCGGCATCTTGAACAATTTGCGCAGCCTCACCCCGCGCCTTTGGAACCACTGTATTCTCATATTCCGTGGCCTTATTTATACTCGTCTCGGCGTCTTGCGCCGCATTGACAACATCACGGAAGGCTTCAACAACGCGTCCTTCTGGCACATCCGCTTTTTGCAGTTGCACTTCAACCACCTCAATGCCCGCTTTGTACTCGTCCAAAGTCTCTTGCATCAAATCACGAACCGCAATGGTTGTACCCAGACGATCAGTTGTGATAATTTTCTCTAATTCACTTTTACCGACGATTTCACGCATGGCACTTTCTGCCACGGCTTTTAGAGCGACACTTGGCTCATCCACTTCGAAAATATAATCTTTAAGATCATTAATCCTCCAGAGTACGGTGAAATCAATATCAGCAATATTTTCGTCACCCGTAAGCATGAGGCTGGAACCGCTTGTTCCGCTCACAGTTGTTTTTTTGACAACGCGTGTTTGCTCTTTTTCAATGGTTTCAATCGGTGTTGGTAATTTGAAATTTAGTCCTGGTGGGGATGTTCGTTCATATTTACCAAACCGAAGCACAACAGCTTCTTCTTGTTGATCGACTTGATAAACCATGGAGAGAGCCATGGAAATCACACCAATAGCTATAAAGATACCTAATGGGCCAAATCTTGCCATAGGGCCATTACCACCGCCGCCATTGCCGCCGAACCCGCCGCTCGCGCCCCCACGTCCTGAACGGACGCGGGCTTTAAAGCCCTCGATTACATTTTCTAGGTCTTGCGAGGTTTCACCTGCGCGCGGTTTGTTACGATCTGGTCGACCCGCATTACCCCAAGGGCTTTTACCGCCATTTGGTTTCTTTCCACCTGAACCATTGCCCCAAGGACTTTTATTGCCCGACATAATTACTCCGTCAAAATTGCTAACGTTTACTTGGCGTCTCTTGACCGCTTTATCAAGACACACTGTTAAAAATAGTTAGTGTTTCTATTCGCATATAAGTTTGCTTTTAAAGATTTCGACGCTCATAAACGCGAATCGTATAGCCAAAATCATCTTTTTCAGTTTGCGCGGGTCTATCTTCGGATACAAGTCTCCAATCTGTCGCAAGGATGGCGGGGAAATGTGCATCACCTTCAATCATCGTCTCGACATCTGTAATATACATCCGATCACAATATTTCATCAAGTTTGCATAAAGTTTTGCGCCGCCAATTAACATAATTTCATCCGCGCCCGTCTCGCCTGCAATTTCATACCCCCGCCCAATCATAGCGTTTACATCCGTGAAAACTGTTGCCCCTTTGGCAATATAATTTTCATTACGTGTTAAAACGAGGTTTTCACGTCCCGGTAATGGAAACGGCAAGCTCTCCCATGTAACCCGCCCCATAAGCACAGGTTTACCAAATGTCGTTTTTTTGAAGAACTTTAAATCCGACGATAAGCGCCACGGCAAATCCCCGTCTACGCCAATGACATTATTCAATGACTTTGCAACGATTAGAGATAAAACGGGGTATTCTAACATAGTGTAGGGTTACACTTTTGTTTTTCGCGCGTATAGAGGTTTGATGACAGACCTGAATAAAAAAACTCAAAAAACGAGCCTGTTTCATATAAAATACACGCTTGTCTATATTATTCTAATACCGTTTATTAATTGGAGCTTCACATGGGCGCCCATGGTCGAACTGCCTGGCTTAGCGGCTTGGGCATTTAATCCTGTAACAATTGTAACGGGCCTCGTCCTCGTGATCAGAGATTTCTCTCAACGCGAAATCGGCCATGAAGTTTTAATAGCCATGGCGATGGCACTTTTTTTAACCTATGTGACATCGGGCGGCGCATTAGCCCTCGCCTCGGGCATAGCATTTTTAGTCTCGGAACTAATTGATTACGCCGTATTCACATTGACAAAATATACGCTCTCGACTCGTGTCTTGCTCTCCTCTGCCATTGCGGCCCCGATAGATACGACCGCTTTTTTATACGGCGCAAGCTTCATTCGAGACGCGCAGTTTACAATCCCAAATGTCGTGATGAGCGTCGGCGGGAAGATGGTCGGAGCAGTGATTATTTGGTGGCTCATTCGGCAAAAATTCGAAAAACACAATATTCAAAAAACATGAATCTAACACCGCCCGCGACACGTGTAAGGTCACACCGCCGCGCAAAGCGCACGGCATCTGGGCTTTAATGGTTGCAAGAAACGCACTTTCATAGAAACAAATCGCACATATTCAGGCCTAGACACCCCGCTCATACACTCGCAGAGGGTGTGACATGGCAACAACAAAGTCACACCGCCGCGCAAAGCGCACGGTACCTAGGCCTTGATGGTCGAAACAAACGCACATTCACAAA
>CALCKU010000054.1 GCA_937965735.1 uncultured Caulobacterales bacterium
CTGTGGCAATAATAAACGGCTGGGTAAAAAACACTAGAATTGAAGACCCGATCAGCTCAACCGTGCCATCCCCTTTAACTTGTCCTTTTTTATGAAAGAATTTCGTGAAAAGAATTTCTAACACAATAAAGCCTACAAAAATCCCGAGGATCAATATGATTTCTGGTTTCATTGCAATTTCCCCGTTTCCATTTAAGGCTCGTAATTTAATCTTTTGATTTGATATTAAAGTCCGTCCCCGTCTTTTCAAGACGAAATCTTAAGGGCTAAAGCTCGGCATGAATTTATGAAACATTTTTTATGTGAACAAAATATATGGCATCAGAATCATGGCGACGTATACCTGATGATGAACTATAGAAAACCGCTTTCAAAAACGGATGCCTTCGATGAAACGAGACTATGATTATATTATAATAGGGGCAGGGTCAGCGGGTTGTGTCCTTGCCAACCGTTTAAGCGCGTGCGGCACATATTCGGTTTTATTGCTCGAAGCAGGGGGTAGCGACCATCACATTATGGTGCAAATGCCCACCGCGCTCTCTTATCCTATGGCCATGAAGCGCTTTAATTGGGGCTATGATTCTGATTCTGAACCACATGTCAATAACCGCAAGATTACCTGTCCGCGCGGGAAAGGCCTTGGTGGCTCGTCTTCAATCAACGGTATGGTCTATGTGCGCGGGCATGCTTGTGATTTTGATGAATGGGCCGAGAGCGGGGCTACAGCTTGGGCCTATGCCGATTGCCTGCCTTATTTCAAACGTGCAGAAACATGGCAGAACGGGGCGGATGAGTATCGCGGCGATAGCGGCCCGCTCGGCGTGTCGGGCGGCAATAATATGACGTTAAATCCACTTTATGATGCGTTTATTTCAGCGGGTGTCGAGGCAGGCTATCCCCAAACGGATGACTATAATGGCTACCGCCAAGAAGGCTTTGGCCCCATGCACATGACGGTTCGGGACGGTATAAGAGCGTCGACCGCGCGCGAATATTTACGCCCTGCCCTCAAACGCTCCCACCTGACCGTGCTTAAAGACGCATGGGTGGACACACTGATATTAGAGGGCGTACGGGTGACAGGCGCAGTGGTGAAACGCAAAGGCCAGACCCATCGTTTCACCGCCCGTAAAACGGTCATTCTCTCAGCGGGTGCTATCGCCTCGCCCATGATTTTACAACGTTCAGGAATTGGCCCTAAAGCGGTTTTAGAAGAGGCCAATATTGAACCCAAATTTATATCCGAATATGTCGGGGCAAACCTGCAAGACCATCTTGAAGTCTATTTTCAATTTCATTGCAAACAGCCCGTCACATTAAATAATAAACTCGGCCTTATCAGTAAGCTCCGCATAGGCGTTCAATGGCTCTTGTTTAAAACGGGGTTAGGGGCAACAAACCATTTCGAAGCCTGCGCCTTTATTCGTTCAAAGGTAGGACAAAAATCGCCCGATATTCAATATCATTTCCTGCCGGGGGCGATTAAATATGACGGCACTCCGTCGATAAAAGGCCACGGTTTCCAAGTCCATGTCGGCCCCAACAAACCCAAAAGCCGAGGCCGTGTTGCAATTACTTCGCGCGATATAAATGCTACGCCGAGTATATTATTTAATTATCTTTCGCACCCCGACGACATTGCCGATTGGCGGCACGCCATTCGCCTCACCCGCGAAATCATGGCCCAACCCGCCATGCAAGCTTTCTGCGGCGATGAAATCCAACCCGGCGAATCCGTGCAAAGCGATACTGAAATTGACGCTTGGGTACGCGATCATGTCGAGAGCGCCTACCATCCTAGCGGCACATGCCGTATGGGCGCAAAAGACGACCCGCACTCTGTTGTTGACCCAGAGTGCCGATTTATCGGTCTCGAAGGTCTACGCATTGTCGATGCGTCTATTTTTCCAACCCTGACAAACGGGAATATAAATGCCCCGACCATCATGGTCGCTGAAAAGGCCGCAGACATCATCCTGGGCAAAACGCCGCTGCCCCCAAGTGACGCGCCCGTCTGGATTTCAAAAAAATGGCAAACAGAGCAAAGGGAATTACCGCCCTTAAGGCCCGTAAAATAGGCGAAGTCCAATGGTAAAAAGACTTCAAAACCTCTCTATTGCGTGTGAGTTCCAGAGTTAGCACAAACAAGACGAATACAAACAAGCGCAGTACAAAAGGAACTAAAACACGTGACACCTTTTATGGCGCGCGTTTATATGGGTATGGCGGGGTTTCACCATTTTCTATCATTTGGATATAGGATCCGATTAAACGTCCCGCCGATTGGGGATTAGTCATGCCCGACATATGGGGCGTGATTTTAATTTTGGGATGCCCCCAAAGGGCAGACCTATCTTCCAAAGGTTCTGTATCAAACACATCAAGCACAGCCAAGCCGAGTGGGCCATTATCCAAACTCTGCATTAAAGCTTGATTATCAACGAGCGGCCCTCTGGCCATATTCACAAATGTCGCACCGTTTTTGAGCGCCGAGAATTTATCACGGCCCCAAAATCCGCGCGTATACCGATTTAACGGCAAGCAATTTATGACAATATCAGCCTGACCCAAGGCTTTGATAAGCGTAGCCTCTCCGGTCAAGCTCGTCACAGAATTAAGCGACTTTGTATGACGTGACCATCCGCTGACAGTATAACCATTTCGTGCGATACGCTCGGCGATATAAGACCCGATTGCCCCCAATCCCAAGATTACAACCTGAACATTTTTAGCTTCGACTTGTGGCAATCGATCCCAAATACGTTCGGCCTGTTGAGCACGGTACACATCAAAATGTCTTTGGGTATGAATTATCCAATAAAGCGCGTAAAGCGCCATATCCTCGGCCATGACAGGATCAATCATACGGTAAATCGGGGCCAGAGGCGGCGTTGGGTCGAGGTCAAAATGCTCTGTACCCGCGCCCATAGACAAGACGGCTTTCAAATTTGGATAACGCCGCAAATCGCCTTTGGGGTGGTTCCAAACCACGGCATATTCAATGAGGGATCTATCTGGAATATCAGGATAGTCATAAATCATATGATCGGGCAAAACCGCGTTTAAGCTTTCGCGCCACTCAGAGTGACGTTCTCCGCCGTCATTATTTAGTAAAATCATCATAAACACCACGCTTTGCAAAAGCGATTAAAGACGGCCTACACACCGTATAGTTTGGATCCGTCTTTAATGCGCCGCCTTATTGTGAAAATACGTCAATGTGCCTGCATTGAATAGGGTATCCGTTGGCAAGGTTTCATGCGGGGCAATATCAGCTTGGTCTTTCACAGCTTTATAAACGGGGTCAAAGTCAGAATAGCAAGCCTCAAGCAAGCTTTGAAAACTTTCAATTACGAAATATGTCTTTTGAAAATCATCAATAATATAATCCGTCTTCATTACACGTTCGAGATCAAAGGCAATGCGGTGTGGACTATCCGCTTCGAGCGAGAATATAGTTTCTGTCGGACTTGATAAAATACCGGCCCCAAAGATACGCATCTCGCCAGCCTCTTTTACAAGGCCAAACTCAACCGTGTACCAATAAAGCCGAGCGAGATTTTTAAGCTGCCCGAGCCCCATAGCCCTCTGCCCGCCTTTGCCATAAGCTTGCATAAAATCAGAAAAGTTTTGATCTGCGAGCATTGGGATATGTCCAAAAATATCATGAAAAATATCGGGTTCCTCAAGATAATCTAACTCCGCTTCAGGGCGAATAAATGCGCCTGCTGGAAATCGTTTATTCGCCAAATGGTCAAAAAACACATCATCGGGCACCAATTCAGCCACAGGGACAACTTCCCATCCCGTAATCTCGCGCAAACGACTGGATAAAACCGCCATATCAGGAATGCCGCCTTCGGAGAGTTTCAAAGTAGAGATCGCGCGAAGCGTCTCTTGGCAAGCGCGCCCTTGAATAACCTCTAATTGCCGCGCGAACAATCGGTCCCACCGATCATGTTCAGCGGCACTATAACTTTTCCAATCTTGGTCAATGATGAAGTCAGGCCCGTGAGGCGCATGCTTATAGCGGTTTTTTGAGCAAAGACCCGCTTCGCTTAAACTCCGAATGTGTTCTTTTGACGACACGATACACCTCTCTATAAACCACGCTGACAAACGCCCCGTTGAAACGTTTACGGCGTTTTCAAAGGTAAAACCTCGCTTACTTTGCTTCGTGAAGTGAAAATATATATTAAAATTGCGCGATTTTATACAATTGAGACAAAATATAACGGGGTCAAATCTTTCGAGCAGAAATATAGGGCTATATTTATCGCCCAAAATTTACGGACACAGTTTATTCGGGACGTTAACTATGGAAATTGCCATGAGCGTTGGCCACTACGCCAAATTTATCTTAACTCGTAAGCGCGCCACTGGCCCAAATAAAGCCAATAAAAAGCCCTTTCATACGCGGCAATGTCCACAGCGAAAGAAGAAGCGCAACGGCACATAAAATCGAAATCGCAGCCCAATCTGACATCCCTTCGGCAAAAATCACAAAAGGGAAAAGCGGAGCCACAACATGGCCCACCACAAGCATGGTCGCCCAAGCAGGCCCGTCATCGGCCCGAATCTCGCTCCACGGCTCTCCGCATGACGCGCAATGTTCAACTGATTTTAAATAGGCCCTGAACAAAGGCGCATTGGCACATTTTGGACATGTACGTTTAAACCCACGTTTAGAGGCCCGCCATTTTAATCTCGGCTGTATTACCGCGTCTGGAGACGTGTCGGCGTTTACAGATAGAACAACAGCTATGGATCGGTCTTTGGACATAAACCTCAAATGACGAAGAAAGTGCTGAAAGGCAAGGTGGGCTTTTGCCGCAGAGCCAGAAAACCGATAAAGTTCGCGTAAAAGAACATTATAATTCAGTGCAATATTGACAGTTTAACGTGTCAAGATTACGAGCCAAGGTCTTATATAAGGTGAACCCATGCCCGTACCTGTCATTGTATTGAATTTTGGCCATAGTGTTTTAAAATCACTTGATGATTATACCAATGCTGCGAGTGAGATTTATCGCCGTTACCGTATGGGTCAAAATGTGGTCGCGGTCACGTCAGCACAAGGCGACCAGACAGATGTCCTCATGGCCGAAGCCCTACGGGTTGGCCCCGAAGGCACAGCCAAAAACCTACCGGAATTGATCCAACTCGGCGAGCGCCGTTCTGCCGCTTTACTCGCCTTAGCCCTAGAGCGTGTCGGGGCCCCCGCCTTTGTCCGCCAAGCGAGAGATTTAGGCCTACAGGCCAAAGGCCCGCACACGGATGCGGAATTGATAGATTTAGATGTGCAACAATTGCAAGAAGATTTAAAAAATCACGATATTGTCGTAATGCCTGGCTTTGTCGGTATCGGCGAAGATGATCGTCCATCACTCCTTGGCCAAGGCGGTGCCGATTACACTGCGCTTTATGTTGCACAAAAACTTGGGGTCAGCGCAATCCTTCTCAAAGATGTTGACGGCGTTTATGAGCATGACCCACGCGAAGCCGGTCCAGCCCCAAAGCGCTATTCTGAAATTTCTTGGGAAGACGCCAAGCGCCGCGCGGATGTGCTTATTGCCCCGAAAGCCCTAAGCTTTGCCATGGAAAATGCGTTGGAATTTGAAGTCGGCGCGCCAGGCCTACCCATGCTTACCCGCATCGGCTCAAAAACAGGTGCACTGAGCCTCCCCCTCGCGCCGAAAAAACTGAAAGTCGCCATGATGGGGGCCGGTGTCGTTGGCGGCGGTGTTTATCGTCGTATTGCCGCCCAACCCACACGGTTTGAAATTGTTAAAATCATGGTCAGGTCCGTATCAAAATATATCGACCAAGGCTACTTACCCGATGAGTTGACGGATAATTTTGAAGCAATAATTGCGGCAAAACCCGATATTTTCATTGATGTGTCTGGCCCGATTGAACCCGCTTTGTCCTTTACAAAAAAAATGTTGAGCTTAGGCGTTCATGTTGTCTCCGCGAATAAACAAGCCATTGCTGAGGGCGGGCAAGACTTGATTGATTTCGCCAAAGCGAATGATGCAATATTGGCTTTTTCAAGCGCGGCTGGCGGCGGCATGCCTGTCCTTGAAATGTGTTCAAGAGAACGCGGACGGATTAAACGCGTTGAAGCACTTTTGAACGGAACAACTAATTACATGCTCGACGCCATGAGTACGGGAAAATCCTATGCTGAAGCTTTGAAAGAAGCACAAGATAAAGGCTTTGCCGAAGCCGATCCTTCATCAGATGTGAACGGCGCGGATGCGGCGGCAAAAATTCGCCTTGTCGCATTACTTGGTTTTGGAAAGGCCATAAGCTTAGACGATATTTCGCGTGACACGATCGAAAACTTTTCGCCTAAAGCCCCGCCAAAAGGGGCGCGTAAGCGTGTCGCAATTTGTGCAAATAATGAAGGCGGGTTTAAAACATCACTAGAATTACAAGATTTACCGCTTGATAATTTTATCGCACAAGCCACAGGCGAAGAAGCCCATGCCATTTTCTATTTTGAAGACGGAGATGTTTACAGAATTCGCGGTAAAGGCGCGGGACGTTGGCCGACAACCGAATCCGTTATGGCGGATCTTTTTGATATTTCTGCGACATATTTCTAAACCCATTTTCAACGTGCCTGATTTGAATTTACCTCAACAGAGCTTAATCGACTAAGCTTAATCCGTTGGACGTGAATTTAACGCTGACTTTAAAAAATCTAATTGTTAGAAATAGGGATTTGCAGCTTGAAACCTGTTAAGTACGCTTTGATTTTAGGCGTTGAGGATAAAGACATGACATCAAAAACAGACTCCAAAGTTATTGACGGTAAAGAATATGCGGCAGGCTTACGTGGCCGTATCAAAACGGCTGTAGACGATTTATCCTCTGGTCAAGATTATACGCCAACACTCGCTGTTGTACTCGTCGGGGAAGACCCGGCGAGTCGCGTCTATGTTCGCAATAAAATTAAGTTCACCAAAGAAACCGGAATGCGTTCCGTCGAACATCAATGCGAAGCCTCGATTAGCCAGACCGATTTGATCGCACTTGTGCGTACCCTGAATGCTGATCCCGATGTGGACGGAATCCTCGTGCAATTACCTCTGCCTGACGGGCTAGATTCGGCCAAAGTCATTGACGAGATCGACCCCAGTAAAGATGTAGATGGTTTAACGGAAGTGTCCGCTGGACGGCTAACGCTTGGAAAAACAGGTCTGCGTCCCTGCACGCCCACGGGATGTGTTATGTTGGCCAAAGACCGCCTTGGGGATTTATCGGGCAAGCATTGCGTGATTATCGGGCGCTCTATACTCGTCGGCAAACCGGCTGCACTTTTATTCCTTGAACAAAACTGCTCGGTCACGATCGTCCACTCGCGCACCCAAAATATTGAAGCCATCTGTCGGAATGCCGATATTTTAGTCGCCGCTGTGGGGCGGCCAGAAATGGTAAAAGCGGATTGGGTTAAAGATGGCGCTTGCTTGATTGATGTGGGTATTAACCGCGTCAAAAACCCTGATCGCCCAGGTAAAACCAAACTTGTAGGGGACGTCGATTACCAAGACGTACTCAGCGCGGCTGGCAGTGTAACCCCCGTCCCAGGCGGCGTCGGCCCCATGACAATCGCATGCCTCTTGCGCAATACAGTAATTGCCGCCTGCCTCAGACGCGGTTGGGATACGCCAAGCGTTTTAGATTTTTAAGGCACTAAACCTTTTTTGGGGGGGTTAAACCTTCGCTTTCACCTTGCCCCAAAATGGATGGGTTTGGAGCTGGCGGATGCTTTTGGAATTTATTCCGCCATCCTTCGAGTCCACGGCTTCGCCGCCCTCAGGATGAGGCTCCGTGTCTATACGCTTAGTATACGCACCCTAAAGACGTGGCTCAATGTCCGTGCCTTTAAGCCTGCCTGAAAACACCTGCCGCAACACACCAAACCTCATCCTGAGGGATTGCAACGCAATCGTCTCGAAGGAGACTCCAGCGGAG
>CALCKU010000055.1 GCA_937965735.1 uncultured Caulobacterales bacterium
CTATTCAAGCCAAACGGCTCTATATTTTCAATGACCGCGAAGCCCGCGACGCCATTAATGTGCGCCGTGACATGATTTTGAAAGATTATGATGCCTGTTTGAAAGATTTGGGGCTTTAGTTAAAGTCTTAAACTGCCATCCTTCGAGTCTCGACGCTTACGCGCCGCCTCAGGACGAGGAATAGTCACTACGGACACCTAAGCAGGTACGTCTACAACGTTGTAGTGTTTCCAATCCACGCGCTTATGCTCTTTTGCAAAATCACGCGCGCTTCCCGGATAGAGTATCACGATTTTACCATCATCGCGCAGATACCAACTATCACAGCCTGACGCCCAGACTGACCGAGATAAATCCTCTTGTAGCTTCGTATTAAAATCTTCAAACGCTTGGCGTTTTGGCGCGACACATTTCCCTTGCAAGACTGTACCGAGGAATTTCGCGATATAAGCGACTTGTAATTCAATCATATGAACGACAGACGTCGAACCGACACCCGTATTCGGGCCTGTAACCATAAAATAATTCGGAAAATCCGGGTGCGTTGTCCCTTTATAAGCCGCATGCCCAGCCTTGCCCATTGCGAGTAAGCTGACGCCTTTTGCTCCGATCAATTCGACAGAGCCCAAATGCGCATCAATATCAAAACCTGTCGCATAAACTAAAATGTCAGCCTTGTGCAGAGTTCCGTCCCCAGATTCGACCCCGTCCTCTGTAATACGGTTTACAGCTTGAGGAATAAGTTGAACATGGCTTTGACTAAGCGTGTTATAAAAATCATCCGAGACTAAAATCCGTTTGCACCCAATCGTATAGTTCGGGATAAGGTGCGCCTCTTTACTGGGATCCTTCACATGCTGTTTAATCAAACCATGCACTTGTTTAGTGACAAGGCCGCCCAGAATTTTGTCCTGCACCATCAGGCGGTAGACGATAAATTCTGATTCAAGATAAATCATCAGACGTCTGAGTTTAGTGAGAATAGGAAACTTTGCCATAAGGGTCTTTTGCGCGTCTGAATATGTCTTATTATTCCGCGGCGTGACATAGTTAGGCGTGCGTTGAAAAACTTTGACTTCACGGCATATTTTAGCCAATTCAGGAATAATCTGAATGGCACTTGCGGCACTCCCGATAACGGCTACCGTCTTATCTTTAAAGTCGACAGTATGATCCCATTGAGCCGAATGCATGGCTGGGCCCGAAAAATCACCTAAACCTTCAACATTAGGAAATTTTGGCACATGTAACCCGCCCATTCCGTTGATAATCATGCGTGTCTTTTGGCGCGTGCCATCTGCAAAATGCGCCGTCCAAAGCCCGTTGACTATATCCCATTCAAAACGCTCAATCTTACGTCCGAGTTCGACCTTTGGCTCGACTCCGTATTTCTTTGCGCAATGCCTTATATAGGCAAGAATTTCGGGTTGCGGCGAATAAGCCGCACTCCAATTCGGGTTCGGCTCAAATGAGTAGCAATAGAAATGCGAGGCCACATCACACGCCGCACCAGGGTAGGTGTTATGATGCCATGTCCCGCCAATCGCGTCTGATTTATCATAAACCTTAAAATTCTCTATGCCCTTATCCAAGAGCATTTTACCCGCGCAAATCCCCGCAAAACCTGCGCCGACGACTAAGACGTCCAGAACATCAGTCAACTTTTACAAGCCCTAAAAGATCAGGCACGGTTTTCCGAAGTTCAAATTTTAAAACTTTACCCGTAGCATTACGGGGTAGAACATCCATGACATGTAGATATTGCGGCTGTTTATACCGCGCAAGGCTTTCACTAACATGGGCAATTACGTCTTTTAAGCTTAAACTTTCGCCCGCTTTAATCACAGCACAGACACACCCTGTTTCACCGAATTTTTCGTCTGGGACGCCGATTACCGCAACTTCGACAATTTGCGGAAGTTGATAAAGCAGATTTTCAATCTCGGCCGGATAAACATTTTCGCCCCCTGAAATATACATGTCCTTAATCCGGTCTTCGATATAAATAAAACCATCCGCATCCTTGCGGCCAATATCACCCGATTTAAACCAACCGTCGACAAAGCTTTCAGCATTCGCATCAGGACGACGCCAATATCCGGGTGTCACACTCGGCCCCTTAAACAGGATTTCACCGGAGACATTGGGCGCACATTCCGCGCCCGTCTCGTCCACAATTTTGATTGTGGAATAAATAAGGGCCTTCCCAGCCGAACCAATTTTATCAGGAATATCGGCTTTATCCAACATACAGCCCGCCGCTGCGGTTTCTGTCATGCCGTACCCTTCTTGGATAATCACGCCGCGACTCATCCAATATTTAACAAGGGATACTGGTACGGTTTCCGCCCCGCAAAGCGCGGTTTGTATACGAGAAAAATCCGTATCTTGGCATTTCGGGTGGGCTTTCATTGCGTTGTAAGCAGCAGGCACCATAAACAATGTCGTAATGCCAAGCGCTTCTGAATGAATGGCGTCTAATGTCGCTTCGGGATCAAACATGCGCATAATCACCGTCGTGGCCCCAATAAACATGGCTGGCAAGGCTGTGACATTCAGCCCGCCAATATGAAAAAGCGGCATATTAGACAGCGAAATACCGTCTGGCGTATTTCGCCCCGGACCCGAACCTCCCGCGGCTGTAAAGGCTAGCATACCATGCGTGATAATAACCCCTTTCGGTGTCCCCGTTGTCCCGCTTGAATACATCAACATACATTGATCTTCCATGTCTTGGGGAACCATTTCATAAATCGGAGTCGCTTTTGACAAGGCGGTTTCATATTCGCTGTCGCCGCCCATACCGTTTGTGCCAATCCAATGCTTGACTTTTGTCGTTGGTTTTAAAGCGTCTGCGAGACCCGCAAAGGGAATATCAACAATCACCATATCGGTTTCAGAATTGTCCAAAATAAATTTAAGTTCAGGCGGGGTTAGACGAAAATTCAGGGCAAGACAGACCGCGCCCACACGCCAACAAGCAAATATAATTTCAAGCGTATCAATAGAATTTAGAGTCAGGAAGGCCACGCGGTCGCCTTTTTGAATGCCCTTCTCTTTCAACACGCCCGATAAACGGGCAACCCGTTCATGCATTTGAGCGTAACTCTGGGTTCTATGCCCCGGCAATTCAATGACCGCTGTTTTATTCGGTGTAGAAACAGCGTGGTGCCCAATCCAATCAACAGCCTGAAATCCCATAATTTCTCCCACTATAATTTATTGCAGACATTGGGTCTGATATGAATCTGTTTGGTACTTTTCGTGCCTTTATAAAGCACGATAATTGCGCCATTTCCTTTCTTATGCAACAGGGTAGCCTTATGACCAAGCCCTTAAATATAATGACCGCAATATATGACTTGACTCAGACCCCTTTGTGAAACTTCTGGAAAGATTGGAGCCTTAGCTCTGTAGGTTGAGCAGGCGGGGATTGAGTGGGTCAAAACGCCTGCCGCTTTGCGCGTATGACCTAAATCACGCATTCGGTGTAATTTAGAGTATATAGCCTTAGAAATTGGGTGTTTTTTCTTAGACCGAAGGATTTTACTTCATGTCTTAATTAAGTCTGAATGTGTCACCACGGCCTAATTCAATTTAAAAACTCACGACCTCTTAAAAACTCACGCGCTTTGCCTTCGCTTTCAATTTGCAACGCTCGTTTTGCTATGTAACATATCGCATATAAACTGTAATTTTAAAAAGGCTTAGACATGGCAGAGAGAGAATTTGACGTTATCATTTACGGGGCCACAGGGTTTACCGGTCGTCTTGTCGCAGAATATATGAACAATGAGTACGGAAGCTCTGTTAAATGGGCGATGGCTGGGCGCTCTATGGACAAGCTTACGTCTGTACGTGACGAAATGGGCGTCTCTAAACACACTGCGCTTATCGTTGCAGACTCGTCGAATGTCAGCACCCTAAAAGATATGGCAGGGCGAACAAAAGTCGTCTTAACGACTGTTGGCCCTTACCAGCTTTACGGAACAGACCTTTTATCCGCCTGCGTTGACGCGGGTACAGATTATGTTGATCTATCGGGTGAACCCGCATGGATGTATGACACAGTCCGCGAATTTGATGCTAAAGCCAAAGCGAGCGGCGCGCGTATTGTTCACTCTTGCGGATTTGATTCTATTCCGTTTGATCTGGGCGTTTTATTCCTACAAGAGCACGCGAAAGAAAAAACAGGCGCGCCTTGCCCGAAAATTCGTGGACGGGTTCGTAAGATGAAAGGCACATTTTCAGGCGGTACAGCTGCAAGCTTTGGCGAAACCATGAAGCGGGCTGGCCGCGAGCCAGAGATTATTGGTCGACTTAAAGACCCTTTTTCACTCGTACCCGATTTTGAAGGCCCTAAACAGCCAAGTGGGAGTAAGCCCATCCATGAAGATGATCTCGGATCTTGGGCCGCACCCTTTATTATGGCCTCAATCAATACAAAGAATGTCCACAGATCTAATGCTTTACTTGGCCATGCTTACGGCGAAGATTTTACCTATGATGAAATGATGCTGACAGGGCCAGGAGAACAAGGCGAACAAATGGCTAATTTTATCGCCTCTGATAATTCAATGGCTAAAAACCCGCCAAAACTGGGGGAAGGCCCGTCAAAAGAAGAGCGGGAAACAGGTTTTTATGACGTTATGTTTGTTGGCACAACAAAAGACGGCGAAACCCTGATTGCAGGTGTCACAGGCGATAAAGATCCGGGCTATGGTTCAACGTCTAAAATGATCGCAGAATCTGCATTATGTCTGGCCCTTGATATTGACCGCAACGAAACACCCGGTGGACTGTATACACCCGCACCCGCCATGGGTATGACACTTGTGCTCCGCCTTGTTGAACATGCTGGCCTGACATTTGAGATGGAGAGCTAGGGTCATAGACACAACGCGTGTTAAACTCTAAAGCCCTCACATTTGTGGGGGCTTTTTATATAACGACCCTTTAAGCCTGATCCATCAAAACCGAATGAAATTGACAAAACGTAATTATATTCTATTCAATAGCGCATGATTACATGGTCTGATTATCCAATTTTGTTAGCGGCAGCAGAAACAGGCAATTTAACAGCCGCAGGTCGAAAACTGAATTTAAGTCAACCAACCGTTGGGCGACGCATACGCGCACTTGAAGATCATTTCGGCACACCGCTGCTTTCACGAGAAAATGGCACCTTAACGCCAACGGATTTCGGACATTCAATCCTCGATCATATCAGACGTATGGAAGACGAAGCGAGCGCGATTAAACGCAGTTCCGCAACGCTTGAAACTTCTCTTGCGGGGGTTGTGCGTTTGGCCGCCTCTGAAGGGATTGGTACGGCTTGGCTGCCCGAAGTCATGCAACATTTTCGACGGAGCCATCCAGATATTCTTTTTGATCTTGGGATTGGATTTCGAGATTTTAACCTTGCACAAAGAGAAGCCGATATTGCTTTGCGGTGGATGTCGCCCGGCGATCAAAATAGTTTGATCGGGCGTAAAGTCGCAACCGTTACCTTTGGCCTCTTTGCGTCACAACATTATGTCGAAACCTCTGGGCCGCTAAATGCGCCCGAAGACCTCGAAAATCATGACGGGGTTATGGCGACAATTATGGACGGCAATATTCTTTGGATGACGGACTCACGCGGCGAACCCATTCATTTACCCAAACGAATCACATTCCGTAGTAATTCGATTTGGGCCTTTGATGAAGCCATTGCGGCAGGCTACGGTATTGGGGCTTTGCCACTTTGTGGCATTCTCAGGGGATTTCGCGGAGTCGACAATGACGTTGTCAGAGTCCTCCCCAATATTTCCCGTCAGGAAGATCTATATCTCGTCGCCCATGAAGACTTAAAGCGCTCAAAACGCATACGCGCAATCTTTGATTTTTTAGTTGAGTGTTTCAAAAAAGACAGCAGTTTCTTCCTAAACGGAACCCCGTCAATTTTTGAAACGGGTGTCGCCGCAGCCCTTTGCTGTGACGGCCATCCGGTCAACACTCAAGACAATCGATAAGGTTTGAGACTTCAAAAAATCGAACCCGCTATACTTTTGCTGGCCCTGTGGAAACCGCAACCATCGCCGCTCTTAACGTTCGGTCACCGAGGGTAAACCCGGTTTGCATAACGGTGGCAACATCGTCTTTAGCCTCGGATGAAGGAATTTGAGCCACAGCTTGATGAACATTAGGATCAAATTTTGAGCCCACCCCGGGAACCGCTTTAATACCGTGACGCGCTAAGATCATAATCAAATCCTTCTCCGTCAACTGAATCCCCTCTAAGAGGTTTTTAGCATTCTCCCCTAGGTCATCTTTTGCCTTACCGTCCAAAGTTAAAATAGCCCGAGACAAATTATCATGGACGGATAAAATATCGACGGCAAAGCGTTCAATCCCAAATGTCTTCGCCGCAGCGACTTCACGTTCGGCCCGTTTTTTTACATTTTCAGCATCCGCCATAGCCCGTAAGGCTTGGTCTTTAATCGTTGCCAGCTCTGTCTCTAATTGCTCGATGCGTTGTTCTGGCGTCATGGCCTTTTCAGCCTTATCCGTTTCTTCGCGATTTGCAATTTTATCCTTAGCCGCATTAATTTCTGCTTGTAGGGCGTCCAGCTCTGCATCCGTGGGCATGCCGTCATCCGTCGCCTTCGACGCGGAAGCAGGTTGGGGGTCTTTAGAGTCTTTTGGGGTCGGATTTTTAGCCATAATGTTTACCGTCATATCTCTTGAAATCGTGTTAAAAGCCGCATCTGTTAAGAGGAAGGCTCGCTTGATGTCAACTTATTTTGACCGAGCATATGCCCGACCAATTGTGCCGTGTAATCTACCATAGGAATCACACGTGCATAGTTAATTCGGGTCGGCCCAATAACGCCAACCGCCCCGATAATTTTTTGATTCCCGTCGCGATATGGGGCAACCACGACACTCGAACCCGACAGAGAAAACATAGGGTTTTCTGTGCCAATAAATATTTTAATACCGTCCGCAGATTCCGTTTGATCCAGCAAAGCGATTAAATCTTCTTTTCGTTCCAAATCTTCAAACAACAAACGTATGCGTTCTAAATCCGCTTGCGCTTCGAGGTTTTCTAGCAGTCGCGCTTGTCCACGAATAATAAGGGAGCGGTCGAAATGGTTTTTATTTTTTGGACCTGACCAACTCACAAGTCCTTGCTTGATCAAACCTTCTGCTGCCGCGTCAATTTCGGATTGACCCGCATTGATCTCAGATAAAATATCAGATTTTGCGTCTTCAAGCTGTCTGCCTTTCAGACGAGCCGATAGGAAATTTCCCGCCTGTTCAAGGGCGGATGGCAAAACACCCGGCGGGTGTGGCATAAGGCGGTTTTCAATGCGCCCATCTGCATAAACCAAAACGACAAGCACTTGCGCACCATCTAAATTAACAAACTCAACATGGCGCAAAGCCCCGTCGGATTTCACGGCCTCATGCGGCGTTAAGACTAAACCCGCCCCGCCCGCAAGGCCCGCTAGTAGACTTGAAGCTTCTTCAAGCATCTGGTCAGAGGCCGTACCCGCTGAACTTAAACGTGATTTAAAGGCGGTTCTTTCTTGCGATGAAATATCGCCGAGTTGCAAAAGCCCGTCGACAAATAAGCGAAGCCCTTGATGGGTCGGGATTCGGCCTGCACTGACATGTGCCGAAGACAAGAGCCCGTAGCGCGTTAAATCCGCCATAGTATTTCGAATCGTCGCAGGCGAAATCTTGACACCGCCCGACAAGGCCAATGTATGAGAACCGACAGGCAGGCCTGTTTCAAGATAGCCTTCGACAATATCGCGGAATATCCAGCGTGCGCGTGAATCTAAGTCAGATAAAGAAAAATGTGGGTTCAATTGAGCCATTACCCGAATAATTGGGACGCTCACCCCAGCTTTTCAAGCTTTATTCTCCGATTTTCTTTTAAATACTTTATGCAAGCCCTCTGATAAAAGCGCTTAAAGACTGCGTCTTTAAGAGAGCGACCCCCAAAAAACGCCTGTAACTCAGACGCTCAATCAAGCTTTAAGCATTAATATCAAGCTTTAAGCATTAATATAGAGAGTGTCTAAGACCAAGAAAATCGGATTAGAAACCACTAGCTAAACTCTTTGCTTTGCTATAGCGCAATGGGCCGTTAAATGATTTATTTGGAACCAAAAATGTCAACAAAAAGACCTAATAATCGCGCCCTTGATGCGCTCCGTGAAATTTCAATCGAACCCAGTGTTAGTCGTTACGCTGAAGGATCGTGCCTGATTAAATTTGGGGAAACCCATGTACTGTGTACGGCCAGTGTTGACGAAAATGTCCCACGCTGGATGAAGGGTAAAGGCAAGGGCTGGGTCACAGGCGAATATGGTATGTTGCCGCGCGCGACCCATTCGCGCAATAACCGCGAAGCGGCACGCGGCAAACAAGGCGGGCGGACTGTTGAAATCCAACGCCTGATTGGGCGCTCCCTGCGCGCCGCTATTGATTTGGAATTACTGGGTGAACGTCAAATTATTATTGATTGCGATGTGATGCAGGCGGATGGCGGCACGCGAACCGCGTCAATCACAGGCGCATGGGTTGCGCTTTACCAAGCCTGCGCACAATTGGTTGAACAAGGAAAACTTTCAAAAAACCCTGTTACTGAACGTATGTCGGCAGTCAGTTGCGGAATTGTCGACGGTGAATGCCGATTGGATTTAGAATATGTTGAGGACAGTGCGGCGCAAGCCGACGCAAACTTTGTTCTCACATCGACAGGCGGGATTATCGAAGTCCAAGCCAGCGCCGAAGATACACCTTTCACAGCGCTTGAAATGGCAGAACTCACACGACTCGCAGCCCTTGGCACAGAAACCCTCTGCCAACATCAAGCTAAAGCTTTGGGCCTTTAAAACTTTTATAGAGTGTTGAACTTTAAAAGCCCTCTATAATTTATAGAGGGCTTTTTGGTATTTATTTTGGAGTTTATTCAGCGGCCTTTGTTATTGGCAGGTCGTCATTATCCGCTTCATACACCAATATATCCGCAGGCTGACACTCAAGCTCTCGACACAAGGCTTCTAGCGTCGAAAACCTTACAGCCCGCGCCTTACCCGTTTTTAAAATTGAGAGGTTCGCAAGTGTGATCCCAACACGCTCCGCCAGTTCGGTCAAAGACATGCGACGATCTAAAAGAACGCGGTCAAGATTTACCCGTATCGTCATTTAAACCGTCAATTCTCGGTCACGCCGTAATTCTGCGCCGTGACGAAAAACTTCTGACAAAGCCGCAATGACAAAAACCATAAACCATGTACCAAGACGAATATTGATAAGGCTCGCATCGCCGTCAGCGCCCATAAGTTCAATCGCCATACGGAAAACTTCTGTCGCCGCCAATATAATCCACATGATACGCAGACGTGAAATATTTTCGGGAACAAACGGATCGCCTTGCATCAAAGTGTTTACAATTTTCCGTAAGATCACAAGCACGCTTGTATAGGCACCCGATATAATCGCAAATGCAAAACACGTCATCGCAATAAATCGTCCTTGGTCTTTTAAGTTTGGCAAGTTCTTATCCTGCAACTCTGCGAAAATACTTTCGCGTATGCCATTTGGGAACAACATTAAAATCCCAACAAAAAACAAAAGGACACAAATGACCGCTAAGACCACCATGGCAAGTAGCAATAAGCCATGCAAGCTACGGGCGATTGTCGTACCAGAAGATTTTATCTGCCCAAATTTCATACGCATTGAATTGCGCCTAAATCAGACACATCTTCATACGAAGTTGAGCGTCTAGAGGGTAAGGTCACACATGTCTTTCTGGTCAAATCGGTCATTATTTTATCGTTAAACAATAATTTCAAAACTGGCAATAGAAGATTTCATGGCTTTTTGTCGATTTCCGCAAGCTCTGCTGACTGTCTGACACCGTGCCGTGCCATAATCAGGTTGCATCCGTCTGGAATATAGACTCACACATTAGCGTTAAACTTCGGATTATGTGGACTCTTTATATAGCATGATAGACTTCTCTTTGACGCTGATTTCAGAATAGGCTAGGGGAGCGCCATGCCATTACTCCTAAAAGATACGCAAATTGTTGTTGCCTCGCATAATGAAGGCAAGGTGCGCGAGATACGGGAACTCTTAACGCCTTTTGGGATTATTACCTTAAGCGCAAAAGAACTGGGTCTGCCCGAACCGGATGAAACTGAACCCAGTTTTGCAGGCAATGCAGAGATTAAAGCACGGTCCGCCGCTGATCTTTCGGGTCTGCCCGCCTTGTCCGATGATAGCGGTCTGGCTGTGGACGCGCTCAATGGCGAGCCAGGGATTTTCGCGGCCCGTTGGGCCGAAGTTCCAAAATTTGAAGGCGGTGGACGGGATTTTGATATGGCTATGTGGCATGTTAATGACCGAATGCAAGGGCATTCGGACCGTTCGGCGCGCTTCATCTGCGCCCTTTGTCTCGCCTTTCCAAGAGGTGAAGCTCATATTTATGAAGGCAAGGTAGAAGGCGAAATCATTTGGCCACCGCGCGGGAACAAAGGGTTTGGTTATGACCCGATTTTTCAAGCGCGTGGCGATAAGATCACATTTGCGGAAATGGAACCTGCGGCTAAACATGCAAAATCCCACCGGGCAGATGCTTTTAATAAATTTATTCTTGATGCCTTAAAATGATAGGGGCGATAGGCTTTATGTCTTTCAAACCCATAGACTTCCGTGCTGAATATTAATTCTGTTGAAATTGATTCTGGTGAAAATGCGCCGCTCTCGGTCTATGTGCATTGGCCTTATTGTGCCCGTATCTGTCCGTATTGCGATTTTAATGTTTATAAAAATAAACCCGACTCTGACCTCACGGCGTCTATTATAGCGGATTTAAAAGCGTGGCGGGAACTAACGGGGCCTCGAAAAATTCAAAGCCTTCATTTTGGCGGCGGAACGCCCTCGCTTATGCGTGCACATGATATTGCGCACATTATTGAAACTGTGGGACACGTTTGGCACTATTGCGACACGCCTGAAATAGCGCTGGAGGCCAATCCAGCAGACGCCCATAAAGCGCGCTGGACTGAGTTTAAACAGGCTGGAATAAACCGCCTTTCACTTGGCGTTCAAAGTTTTAACGACACGGCGCTTAAACTGTTAGGGCGCGATCATAATGCAGACGCAGCGCGTAAAGCCCTTGCGCTTTGCGCAGAGACTTTCGAGGCTTTTTCACTCGACCTGATTTACGGATGGTCTGGACAAGACACCGCCTTATTACACAGTGATATTGAAACCGCATTGCGCTATAATCCACCACATATTTCCGCTTACCAACTGACAATCGAAGACAATACGGCCTTTGGGCGCGCTTTAGGGCGAGGGGATAACCGAGCGGTCAATGCAGATGAAAGTGCAAATTTCTTTGAAACAGTCGCCGCGCAGTTAACACAAGCGGGTTATAATCATTATGAAATTTCAAATTTTGCAAAATCTGGTTTTGAATCTCGCCATAATTTAGGATATTGGGAAGGCCAAGATTATGTCGGGGTTGGGCCAGGCGCCCATGGGCGTTACACTCAGAATTATATTCGACATGCCACAATATGTGAATCCAATCCCGCCCTGTATTCTCAACGCGTAAAAGAACAGGGTATCGGCCTGAAAGATATACAGGCTTTGTCGCGTACGGAACGCTCGGACGAATATTTGATTATGGGGCTTCGTATCAGTAAAGGCATTTCCCTAGCCCGTTATGAACAGCTCGGCGGAACCCTCAACCAAGCGGCTATGGCCTATCTCATTCAAGACGGTTTTTTGCAAATCCGCGATAATCACCTACAAGCCAGTGCGAAGGGGCGTTTAGTGCTCAATCATTTGACACAACAGCTTTTGACCTAATCCACGATATGTTAACGCTTGAATGCATGTCGCTTAAAACATTTATCTTGAAACACTTATCTTGAAACACTCATTTTGGAGACATCAAGACGGGCCAAGCGTGTTGCGAGGCGCAGCTTCCACGATTTCAAACCGTCCATTTCTGATTTGATAAATCGCTAGAGCGCGATCGGGTGTACCGTCTGGGTTAAAGCGAACCAAACCGTCTGCGCCAAAAAATCCGCGCGGGTCTTCAATACGCGCGCGACGACCTCTTGGATCACCATCCGCAACAATGACACCAAAATTTACGGCGTCATACGCTAAGGACGCTAAGCGCGACGGATCTTGGCCATAAGTGCGGTCAAAATTTACGTCAAATTCACGCCGTGCATCTTGATCTGGCCCTGCAAATAAACCGCCTGAAAGTGCGGGTTCGCGCACGGTTTCTTCACGGTGCCATAAACTTGTTCCAAGGAATTGAACATCCGCCATACCATCTTCATAATATAAGAGAGGCGGGGCGAGTGAACGGAGAGCCGTGCCGCCTTCGGGCAAGAGTATGGCTTCAAAGACCATTGGGCCTTCACCGTCATTCTCCGCTTCGGCTTTGGCAAATTTTTGACCTAAGCGGCGCGCTGGGGCATCCATAACCGTAATATCGTCCCCGTCATAGGTTTCGCTCGCTGTAAGCTCTCCGCCCGTTTTTTTTATTTGTTGCGCATATTCCGCCGATACGCGGCGACCATATTCGCTTTCTGGGCCGATAAAGGCAAACCGTGAAACGCCGAGCGTTCGCGCGTAATCCACAATTCGTCTCACTTCCGCCTCTGGCGGAAAGCTTAAGAGATAGGTTCCATTACCAGCGGCTTTTTGGTCTGTAGAAAACGCAATTATAGGTGTCTTCGCCCGTCTCGCTTCGCGACTCGCCGCTTTAACTGAACCTGATAGAATCGGGCCGAGTATGACATCAACGCCCGATTTTGTCGCCGATTGTACAGCCGCCCGAGCGCCTGATACTGTGCCTTGCGTATCAAGTGCAACCAAGACCGTGTCCGCTTCGCTGCGGTCAAAAATCGCCATTTCAGCCGCCTGCATCATAGAGGCGGCTTCAGCGCGAAGACGTGTCGATTTCGCACTAAATGGTAAAAGAAGCGCAAGACGCTTAATATCCCGACCCCGCATATGCGGCGGCGTTAGACCCTCCTGCTTAGCATTTTGATTGTTTTCTGCCGAAGGGGTTGGATCGGTTTGAGGCGGTTGTGGAGTCGGTGTGACTTCGGGGAGCTCTGGCAGTTCTGGAAGTTCTGCGACAGGGGCCTGTGTCGGAGTTTTAACTGGGGCTGGTACATTCGTGGTCTGACATGCCGTTATGCAGGTCATTGCGAAAAGCGACACGCCGAGCTTAACCAGACGAGTTTGAATCACTTTCGTCTGAGTCACGTGATTTTTACTCAGGCCGACCCTAACAAAGCGTCTTGCACTTTGCTTAGGCGCAACCCATTTTTTTTCTCGGAGCGCATCTATACTGAATTGTTTCGCCATCTGACTTTAAACCTATTAGAGTGACATTACCATGTCTGAAAATTTTCCAAATACTATAAGCCAAGTCAAGAATACGCAATCCTTTAACCCAGATAAGCCCAGTCCATTTTCCGATGACACTGGGCTTGCGACCCTTGATAATTTATCAATGCAAACGCGTCCTGCAAAAGCAGAATCAGGCGTACTCTATATTGTAGCAACGCCGATAGGAAACCTACGGGATATAACGCTCCGCGCTTTAGATATATTGAGTTCAGTCGATGAAATTTTGGCTGAAGATACGCGCCAAAGCCGAAAATTGCTTGATGCCTATCGTTTGAAAACACCGCTATCCGCTTTGCATGATTACAATGAATCAGGGCGGATTGAGGCAATATTAAACGGCTTATCGCAAGGACGCTCTTACGCGCAAATTAGTGATGCGGGGACGCCGCTCGTCTCTGATCCCGGATATAAAGTGGTCGGTGCGGCGATAGAGGCCGGCTATTCCGTTATACCGCTTCCGGGAGCCTCTGCCGTTCTAGCAGCCCTTATTACCTCAGGCTTACCGTCCAATATATTTACATTTGGCGGGTTTTTACCGTCAAAATCAGCAGCGCGCCTTAAAATGCTAGAACGCTTTAAATCCGTTGACGGCACGCTCCTCTTTTTTGAAACCGCTAAGCGTATTGAGAAAAGCCTCAAAGATGTAGAAACCGTTTTGGGCGACCGCCCTGCGGCGCTCGCACGAGAGCTTACAAAAAAGTTTGAAGAAACACGGCGCGGCACGGTTTCTGAACTCATAAAATCGGTCAAAGACACTTTGCCCCGCGGCGAAATCGTTTTAATCTTAGGGCCATCAAACAGTCCCGACCGATGGGACGAAGCCAAAGTCAAAGCCCGCCTAAAGGATGATTTGAAAGCCTTGGGGGTCAAACGCGCCAGTCTTGAAATTTCACAACAATCGGGCTGGTCAAAGCGAGACGTGTATCAACTCGCGCTCTCCCTGAAATAGGCGCGCTGCTTGCTATGGCCGTAAAGACGATAATAAGCCGTCAAAAACGTGAAGCGTTGGGGCGCCGCGCGGAAACTCTCGCCAGTTGGTATTTACGCGCCAAAGGGTACAGGATATTAGCGCGGCGTTATAAATCGCGCCACGGCGAAATTGATATTATTGCTCGCAAAAAAGGCACACTCGCGATTATCGAAGTGAAATATAGGCAATCACGCCGTATGGCAGAGGACAGTATATCGATAAAAGCCCGAAAAAGAATTGGCCGCGCAACACAGGATTATGTGGCCCATCATAAAACCGCCCAAGGCCTCGCAATACGGTTTGATGCTATATATCAAATACCCAAAATGCGTCTGATACACAAAATTGATTTATGGCGTGAATATTAAAGAGCCTTAACCCTTTGGCTTGGTAATCTTTAGATAAGCATTTTGCTTTAATCTTATTTCAAATTTAACCATAATATCTTTTGCGAGATATTGACTTTGGCCCAAAGTGCAAAATTATGAAGTCAAAATTACTTATAATTCCCTTTTCCATCGCCCTATTATCATCGCCCCTGTTTATATCAGGGTGCGCGGTAACATCCGCTGGCGTTAAACCGGGTGATGAACGTAACCTTGTTCGTTCTGTTCGGGATGTTAATGCGGCGAGAGCGATTAAAGCCCGTATGAAACGCGCTTACGGATTTAAACTCGGCGGTGTGAATGTGGACGTTGCACAAGGCATTGTTCTATTGGCTGGAAATGTCCAAAGACCCGAAGACCGCCTTGAAGCGGAGCGGATTGCTTGGTCTGCCCCCAATATTGTTAAAGTCGGCAATGAAATTTTACTGAAAGAGAAACAAAGCCCGATCCGAAATACCAAAGATGGACTTTTGCAACAATCGGTTCGCGCGCGATTAACCGCCGATAAAGCCGTAAAAGGGCGGAATATCAATTTAGAAGTCCATGACGGAATTGTCTATTTGCTGGGTGTCGCTCGCTCGCCACAAGAGCTTGAACGGGCCGCCCATATTGCCAGTACGACAAAAGGAACACGCGAAGTCATCTCTTATGTTAAAGTCGCGGGTGATCCTGCATTTATAAGTGCCGCAAGCGCAAGATCGACCTATGCGTCATCGGCTGGGGCTATTGGAGGCTCGATCCCTTATAGTGCGCCGCCCAGTCAATACGGGGTTGCGCCTCCGCCAAATGTTCCGAGTTACCGCCCCTTACCTGAAGCTTTGAGCGCGGAACCCACACCCAGCCCTACCCCGCAAAGCCTTGCGCCTTTAGCGGCTCCAACGCCTGCGCCTCGTCTGCCTGACGCCTTGCCAGACACAGAACCTTACTTTGTTGATCCCGTCACCAAAGAGCGGATTGAGATTCCGCCGGGTGTTGTCCCCATTCCGTTTATCCCAGACCAAGGGCCAGGTAGCCTGGGTGCAGGCGGCACACCGCCGCCAGGCGCTGCTGTTGACCCGTATTATATCGATCCAGATAGCGGGACAAAAATCCCCGTTGTCTATTTCAGCAATGGACAATTCGCGATTCGCAGTCAGGATTTAATTCGGTAACTAGAAATACGCGGTTTTATATCGCGGTATTACACCCCGTTGCATCATATTGCGAAATCCGCGGGCTGTCTGATCTGGTTAGCCCAAATCCTGTTTCACTTTAGGTTGATTAAGAAGCGCTTGCATTTCACTGGCGGTTTCAAAACTTGTATCTTCGACAAATTTCAAACGCGGTGTGGATTTCATTTCCATTTCATGGCCCAATCGACCGCGTAGAAAGCTAGAACACCGCCCTAATGCCGCCACGACTTTGGGCGTATCGCCGCCGCCAAGCGGAGCGGCATAGACAATCGCGTGTTTAAGATCAGGGGACACACGCACTTCGGAAATCGTCACAGAGACGCCCTTTAAGTCAGGGTCGCGCAAATGTTCTTTGGTAATGATTTCAGCCAAAGCGCGACGAATAAGTTCACCCGCTTTGAGCTGTCTTTGTGTTGGCGCTTTATGTTTAGCCATAGGGCAAAGCGCCTAGTCTAACTTACGTTCAAGCATTTCAACCGTAAAGCACTCGATTTGGTCACCTTTGCGTAGATCGTGATAACCCGCAAAGCCCATACCGCATTCCATACCCGCTTGTACTTTTTGAACCTCTTCTTTGAAACGCTTAAGCGTTGATAGCTCACCCTCGTGAATCACCACATCATCACGTAAGAGACGTACACCAGCACCGCGTTCGACGCGGCCCTCAGTAACACGACACCCAGCAATCTTGCCGAGTTTAGAAATATCAAAGATTTCCAAAGCTTCAGCGTAACCAATAAAGGTTTCGCGGCGTTCAGGTTGCAACATACCTTCAAGCGCGCCCTTAATCTCTTCAAGGACTTGGTAAATCACAGAATAATACCGAATTTCGACACCTTCGCGCTCGGCCAATTCCTTGGCTTGACGATTAGCACGAACATTAAAAGCCAGAATTGGAGATTCGGATGACTTTGCTAACATCACATCCGATTCAGAGACCCCACCCGCAGCCGAATAAACCACACGCGCGCTCACTTCATCATTCCCCAAACGCTCTAATGAATTTTTAATGGCTTCCGCAGAGCCTTGAACATCGGCTTTGACCAATAAAGTCATTTCGGAGATAACCTTGTTCTGCAACTTAGCCATCATTTGTTCCATTGAGGCTAAAGCATTCGGCGCGCTAGAGGCTTTCTTACGCGCTTCACGTTCACGGTATTCCGTGATTTCACGCGCTTTCGCTTCAGATTCAACCACAGCAAATGGCTCACCAGGCGCAGGTGCACCATCAAGTCCCATAACCAAAACGGGTTGGGATGGCCCCGCCAATTTAAGCTGTGCATTACGCTCATCCATCATGGCTTTGACTTTGCCCCAATATTGACCCGCAACGATAATGTCACCGCGTTTAATTTGACCGCGTTTGACAAGGAAGGTTGAAACAGGGCCACGACCTTTTTCAATTTTAGATTCGATCACAAGACCATCCGCATTACGCTCTGGATTGGCTTTCAGGTCCATCAATTCTGCTTGGTTTGTGATCGCTTCGACTAAATCATCCAGACCTGTCTTTTTGAGGGCCGAGACCTGAACCGCCTGTGTTTCACCCGACATAGATTCTGTGACGACTTCGTGTTGCAAAAGATCTGTTTCAACCTTCACCGGATTGGCTTCATAAGCGTCCATTTTATTGATCGCAACGATGATCGGCGTATTCGCCGCTCGCGCATATTTAATCGATTCGATCGTTTGCGGCATGATGCCTTCATCAGCCGCCACAACCAAAATGACAATATCCACAGCTTCCGCACCGCGCGTCCGCATTTCAGAGAACGCGGCATGACCCGGCGTATCTAAAACCGTAATCTTCTCACCGTTTTTCAACTTTAATTGATAGGCACCGATATGCTGCGTAATGCCGCCAGCTTCGCCGCCGACAACATCTGTCGAACGGAGCGCATCCAGCAAGGATGTTTTCCCGTGATCAACATGACCCATAATCGCAATCACAGGCGGACGCGGTTTAAGCTTGCTTTCATCTTCGTCTTTATCATCTTGCAAGAAATCATGCTCAACATCCGACTCTGCAACACGTTTAACCGTGTGTCCAAAATCCTCAACGATTAATTGCGCCGTATCCGCATCCAAAGCGTCATGCATTTTAATCATGGAACCCTGTTTCATCAAATACTTAACAACATCGGCAGCGCGCTCACTCATACGGTTCGCCAAATCAGCGACAGTAATCGTTTCGGGAACAACAACTTCGCGCGTCACCTTATCACGGCGGTCGCCGCGTTGACGGGCTTTTTCTTTTTCACGCGCACGGCGCATAGAGGCCAATGAGCGTTGACGCTCATCATCCCCCGCCAGCGCACTCACAATTGTCAGCTTTCCCTGACGACGCCGATCATTAGATTTAGAAGAGCGGTTTGCAGGGGGCGGCGGTGTTCGCTTTTTCTTAATACGTCCACCAGCCTTCTCAAGCTCGGATAAACCTGTACCATCATCGGATAGAATTTTTTGTGCCGCTGTCGGAGCCCGTCGGGCTTCTTCGGCTTCGGCGCGTTTACGCTCGTCTTCTTCCTCTTGAAGCCGCCGAAGCTCAGCTTCCTCTTCAGCTTTACGTTTGGCTTCAAGGACGGCTTTTTCTTCTTCCATACGGCGTTTACGGTCCGCTTCTTCGGCTAAGCGGCGTTCTTCGCGCGCACTTTGCTCAGCAGAGGCTTTATTAATCGCCGTTTGACGCTTTAAATATTCTTCTTTTGAAAGCCCTAGCTCTTTTGCCGCACGGGCAATTTCATCGACCTGCGGCGCTTTGGGGGTCGCATTGGGCTTACGTGCAACCGTATTTGTCGAAGCGGGGGTTTCAGATCTGTTTGCCGATGCAGACGCACTCGCATTCGGCGCTGGTTTTGTAGACGGCGCAGGTTTCCCAGACGGGGCTGCGCCCGGAACGCCGACAACGCGCCGCTTTTTCTTTTCAACCACAACGGATTTTGACCGTCCCCCTGAAAAGTTTTGGCGAACCGTACCCGAGCCGCCCTTAAGAGACAGGGGCCTGCGCGGTGTATTTGGTTTTTTATCGTTAGTATCGTTCATTTCATCTCGCTTACGAGCGGGTCATAACGCCACTCTTTAAAATGGCATTTTGCCACTATTCCAGTCATTTAGGTTAGAGTTGACCAGTGGGTCGTAATCTAACCGTCTTGATTTTATATTCAACACTCAATCATCAGCTTTAAGAGTTTTAATTAAGCGTACTGTGTTCATAATATTACGCCTTAACTCGACTTAGTTGAATGCAATTCATGTCCTCTGTCGGGCCACGCATCGGGAATCAGTTGAACAAACCCTTTTAGGCGTGTGATTTCAGGCGCGAGGCTTCTTGAAAAACCACCCGCTTTAAGCGCTCCGTGAACCATATTCCCGCGACCAATCGCTTGGCCTAACTCATCCGAACGAAAACATCCGATCACTTGCGCCATTGGAATCCCTAATTCATGGCTCATCGCTTTTGATAAGACCCGTATTTTCCCGCGACCATCCTCTGAACCATCGAGCGCTTCAATACGGTAAGTTAATGGAATCATTTGAGCCAAGGATTTCACTTGATCAAATCCAACGGTTAAATGCCCTGCTTTCATAGCCATAGAGATGAGACCGAGAACCCGCTTTTTCAAGAGGACCAACACTAAACCATCAAGATTATCGGGTATAATCACCTGTGATTTAAATCCACGATCAAACGCCTTTGTTTTAATGGCTTTATCAAGGCTCATAATATCAGAACTGACCCAAACACCGCGACCGGGTAATTTTTGATTAATGTCAGGCGTGACCCGATTATCAGGATCACGGACAAACCGCACCATATCCGCCATATCCATCACAGTTCCAGAGGCGATACAGCGCCGCTCTCGGCCTTTATGACCCCGTTTGTCCTCAAAACTTTCGGGGTTAAAATCCGCTTCAGTGTCTATATTTGAGTGCCGTACGTCCTGCATTCTAATACTCTAAGCGCTAAAGATCGTGTCTTTTGTTTCTAAAGGCCTATTGTCAGATGTATCACCATCCGATTCTAGAGGAGTTTCGATTGGATTCCCCTCCGCGTCGAGTTCTACGTCGGGCAGAAGGTCGGCTTCGCTGATCCAACCGGCCTTAATCCGGGCTTGCATAATCAGGTCTGTTGCAGCGGTTGCCGAAAGGCCAAACCCGTCAAGAATACCCGCCTCAAAGACTTTTTCACCGTCTTTCATTTCTGTATAACCTCTTAGATCATCAGGAATGAGTCCCGCAACGTCTTCAACCGATTTCACATCGTTTTTACCAAAGGCAACAGTCATAGGCAAAGTCACACCAGGAATGTCAAGCACAGCGTCTTCAACACCAGACGCCTTACGCTCATTATCTTGTTCTGTAGCCAATTTTTCAAGATATTCACGCGCGCGCGTTTGTAACTCAATCGCCGTATCTTCGTCAAAACCCTCAATGGCTGTAAGCTCGTCAAGGGCGATATAGCCGACCTCTTCCATTGTTTCAAAACCCTCTGTAACCAAGAGTTGTGCAATCATTTCGTCAACATCAAGACCCGTCATAAACAAGGCAGAACGCTCTTGGAATTCTTTCTGGCGGCGCTCAGACTCTTGCTCTTCGGTTAAGATATCAATCGCCCAACCTGAGAGTTGTGAGGCGAGGCGCACATTTTGACCCCGTCGGCCAATGGCGAGCGAAAGCTGTTCATCGGGAACAACGACTTCAATACGGTTTTCATCTTCATCCAGAACAACTTTAGAAACTTCCGCAGGCTGCAACGCATTGACGATAAAGGTCGCCGCATCGTCATTCCATGGAATAATATCAATGCGTTCGCCTTGTAATTCGTTGACGACCGCTTGAACACGCGAACCGCGCATACCGACACAGGCCCCAACCGGATCAATGGAACCATCATTGGAATAAACAGAAATCTTGGCCCGTGAGCCAGGGTCACGTGCAACAGAGACGATTTGAATAACACCATCATAAACTTCAGGCACTTCTTGGGCGAAGAGTTGCGCCATAAACTGCGGATGCGCGCGAGAGAGAAAGATTTGCGAGCCGCGCGGTTCTTCGCGGACATCATAAATATAGGCCCGAATCCGGTCGCCATTCTTGACATTTTCACGCGGCAAAGTCTGCTCGCGGCGGATCACACCTTCTGCGCGGCCTAAATCCACAATAATATGACCATATTCAACACGTTTAACGATACCATTGATGATTTCACCGACACGGTCTTTAAATTCAGTAAATTGGCGCGCCCGCTCGGCGTCTCGGACTTTTTGCATAATGACTTGTTTTGCCATCTGACTTTGAACGCGACCAAATTCAATCGGCGGCAGAGGCGTGACAAATTCATAACCCAGTTCTGCGTCAGGCTTATCAAGTTGCGCTGAGGCCAGGTCAATTTCAGTGGTTTCGTTTTCAACCGTTTCTACCACGGTAATAACGCGTTTGAGCTCCATCTCGCCTGTTAACGGGTCAAGCTTGGCGCGAATATCTTGTTCGCTACCATAGCGCAGACGGGCGGCTTTTTGTATCGCTTCTTCAATCGCCTCTAAGACAATCGACTTATCAATAGATTTTTCAGACGCAACCGCATTGGCGATTTGCAATAATTCTAACTTATTAGCACTAATTCCAGCAGTGGACATAATGTTTCCTATTCTTCTTCAGAGGACTGAATATTATTTTGCGCGTTCACACCTTGTGCAACCGCTTTCGCTTTTTGACCGGCTTCTATGAGTTCATCTGTGACGAGAAGCTTAGCTTCAGAGATCCAATCAAAAGGAATTGAAGCCGTTTCGCGCTCACCGTCGAGGTTAATATCGACACACCCGTCTTCCACCCCAGCAAGAACGCCACGAAAGCGCTTGCGGCCCTCCACAAGACGGTCAAGTTCAAGGCGGGCAACATAGCCAGCGTAATACTCAAAATCACGCAATTCTGTGAGCGGACGATCCAAGCCAGGCGAAGACACTTCAAGCACATACGCATCCCGCAAAGGATCATCCACTTCGAGTTCAGACGACAAAGCCCGTGACAAGGTCGCGCAATCATCCACACCCATAAGGCCGTCGGACTTACGCTCTGCCATGATTTGTACCGTATTCCTTTTATTGGCCATGACGCGCACGCGCACAATTGTATAGCCTAAATCCTCTGCCACAGGGTCGCAGACTGTTAAAATACGATTATCAATTTCTGTTTTCGTCTTCATTCTTATCCTAATATCCCACCTTCAATTTCTTGGCTTTAATTTCTTGGCTTCAGTTTCTTAGTTTCAACTTTAAGACATAAAAAAACGACCCCGTTTGGGGCCGCTCTGCCAGTTTAGTCACTGGAGGCGATGTATTACTGATGCGGTATATAGGGCCATTGGTGAGTTTTGTCTAGTCCATTTTTTGGGGAAGGTTTTGGTTTGATTTTGGCAGATTAGAAGCATACCGTTCCGACACATGTGGGAGCGGGTGTGTTAACGATTATGAATACTGTCATTGCCCTTTTGGCTTGGCGCTTGGGTCCATTAACTTCCCGTTTTTCTTTAATCCAAAAATTGCAAAACAGGCTACAAAAGAGATCTTAGCAGGCGGCGAGATCAATATTTTTATTCCCGCCGCACTTATTGCACGGCAAAGGGTCGTCTCTGTTATCTTATGCGGCGTAATCCTATTCAGCTTGCCAATGATTATAGTCCACCTTATCCCGCAAATGGAGAGTGGATCCCTTTGGATTATGTCAACACGTCAAAAGTGGGTCGCTGGTTTTTTCCTAATGCCTATCCTGTTTTATGAACTCAAAAAAATGGCCTGATCGGCCTTCGCGGAGAGCTTTTTCGAGATAACGTGTCGAGGGCCAGTCGTCTGGACGTATGCGCCAATCCGTACTGTGTGTATGCGGAAATTCAAAGCCGCCATGGGCGTGAATACGCGTTAAGCTCCAATCCACATAATGGATAATATCACTGCCAAAGCGAAATTTTCCATTCGGCTTAAGCACACGGTAAATTTCAGCAACAAACGCATCGGAAATGAGGCGGCGCTTATTGTGGCGCGCTTTCGGCCAAGGATCTGGAAAGAGAATAAAGACTTTATCAAGGGCCGCGTCTGGCATTTTCTCAAGTATATGATGGGCGTCCCCGTGATAGAGATGCACATTAGACAAGGCATTGTCTTCAACCCCCGCAACAGCTTTGCAAACTCCGTTCAAAAAAGGTTCCGCGCCTATTATGAAGCAATTCGGATGTTCTTTTGCCTGCCAGATTAAATGCTCTGCGCCGCCAAAACCGATTTCAAACCAGACCTGCTCGAAACGGTCAATGCCTGCTAAGACATTGCCTTTTTTTGACACATCCACCGCGATTTTCGGATAGACATTTTGCATCAATTGCGTCTGCGCAGAACTAAGGGGTCGCCCTTTTGAGCGCCCGTATAAGCGTTGAGACGGCGGGCGAGGCCCCGAAGATTTAGGCATATTTGTCATTATGTCTGTCAATAGAGCAAGACATCAAATGTGCCAATAGGCCTACACCTCTATACCCGCGATAAAATTGTCGGTTTTAAACCGCGCCCTCATCCTCGGCTTGTTCGGCGGCCAAAGAGCGAGCGAGTTCAAGAATTTGACGACGAACCGCTTTGCTTTTGATTTTAGAAACAGCCGTGGCCAGCGCAACACCGTCGGAGCTGTTTATGAAATCATAAACAATTGGCATCTGGTCATTTTCAGAAAATTCCGCATTCGCAAATTCTCCGGTTAAACCTTCGAAAAAGAAAGAGACGGGCACGTCTAAGACTTGTGATATTTTCCACAACCGGCTCGCGCCGACACGATTTGAGCCCCGCTCATATTTCTGAACTTGTTGAAACGTAACCCCGAGATTGTCGCCAAGTTTTTCTTGGCTCATTTTTAAAATTTGTCGTCTGAGTCTGACGCGCGTTCCAACGTGTACGTCAACTGGATTAGCGGATCTTGGTGCGTGTTTACTTATCATGATTCATCCCTAAAATGTATCAGAAGGCGCCCCCACACCTTTGATTTATCTATTTTCCTTTGTTTTCGCAAAAATTAACGTCCACCTCGCCAATTTTTTGCACATATTAATAAAATACAGAGCGTTATCAAGAGTAGACTTAAAATGCTTCTTGAAACGCTGACTGCCCCTAAAAGCCCTTTAGGTAGCCTTAAGTCAAGGGCCATTGTGTATTTAGGGTCCACCACTTTCAAAGGGCGACCATAAGCATCAATAGACCCTGACACACCATTGGCTGACGCGCGAATGATCGGAACTCCTTCTTCTATGGCTCGGTAGCGTGCTTGATTGAAATGTTGATGTGGGCCAATTGAATTCCCATACCAAGCGTCATTGGATTGATTTAGAATCCATTGAGGCGAAATATTAGACGGTCCAGAACGCGGGGTCAGACCCGGAAATATAATTTCATAACAAATTTGCGGACTCAGTAATGGCAGGTCTGGAAAACGCGCATTGCGTTTTTCTTTGGCTGGCGAAATAGAGGCCATGGCTGTAGACAGACTCTTAATCCCAAATTGCTCGACCCATTTACCCAAGGGAACAAACTCCCCAAAAGGTACAAGTTTAGTTTTATCATTCAAGCCAGAAACGGCGGGATAACCATGATTATCGAAGGAAACAGAGACCGAGCTATTGTAATAATCAAACACGCTACGCCCATTTTTAAGCGGCCTTTGTTCTTGTCTAAGCGAATTTAAAAGCCAATGCGGCGGAGTATCATCAACGTCCAATAAAGTCGTGCTCATGGCCTGAAATAAAGACGCGTTTTCAATCGCAAGTCCGCTCACCGCACCTTCTGGCCAAATAACATGGGTAATATCGTCAAGTCCTGTTTCGGCCGTGAGCCGAATATAGTCATTCACAATCGCAATGGAACGGTCACGGTCAAAATGATTGCTTTGATCAAAACGGACTTGGATAATGCGCAATTTGACGTTTTCGACATACTCAATATGCGCTTCAGACAAACGTTTGTTCCCAAAACCCAAAAGACTACCCAGTAAAATAAGCAAGATTAATAATGGACATAGAAGTTTTTTAATTGAAAAAGTCTCTGATTGTGTTGCTCTAAAAAAGACAGTCAGAGCCTGCAAGCCGCAAGACAACAAAGCTGCACTCATTAAGGTAAGCGCTGTCAGGCCATAAATATTGATCTTGAACGCAATTTGAGAGATTTCGCCGCCCGCTGGAAATATATATCCGGGAAGATTCCATGGCAATCCCGTAAAAATATGTCCCCGTATAAGTTCTATTAGCGTGAAGGCCGCTGTGAACGCGAAAACACTCAGGCCTATATTAAAGCTGTCACGATTCATATCGCGTGTTCCGCATACAAATTTATACAGCCACCCGCCAAGCCCCCAGAAAAAAGCCAACAATGCTGCCAGCCCTAAAATCATAGGCGGCATGATAAAAATATAGCCTCCACCGCGCGCTAAAAACGCAGAGCCAACCCAATACATACCGACAAGGAAGAAGCCAAAGCCAAACAGAAAGCCACGCCCAAAGGCCATGCGCCCATTCAGCGCCGCGTCCAGCCGTAGTTTCAAAACCCCGAAGCCGAATAAAGCCAATATCCATAAGTGAAACGGCGCGAGGCCTAAAACACAAAGTGCGCCCAGACCGAAATCAAGGGCTCTACCCGCCCATACTGATTGATATAAAGGTCTGAATTTTGACACTGGATCCGTTTATCCGCTCAAATTCGTAACTTTTTCAAGACCCGACACCCTTTGAATACGAAGTTTTTTTACGCGCCTTGGATCGGCATCAATAACTTCAAATTCTATACCATCTGGATGGCGGATAATCTCCCCGCGTTCAGGCACTCGACCCGCTAAAGTAAAAACGAGACCCCCCAGCGTATCCACGCCGTCTTCTTCGTCAGGGGTCGCGAAATCACGTCCTAAAACCCGTTCAAAATCATCAATTGTGGTACGGGCATCTGCATCCCAGCATTTTTTTCCTGAAGGCAAAGCAATGGCAACAACTTCAGGGATTGATTCATCATGTTCATCTTCAATATCGCCAACAATCGGCTCGACCAAGTCTTCGAGTGTTACAAGCCCGTCCGTACCGCCATATTCATCAACCACAATTGCCATATGCATGCGCCGCGCCTGCATGCGTCGCAAGAGATCTTGGGCCAACATTGAGGGCGGCACAAATAAAACAGGCCGACGAATATATTGGATAACCTTTTTATTGGGATAGGTTTTCGTCTGCCGCCCTTTGGCATCAAACATCAAATAAGGCAGGACATCTTTAATATGCACCATGCCGAGCGGGTCATCGAGCGTCTCTTTATAAACAGGCAGGCGTGAATGCCCCGCCTGCTTTAGAGCATTCGACAAGTCTTGCAGACCCGCCGAAGTTTCAATGGCAACGATATCAGCCCGCGGAACCATCACATCCTCAACCGTCAACAGATGAAAGTCTTCCGCAGCACTTAGCATATTCTGTCGGGCTGGATTGTCTTCGCGAGTCTCAACCTCAACACCGCGTTTTAACAAGCGTTGAAACCACCGCTTGGATTGCGGCGGACTTATATCCTTAGTGTCGGGCATGAGCGGGAGAAATTCCTTAAATTTCGTAGAGTCTAAATTCTATAGGGTTTAATTTTTCAGGATAGTAATTTCATAGACCTTAGAATAATGTAAGCGTTTAAATTTTGTTAGGCTTAAATTTCATATGGATTTTTTATATTCAGCTTATCTAGCACAGAAATTTCTAAAGACTCCATACGTTCAGCATCCTCTTGGATTTCATGGTCATAGCCTTGAAGATGTAAAAAACCGTGAATAAATAAATGCGAAAAATGATGCGAAAAATCAATCGATTTTTCTTCAGCCTCTTTTTGTACCGTTTCATACGCAATCACAATATCGCCAAGCATGGGCAGTTCTGGACTGTAAGGCAGGCTTGGGAAAGATAAGACATTCGTCGGATAATCTTTGCCTCGATATTTTCGGTTGAGCGATTGGATTGTCAAATTATCCACCAAAGCCAATGATAGCTCACCAAATTGAAGGTCCGTTACGCACTCTAATAAAACCGCAAGCACGCCCTCGCAAATCACCTCTGCGTCTGGCAAGGATTGCGCCCAGTGCGGCGCATCAACCGTAATATCAAGATCAATAGAAGCTTTAGACATACTCTTTTCAGGCCATATTGCGTATAGAACTTACCCAAACGAATCTAATTCAGAGTTTTATCATAAGCGCTGTCTTTTTCATAAGCATTCACGATTTTTCCGACAAGCGGGTGACGAACCACATCCGAGGCCAGAAACTTAATTTGTTCAATACCCTTAATGTTATCAAGAATTTTAAGCGCGTGGGCCAAACCAGAGGTGACGCTATTGGGTAAATCGGATTGTGTCGGATCGCCTGTGACGGCATATTTTGCACGCTCGCCTAGGCGCGTTAAAACCATTTTCATTTGCGGAATAGTTGCGTTCTGCGCTTCATCAATCACAACGAACGCATCCGACAAAGTGCGTCCGCGCATAAACGCCAAAGGCGCCACTTCTATATCGCCTGCCGCACGACGACGATCCACCTCGTCTCGACCTAAAACCATATGTAGGGCGTCCCAGATGGGTTGCATATAAGGATCAACTTTTTCGTTCAAATCGCCTGGTAAAAAGCCCAAACGCTCACCCGCCTCGACCGCAGGTCGACAAGCGATAAACTTTGCGACTTCGCCGCGCGCAAGGAGTGAAGCACCATAGGCGGTCGCCAGAAATGTCTTGCCGGTTCCCGCAGGGCCGACACCAAAAATAATTGTCTGCTCACGCATAGCATGGATGAATTTTTCTTGACGCGGGGTTTTGGGTACAATCGGCGCACGCCTTGGAAACGGAATAATTGCGTCAACAGAGGCCGCTTTGACTTGGCCTTTACCAACGGCTTTAATCAAAGCGCGAATATCACCCGCACCGCACGGCCAGCCGCGCTCAAGCCTTTGGTAAATTTCACGAATCAACTCACCCGCGCGTGCGCGTGAAGGCGCATCGCCGTTCACATGCACACTTGACCCCGGCGCTTCGACGTAAACATCAAACGCCTGCTCAATCAATGCCAAATGCGCATGATTTGGCCCGCACAGTTTACGCACCAAATCTACATCATCAAATTCTAAAATATCAGTCTGTTTGCTCATGCAGTGAAGATAGGGGCTTTAGCCCGTGATTGCGAGGGAAGAATATGGGAAACGTAAATAATCTCACTTAGACCCGATCGTCCAAATACAGAGCTTTCGCGGCGGCGTCATATGCAAATACATACCCGTTCATAAGCAGACACAAACCCGCTAAATGACGCGCACGCCCGTCAAACTATTGCGTCCAGCGCCTGTAATTTTAACCGGTACAATCTGTCCCACCAAGTCAATCCCGCCGTTAAAATGCGTCCCTTGTAAATAGGGTGACCGTCCGAATAATTGACCATCGGCGCGGCCCCCATTTTCGACAAGCACGTCTAATGTGCGGCCTATCAGGGATTTATTAAATGCCATTTGTTGCGTGTAGAGCAAGTCTTGGAGCCGTTTCAAGCGGTCTGATTTCACGTCTTCTGGGACTTGTGCCCCCATACTCGCACCAGGCGTGCCAGGACGGACAGAATATTTAAACGAGAAACTGCTACCATAGCCAATCTCTTCAACACATTTCATCGTTTGCTGAAAATCAAGTTCCGTTTCACCGGGGAAGCCAACAATGAAATCGCCCGATAACGCAATATCAGGGCGCGCTTTGCGGATTTTGGCAATCAACTGTTTATAATGCTCATAAGTATGGTCACGGTTCATAGTGCGCAGGATTTTATTGGATCCCGCTTGGATCGGTAAATGCAGGTAAGGCATAAGCTTTGGTTCATTGCCGAGGGTCTCGATCAAGCCGTCATCCATATCGCGGGGATGAGAGGTCGTGAACCGAATACGGTCAATCCCGCCAATCAAGGCCACATGTTTAATCAACTCACCCAAGCCCCAAGGCTTGCCGTCTGGGCCGTCCGCGTGATACGCATTCACGTTTTGCCCAATCAGTGTAATTTCACGCACACCCCGAGATGCCAAATGACGGGCTTCTGCCACAATTTGACTGACAGAGCGCGAAACTTCGGCACCGCGTGTATACGGTACGACACAAAATGTGCAGAATTTATCGCACCCTTCTTGGATGGTCAGGAACGCGCTAAACCCTTTAGGCTCGCGCGTGATGGGAAGTTCATCAAATTTCTCAAGCGTATCAAAATCTGTTTCAAGGACTTGACCTTCTTTACGCGCAATCCTTGCAATCATTTCAGGCAGTTTATGATAAGTCTGCGGCCCCAAGACCATATCCACTACAGGGGCGCGGCGCATGATTTCAGCCCCTTCGGCTTGGGCAACACATCCCGCAACTGCAACCGTCATATCACCATCGCCAGCCCTTGATTTTGTCGCTTTCATTTTTTTAATACGGCCTAATTCGGAATAGACTTTTTCAGCCGCTTTTTCGCGAATATGACACGTATTTAAAATAACAAGGTCGGCATTATCGGGGGTTTCAACGGGCGCGTAACCAATAGGGGACAAAACATCCGCCATGCGTTCACTATCATAGACATTCATCTGACAGCCATAAGTCTTGATGAAGACTTTTTTGGTGTTTTTCGTGTTTAACGTATCAGATTTCTGCGCAATTATCGCTGCCTGCTCAATATCTCTGGATTTGACTGTGACATTTCCATCCATGCCAGCTTTCGCCGCTTTGGGATGTTCAATGTCACGGGACGCGTTTTCATCGCGGGGTGACGGGGATGTCATAGACTATGTCTCCAGTTAAATATTGTGCGAAGTAAAATATCTGACAAATTCGGATGTTTTGTAGAAAATCCAAAAATTATTTCGACGCGTATAAGTGGGTAAGGCTATTTGCGCAAGGCCTGTAAATTAATGGCCGTGGTGCGCGACCCTATTTTATTTTACGTCCATAAAGTTCCATACGGTGATCGACCAGCTCATAGCCGAGTTTTTTGGCGATCCGTTCTTGAAGTTTTTCTATCTCTTCATCGACAAATTCAATGACTTCACCAGAGGTGACATCAATTAAATGATCGTGGTGTTCAGCATCGGCGGATTCGTAACGCGCGCGTCCATCGCGAAAATCATGTGTTTCAACAATACCCGCCTCTGAAAACAGGCGCACCGTTCGGTAAACCGTTGCTAGCGAAATATTCGCATCAACGCTAACCGCGCGCGCATAAAGTTCCTCTGCATCTGGATGATCATCAGCATCCGAGAGAACCTTAGCAATCACACGCCTTTGATCCGTCATGCGAAGGCCCCGTTCAGCACATTTTTTCTCTATCCAGCTTGGCATATTCGTATCCTATGATAAAATATCAATTCGTTAATCATAAACAAGCCCAAAGCCTACGTCCAGTGATTGCCGCCTTATAGCGCGGCATAAACCGTCATAAACGCTTGGCAAAGTTCAGGGCAGCCACTCGCCCGTCTTTGCGCCTGTAATAGCCGGGGCGTCGACCAATCGCTTCAAACCCTTGGCTTTTATAAAGCTTTATAGCCGCAGGATTGTCTTCAGCCACCTCCAGAAACAACGCTTTAACCGTCCCCTTTAAGACATCGGTCTCCAACTGCTTTAATAAAGCGCGCGCAATGCCTGCGCGACGATAGGGTTCAGAAACTGCAAGGGTTAAAATCTCGGCTTGGTCATAAACTTGGCGTACAAGAATAAAGCCAATTAAGGCTTCATCTATTGTATCATTTGTAAAACATCCAAGGGCTCGGTCATTTTGAATATGCCCACGCATTTCAGACTCTGGCCAACTTTTTTCAAAGCTCGCCTTATGGAGCGCTGTCACGGCTTTTATATCTATGTTGGTTAAAATCCGAATACTATAATTTTGCATTTAAACATCGGTTTGCGGCGGTGTAACCCCGCCTGGCAGTTTTGCATCGGGCGGACGCGAATATAGAGGTAAAGCAGGCGCTAAATCTGGCGTTAAACCCGCACCGAGCCATGCCAGCACAGCGCCGTTAACGGGCTTGTCTTCAATAAGTTTATCCGCGGATAGTTTTGCAATTTCAGCGCGGGCCCTATCGATCTCTTGCGTGATTGGGGGTTGAATACAACGTCCTTTGTCAAAGGCCGACCAACAGAGTTGTCCGCGCCTGACATCCGAAACACTCACAATTTTCAAAGACTGCTCTGGGTCCATTTCTGCTGCCCACACGGTCAATGCGTTCACACCAATAATTGGAATTTTACGCGGCAAGGCCAGACCTTTGGCAAAAGCCAAAGCAACCCGCAACCCTGTAAAACTCCCTGGCCCCGTACAGACTGTGATTTTATCAATGTCAAAAACTGACAGTCCTGCAATGTGTAAGGTTTCCAAGACCATTGGCGCTAGGCGCTCGGCATGGCCACGTCCAATCGGTTCGGACTGAAGCGCTAAAACGCGTGCAGAATCGACAAGACTGACGGTGCAATTCTTTGCTGTCGTATCAAGGCCTAAAATTATCATGCAGGCAACTCAAAGATAATTATGCCGCCTGTTCAACGCGGTTCACTTCGGGCACATAATGTTTTAAAAGATTTTCAATTCCCGACTTTAGCGTCATGCTGGAACTCGGACAGCCTGCACATGCACCGCGCATTTCAAGATAAACCGCGCCGTCCGTATCGTCAAAATGGCGGAAGACAATATCACCGCCGTCTTGCGCCACTGCTGGACGGACTCGGAGATCAATTAACTCTTTAATCTGCTCAACAATTTCCAGCGTCTCGCCTTCATAAACATGTTCGCTCGCCTCTTGCTTGATTTGATCGATTAGGGGCGTTCCCCCTGCAACATAAAAATCCATAATCGCACCCAGAACAGCCGGTTTTAAATGCTTCCACTGCGCATCGTCTGATTTTGTCACAGAAATATAATCCGCACCGAAAAAGACGCGCTTTACATCTGGAATCATAAATAGCATTTCTGCCATCGGCGCTGCGGACACATCGCCGCCCCGTTCAATGTCACGCGGGGGTTGACCCGCTTCAACAACGGTTTTTCCTGGCAAAAACTTTAATGTCGTAGGATTAGGTGTATCTTCGGTTTGAATAAACATGACAGAACTCCGCAGAGAGAAAGAACAGCGCAGTCAATATATAGGATAGAGTGCACCGCAAAAAGCATTTGCGCTTACATGGGTGTTTTAATTCAATTTCGCAAGATGAAAGCTTATAACGGTCAAGAAATACCTTATTTTAGACTTTATCATTACCAGTCGACATTCATCAAAACGGAATACCGCGAACGCTATACATGCAACAGGGAACGCCCAATTTTAGGGCTAAAATCCATGCTAAAATCCATGCCAAAATCTAGGCTGAAGTCAAAGAACATGATTCAAATGGAATACACATTTACCGCAGAGATCAGTGTTGCTTTTGTCAAACTTGCATTTATCACAGACACATGAAAAATATAAATATCGCAAACCACTTGGCAGCAGGTTTAATCGCTAGCCTGACCCTTTATTTAAACGCCTGTGCAAGCCTTTCGACGCAATTACCCGAAATTCAAACGGCTGACCTAATGGCCGAACAAATGAAACAAGAACAGGCCTTATTTAAGGATTTAGTCGCGCATACCGCACGGTTGAATAATGTCGCGTCGCTAATTTTGGTTAAAAATGCCGATCTCTGTGAAAAAACAACAGCGGTTATTGGGATTAAAACGCACACGCTTAAAAATTATCCTAAAACACTTCGCAATGCAGCCAATCGAGAGCTTGGCGCATCGGAAATACCCCAAATCATTTATGTTGAACCAAATTCACCGGCCGATAAAGCGGGGCTTAAAATAGGGGATATATTAATAGACGCTGCCGGAAACCCCGTTGGCCATTATAAAAAAGCCCTGATCCCATTAGACGAAACGGGGTCGGGCAGCCCCCAAGATAAGCTGACTTATAAACGGGATTCAGCACGCTATACAACACGCGTAAGCCCCATTATGAGTTGTAATTATAAAGTTAGGCTGTCGAGCAGTGCTGCCATTAATGCCTATGCTAATGGGCAACAAATTACAGTCACAACAGGGATGCTAGATTTCGTTGAGACAGATTCTGAATTGGCCGTTATTATCGGTCACGAGCTTGCCCATAATACGCTCGGTCATATTCGTAAAATTGTCGGAAATTTGATCTTGTCTGGTTTTAATACGCGCTATACGCGTCCTTTTGAATCCGAGGCTGATTATGTCGGACTTTATTATACAGACCGTGCAGGGTTTGATATTGATAATGTCGAAGATATTTGGCGGCGACTTGCCCGTATCAGTACAAAATCGATAACACGCGCAAAATCCCACCCCACCTATTCCAATCGCTACCTAATATTAGCCGCAACCCGCAAAGAAATTGAAAATAAACGCGCCTCGGGCGTCGCTGTCTTACCGAATTTTATTCATAAAAATAACTAAGCCATGAAATAACTAAGCCATGCGTTTAATCAATCGAGATAGTTTACACGCGCTTTTAAAATACTCGAAAGCAGGGCTTATCGCTTATGCGGTTTTCAACTTGGTTGGCTGTAACCCACCCAGTATATCACAGCCTCAAACCCCCGCTGTAAATCCAAGCCCTGCGTCTCAAACCTTATCCCGTACAGACGTTCAGGATGATTTTCTCAATCCTCAAGGCAATCCACAAGGCAATCCACAGGGCAATACGATCAATAAAGATGCGGGCGGGACGAACAATGAATACGGGGCAGAGGATTTCGGGGCCATATTGAAATCTTATCAAGATTTAAACACCCGTTTAGAAAATGTTTCTGCACCCCTGTTAATTCGAAATGCGCAATTATGCCCCAAAACCGTTAACGACCCCGGTTTTACTGTGCATACATTACGCGATTATCCCGAAAACCTACAAGCCGTTGCCAGAGTGCTTTTGCCCGTATCGGACGCTTTATCCATTCGGACCGTACGAACGGGAAGCGTTGCAGAAACCTTTGGTCTAAAATCTGGAGATATTTTAAAATCAATGGGTGGATATAAACTCGCATCGGGGCCAACCGCACGGCAAATGTACGGCTATGTTGCGCAAAAAACATTTTTAAACGAAACTATCACACTCAAAATTTACCGGCAAATCCAAGAAGGTAAGCGCCATAAAGATAAGAGTCGTGAAATTGATTTCACCCTTCCGCTGATAAGACAATGTGATTACCCCGTAAACCTGTTCTTTTCTAACACGATCAATGGTCACTCGGACGGGGAAAATATCTGGATTACATCGGGCCTGATGCGACATGAAGCGCGCGATAACCAGCTTGCTTTAGTCATTGCGCATGAAATGGCCCACAATATTGAAAGTTTCAATAAGCTGAAGGGTCAAGAATTATTCCACAATAAAGGCTTTGAACTCAAAGCCGACCGTATGGCCTTAGTGATGATGCACCGTGCTGGCTATGATATTGAGCAAGTCTTATCCGATTGGCGCCAAACCTACCACCCGCATTCAGACGATCAAGAGCGTTCTGACAGCCACCCGACCTTAGCATTGCGTCTGTCGAATTTGTCCAAAGAAGTGGCGCGTATCAAGGCGCTCGAAGCAGAGGGTTCTGCAATTGAGTTTTAGATTTAAGTCGGTCGCAATTCTTTTTACCCGCCCCCTTGCGCTTTATCCGTGACTAACCCATTTGGGAGCGTATGACCCAATCCCAAACATCAAATCCTAAAAGCTCCAATCCGGAAACTCTTGATTTAATCGATAATATTACTGTTTTCCAACTCGACGGGACATCCGTACGCGGGCGCTCTGTTTTAATGGGTAATCTTTTAAATGAAGCGCTTAAAACCCATACTGGGGAAGAGCGGTACCCCGAACCTATTGCCCGTCTTTTAGGGGAAGCGATGATGATTGGTGCAATTGTTGCCCAAGCCTTGAAATTTAAGGGTCGCCTTGTTGTACAATGTCACGGCACAAATGAAGGGGCTATATCGCTTCTAATGGCTGACTGTACGACAGACGGTCATGTCAGAGGGTATGCACGCTGGGATAAAACACAGTTAAAAATGTTGCAACTTGATAACCGAAATCCCGGCGCAAAGACGTTGCTCGGCGGCGGGACGTTTTCAATGACAATCGATCAAGGTCCCGACATGGATCAATATCAAGGGCTGTCAGCCATTGAAGGGGCGAGTTTATCTGATTGTGCCGAACATTATTTCCGCCAAAGCGAACAAATTCCAACGGCCTTGCGGCTCGCTTGTGGTCAAATACAAGTCCCGGGCAAAGCCCCTATATGGCGCGGTGCTGGCATGATGATTCAACGCGTCGGAGCCGACACAGCCCGCGGGGATACCGAGGATATGTGGACAATGGCAAAGTCACTCTTTGAAACGGTTACGGACGCTGAATTAATCGACCCCGCATTACCGCAAAATGATCTGCTTTATCGTTTGTTTAATGAAACTGGCGTGCGCATTATTGCAAAAGAGGCGATTGACGCTCAATGCGCCTGTTCTGAAAAGCGCCTGCGACAAACGCTTGAATCCTTTGACACCAATGCCTTAAATGATATGGCCGATGACGGTATCATCACAGCCAATTGTGAATTTTGCACGACCGATTACGTGTTTAAAATTTCAGAACTGTTAGAAGCCAAGTCCTGAATACATAATTTAAACGCGCCAAAATGACGGGGTGAGAACGACTAACGCCGTGACAATTTCCAAGCGTCCAACGATCATCCCTAACATTAAAACCCATTTAGCTAGGTTTGGAAGTTTTTCATAAGTCCCCGCAGGCCCAATGATCTCCCCAAGCCCTGGGCCAACATTAGCGACCGCGCTTGCCGCGCCCGACCAAGCGGTTAAACTATCGAGTCCCATCACAGACAAAACAATAGCCCCAATCGCAAAAGTCATAAAAAAGATAAAGAAATACCCCATAACCGAATAGACCACTTCTTCGGGAATACGTTTTCCACTATAGCGCATAGGGGCAACTGCATGCTGATTAGGCATCCGAAACAAATAGGATCGAAACGCTTCAAATGCGACTTGATAACGGAAAATTTTTATCGAACACGCCGTTGAACCCGCACAGCCCCCTATAAACATAAATGCGAAAAAAGCTGCCACCGCAAAAGCACCCCACGCATTATAATCGGCCGTTGCATAGCCTGTACCTGTGACAATTGAGACCACATTAAAGGCGGCTAATCGCACGCTTTGACTGTTTGTCATTTCTGAATTTATCCAGAGGAAGGCCGTCATTAAACTGATTAAAACAAGAAGCACACAAACAAATGCTCGCACTTGAGAATCTTTGAACGGGGCCGATAAATTGCCATTCATCATTAAAAGATACATGCCAAATGGCATCCCGCCTGCCATCATAAAGGCGATACAGACAAGATCAGCCCCATTATCCATAAAGCCCCCCATGGACGCATCCGATGTGGAATAGCCCCCAGTCGAAAGCGTGGTCATAGCATGCGCGGTCGCATCAAACCCGTTCATGCCCACGGCAATATAGCCCAATGTGCACGCCAAGGTCAGGCCTACATATACCAGACCAATACCCGCCGCGATGCTCGCCGCCTTCGGTAGGATTTTTTCACCCATGTCAGAGCTTTCCAAGCGAAACAATTGCATGCCGCCAACTTTTAACATCGGCAAAATCGCCATAGCCGTAACAATAATCCCAACACCGCCAATCCATTGTAAAATCGAGCGCCACAGCAATATGCCTTTAGGCATATTATCCAGACCTGTCAGGACAGTCGCACCCGTCGTTGTAATCCCCGAAACGGATTCAAAAAGCGCATTTGTCCACGTCATGTTCATCGGGTTTAACACAAAGGGTAGCGCCGAAAATAAAGACAAGGCGAGCCAAGAAAAAACCGTCAGTAAAAAGGCTTCGCGGGCGCGTAGATCAGGATTGGGGGCATAAGTTGCAAGCGCCAATCCTGTGCCGATAATGGTCGTAAGAATGCCACTAATAGCAAAAGCCCGCCAGCTTAGGCCTTCAAAGGATAAATCCACAACCATCGGCACAAACATCGCAACCCCTAATGCGCCTAGCATTATACCGACAACAAAAAAAACGGGTCGTAGGTCAGGCACAGGTGTGAACACCGGGGGTTTGGGTCAATAAGCACATGAACATCATATACTGGACATATAATAGCCGACCCAGAAGGTAAAATAGAAAAGGTCTTTAACGAAAAACATCTATACGCGTTGAAAAGTTACTCTATAACACATTGACGAAAAAAAGCTGCCTTGCGGTTTACGCAACATATTACGGATCCATTGCGCGTGAATATACCCGAGAGAAAATCCACATCACCCGACACAATCACGGGTCAAGGCGAAGATTTACAACAATCGGGTCAAACGCCACGCTTGCGTGGTTTTCCAGGTCGATTACCCCCTGAAGACACGGCGCGCATCACACGCCGTATCACGACGCTTTCCGTTTTGATCGGGATTGTTCTGGCGGTTGGAAAAGGGTTTTTATGGAACCATACACATTCCGTTGGGATCTTATCCTCTTTTGTACATTCAGCACTCGATTTATTTGGCGCCGTTTCAACCTTTCTTGCCGTACGCTACGCCTCTATTCCTCCAGATGACCAATACCGCTTTGGACGCGGTAAGGCCGAAAGTTTTTCAGCCGTTTTTCAAGTCTGTCTAATTGTCTTTGCTGCGTTTCATCTGTTAGAAGAAGTTGGACACAGTTTCAGCCACCCCGAGCCGATTAAACAAGTGGGCTTTGCGCTTTTTGCCATGATGGCATTTGTTGCCATGACGCTGTGGTTAATCATTGCACAAACATGGGCTATCCGCGCCACAGGCTCTGTCGCGATTAAAGGTGACCGCGCGCATTACACGGCGGATATGTTGAGCAATATAGTTGTCATTATCGGGCTTGTTTTAGCGCATTCAGGGCAGTTTAAACACGCAGATGCGCTTGTTGGGGCTTTAATTGCACTCTGGCTTTTGTGGACGGCCTTTAAAATCGCCCGTCTCGCATGGGGACAATTACTGGATAAAGAACTCTCATCACCCGAACGGGACTATTTAAAATCCGTAGCACTCGCCCACCCTATGGTACAAGGGGTGAAAGATTTGCGTACCCGCGCAAGTGGCCCCCATGTCCATATTCAAATGCGGCTTGATCTTGACGATTCGCTCTCTTTGAAAGATGCTCATGACGTCATTTTACATACAGAAAAAGAACTCATGGGTATTTACCAAGCGGCAGATATTTTAATTCATCCGCACCCTGTGGGATGTGATCACGCACACGGAAATATTCGCTTTCGTGATAAAAAAGATGGCGAAATTAATCAATCTGTCAGGTCAGATTAACGAAGCATTACCCATATTTCGGTATGGGATTATATGCGTATATTATATCATTGGCCCTTGGATCCAGAGTCCCGACAAGCGCGAATTGCTTTGGCTGAAAAGAACTTGAAATTTAGGCTCGAAGCCATTGATCCTTGGAATCCACCATCTGAATTCTTGCGCCAATGCGTTGAAGGCGTTCCGCCATGCCTGATTGATAAATCAAGCCCAACCGTACACGCCATATATGGCGCGCGCGCGATTTGTGAATATGCCAATGATTGCACAGATCGTAGACCTCTTCTAGGCCCGGAACCCGCTGACCGAGCCGAAGCGCGGCGTCTATGCGATTGGTTTGACCGCAAATTTTCAACAGAGGTTAACGCTTATATTCTTTATGAGCGGGTTGAAAAAAGTTTACAATCCCGAGACCTCCCCCACCCGCCAACCTTACGCGAGGGTCGGGAATATTTAAAAATTCACTTAGAGTATATGCGCTGGCTTCTGGAAAAGCGGGACTGGCTGGCGGGTCGAGACTTTAGCCTAGCGGATATTGCGGCAGGGGCTCATATCTCCTGTCTGGATTATATCGGTGAAATCAATTGGAAGAAAAATCCTGAAATAAAAGATTGGTATCAGAAATTTAAATCGCGTCCCAGCATGCGCCCCCTGCTTGCAGATCGTATTGCTGGGCTTATAACGCCGCCTTATTATTCGGATCTTGATTTTTAAACCATGTCTATTGGCGGTCCATCAAAACCAGTCCAAGGTTCAAATCTGACGCACCGCGCAGTGCACCGCGCCCTCGCTTTAGGCTTTACAACGCCCTTTATCGCAAAATTGTCTGAATTTGGAACGCAAGCTGCCCAGAATTTATCTGAGTTTATTGAAAATGACCATCACGCGACAATGGACTGGATCGCCAGCACACAAGCCCGACGCGGTCACCCCAATGCATTATGGCCAGACGCTAAATCAGCGATTATTTTGGGTCTTAATTACGGGCCAGAAACAGACCCGCTCACCTCGCTTACGCAAAAATCCAATGCAACCATTTCCGTTTATGCCCGTAACAAAGACTATCACAATCTGATTAAGGGGCGCCTTAAAGACATTGCGGGCTTGATTGCCCGTGACCATCAAGCCGATGTTAAAGTCTTCGTCGATACGGCCCCGTTAATGGAAAAGCCGCTAAGCGCCTTGGCGGGACTCGGCTGGCAAGGCAAACATACAAACCTTGTTAGCCGTCAATATGGATCTTGGTTGTTTTTAGGGACAATCCTAACCACGGCAGACCTGATACCAACGCCGCGTGAAATCGATCATTGCGGAACGTGCCGCGCGTGTCTGGATATTTGTCCAACAGACGCGTTCACAGAGGCCTATAAGTTGGACGCCCGCAAATGTATTTCTTATTTAACAATTGAGCATAAAGGGCCAGTGGATATTGATCTGCGCGAAAAAATGGGCAACCGAATTTATGGCTGTGATGATTGCCTTGCTATATGCCCGTGGAATAAGTTTGCAAAAACAGGACAAGAGGCCAAACTTCACGCCCGAGAGGATTTAAACGCACCGCAACTCAGTCAATTGCTTTTGCTTAATGACGCTCAATTCCGAGCGCTTTTTACAGGCTCCCCCATTAAACGCATCGGGCGCAATCGCTTCCTTCGAAATGTCCTATATGCCGCTGGAAATAGCGGCGATATTTCCCTTTTGGACAGGGTAGGGGCTTTCACAGAGGATGCGGACCCCGTTCTAAAAGATGCAGCCCTTTGGGCCAGAGGCAAACTGATGCAAGTTAACCTTAATCTGGAGCGTGAATGAGCCTTAAATTCAAACATATAGCGTTGTTACGGCTCGGTTTAAAAAGCAAACTTATTCGTAATAATACTTTTTTTTGGGCTGATAAGGTCGGATATCTACCCTCTGTTATAATCGCGTCATTTTTTCTTATTTTTATGATCTGCACGCTGAGTGCAATCTGGATAAAAAACCCACTAACAGACTTTGCAGTTTTTCTATTTTTAACCGTCTATAGTCTTACCTCTATGCTTCGAGTTTTGGCCTGTGTCACACCCCGCCCAAAAAAATTTGGCAGGGAATTTTACGAAAACAAGGCCATGATAGAATGGCCAACATATAGCGTTTTTGTTCCACTCTACCATGAACCTGATATTGTTAAGGACTTAATCGGGCATTTGTCAAAAATTGATTATCCGCAGGATAAATTGGACATAACCCTTATTTGCGAACGTGATGACCAAGAAACAATTTCTGAACTTTGGGGCGCTTTAAAACCGCCCTTTTCACTCGCGATTGTGGAAACCGGGGGACCCAAAACCAAACCCAATGCGTTAAACTACGCGCTCGAGCGGACTCAAAGTGAATTGATTACAATTTATGATGCGGAAGACAGGCCGCATTCAACCCAATTAAAAGCCGCCGCCCTTGCCTTTCATAAAAATCCAAATTGGGGTGCATTGCAAGCACCGCTTATCTTTTATAATGCCCGTAAAAATTTTTTAACCCGCCAATTCGCTCTTGAATATGCCGCGCTGTTCTTTGTTTGGGTCCCTTTCCTGTCCCGTATGGGATGCCCGTTTCCTTTAGGCGGTACCAGCAATCACATTCGGCGCGAAACCTTAGATATAATCGGGGGTTGGGATAGTTTTAATGTTACGGAAGATGCCGATCTTAGTTTTAGACTCGCACTGATCTCTCAAAAAATCGGCTATATACGCCCATACACTGAAGAAGAAGTCGTCTCGGATTGGCAGAGCTGGTCGGGCCAAAGAAGCCGCTGGATGAAAGGCTTTATGCAAACCTTTAATCTACACATGCATGCCCCGTTTAAACCCCATGGATGGGCAGGGTTTATACGGTTTTTTACCTTACAAATTACAATTGGCGTAACGCTTTTAACTGGGTTTTGCCATCTCCCGTTTTTAGCTATTTTGGCGGGTTCTCGTTTAGGCAGTTATGTCACGAATGTGTCTATTGAAATTCCACCTGTAATCCTTATTTGTCTTGTCATTGGCTATATCAGCGGAATCTTAACCGCATGTGTTGGAGCTTTGCGGTCAAAGCAATATTTTTTACTGAAAGACACACTATGGATGCCTTTTTATTGGATAATGCTTTTTGGCCCGACCCTTCGCGCGGCGTATGAGCTCAAAACTCGGCCCTTTTATTGGAATAAAACCAAGCATGGCCACACAACAAACACTTTATAACCCCTAATTTTAAAATCAATTTATGACCCAATCTCAAGATATAACTTTAACGCTCACAGCCCTTGCCTTTTGTGCAATTATGGGGGTGATTGGTTTTAAACGTCATTTCGCACCCCATGACAAACTCTCACCCCGTATGGTGCCTTGGATGATTATTAGCCTTGGCTGTATCGCCACGGGCTTTATGCTATTTGTACATTTCATAAATTTATTAGGGTTTCAGACAGGTCGATAAAATAATCCCGTCTTTCCTTTCTTAAAAATTGTTCATAATTTGGCCAACTCCCTTGAAGGTGTGCCGCTGTAGATTACATCCCAATACACATTCTCTCTGTGCGCAGCCCTTAGTCGTTTGCAAACTTATTTATGGAGCCATAATAAAATGACCGCCTCTTCAAAGAAAGCTAGATTTCTATCCTCTGTGTCTGCCCTGCTCTTGGTGAGTACAATGAGCCTCGCCGCGCCGAGCGCAGCGCAATCCTTTTTCTCCCCCAAAACAAGCGCAAGCAGTCAAGCGATGACCGTGGATAGTCGCGGCCTTTTGACCATGGCTCCACTTCTTGAAAACGTCACACCAGCCGTTGTTAGTATTGAAGTCTCTGGAAAGGCTAAAACGTCAGGACTATCGACGGAACAATCTGAGCTTTTTGAACGGTTTTTTGGCGGACGTATACCCCAACAACAAGAAGAGCGTAGACGCCAAGGCATTGGGTCTGGTGTCATTGTTGACGCTCGTGATGGTTTAATCGTCACAAATCATCACGTTATCGAAGGGGCTGACGAAATCTTCGTCACCTTGGATGATGGACGGACAATAGAAGCCAAGCTTGTAGGCAGTGATGAGAAAACCGACATCGCTATTCTAGAAATTAAAGCCTCGGGTTTAAAGGCCCTAACATTCGCTAAAAGTGACAATGCTAAAGTCGGAGATTATGTGATCGCCGTCGGCAACCCATTCGGGCTGAGTTCGTCTGTTACTTCGGGTATCATTAGTGCAATGGGCCGCGACACGGCACGAGGCGGTAATTATGCTGATTTTATCCAAACCGATGCCTCGATCAATCCCGGAAATTCTGGCGGCGCTCTCGTGAATTCCAAAGGTGAATTAATCGGGATTAATACGGCTATCTTATCACGCTCTGGCGGCAATAATGGCATTGGCTTTGCCGTTCCTGTGAAAATGGTCAAAGGCGTGATGAAACAAATCGTTGAATACGGCGAAGTGAAACGGGGGCGTATTGGTATATCTATCCGAAATATTGACCTTGATTTACAAGAAGCTATGGGATTGCCAACGCGAGACGGCGCCTTAGTCAATGAAGTCGTTGAAGATAGCGCCGCCGATAAAGCGGGCCTAAAAGCAGGAGACGTAGTTGTTCGCTTTAATAATGAAACAATTTTAGACGCTTCCGATATTCGTAATGCGGTGGGTCTTGTTGAGCCTGGCACGCGAACTGACATGACATATTTACGGGACGGCAAACGAATTACAACAAAAATTACGGTTGAGGAATTTGACGAAGAACCCACAGTATTAAATGCTGAAGCCGTTGATGCGCTACCCGCTATGGAAAGTTTTTCAGGCGCAGAAATCACAAAAATTCCAGAAAACTTAAATCCTAGAGGGGGTGATCAAGGTGTTTATGTCGCCAAGGTCGAAACAGCCAGTAAAGCCCAACGCGCAGGCTTGCGTAAAGGTGACATTATCCGCAAGGTGAACCGAACGGCCGTCAAAGACCTTAAGACATTTGAAAATGCAATTGAAGGTAAATCAGGCCCGTTCGCCCTCTCTGTTGAACGTGAAGGCTCAAACCTCTTCTTAGCGGTGCGGTAGTCGCGCCCAATACTTTATTAAGTGATCTATAGCGGGGTTAAATGTTCACAATATCGTGCACTTTTGACCCCGTGACAGCTTGTGGGTTTCCCGTTATGACCAATTTATGAACGCGCTTATTGATCCTAAAAAATTTCAAGACCCGAATATCACAGCAAAAGGTGAGAAACGGGCTTCTGTCTATTTTAAAACACTGAAGACCCTATGGTTTAATTCAGGGTCATTGTGCAATATTGAATGCGCGAATTGTTATATTAAAAGTAGTCCAACAGCGGATCATTTTGTCTATTTAACGCCAGACGATATGGCCCCGTATTTAGACGAAATCGACGCGATGAAATTAGGCCCAATAGAAATCGCCTTTACAGGCGGTGAGCCCTATCTCAATCCGCATATGCTAAAAATGTCCCAAATGGCGCTAGAGCGCGGACATAATCTCTTAATTTTGACCAATGCTATGAAACCCATGATGCGTCCGCGCGTGCAAAAAGGATTATTGGAGCTACATAAACAATACGGCGCTAAAATGACTTTACGCGTTAGTCTTGATCATTTCACACAAGCCGGCCATGACGGTGAACGCGGCGTAGGAAGCTTTAAAAACGCATGCATCGGTATGGAATGGCTGAGTCAAAATGGGTTTTATTTAAACATTGCAGGCCGGTCCATGTTTTCCGAATCTGAAGCGTCCGCCCGTGCAGGGTTTGCGGATTTAATCGAGCAAGAAGGATGGAACATTGATGCAGCCAATCCCGCCAGTCTAATCCTATTCCCTGAAATGGACGAAAGCGTTGACGTGCCAGAAATTACCACAGCCTGTTGGGGTATTTTAGATGTGCATCCTGACTCTATGATGTGTTCGAGCGCGCGCATGGTTGTGAAACGCAAAGGCGAAGATCGTGCGAGCGTTTTAGCCTGCACATTATTATGGGATGATCCACAATTTGAAATGGGCAAAACCCTTAAGGACTCACGCGGCCCCATTAAGCTTAACCATCCCCATTGCGCCAAGTTCTGCGTCCTTGGAGGCGCGTCCTGCTCGGCTTAGATGCGCGAAAATAAATACATCACGTTTCAAAACGCTTTACAACAAGCCTTAAAACGTAAAGCTGCCCTCAATAAAGAGTGACGTTGCTTTTTCACTCTTGCGTGTGACGGTTCCGCTCTCATTATACGGAACTTTACGACTGACATGTTGGACGCCTGTCCCCACCCTATACTTACCGAAATCGTAATTCACACCGAACACGCCTTGATTAGAGGTGAGATTGACATTCTTGTCCTTCGCGTAACCATAGCCAGCTGTGAATCCAAAATTCCCGGGCTGCCATGTCAGACCAACATCATAAGCCGTGTAATCCCCGTCACTTAAACCATTATTACTGTTTAAATAAGAGCCGCCCAATTTCCAGTCATAATAGCCTAAATCAAGGCCTAGACCGAAAGATTGTAAATCATCAAAACCCGCAAAGCCGCTATCTTCTTTTGCTGTGGCATATGTAGCTGTAGCCTCAACCGAGACACCGCTATTAAATTTACGGTCAAGTGCAATACCCGCTTCAATGACATTTTTTAAATCTGGCGCTAGCGCGCCGGTTTTATCTTTACCGTTTTTACGCACACAATAATCAACACCGCAAGCCGTCGCGTTGAGCGCGTAAGAGACTCCCAGTTGAACCCCGACACCAATCTGGTCGCCTAATAAGCGCGGGCTGACATAAGCGATTTTTTCAGAAAACCCTGAAGCATCATTGACCGTTTTGACCGCATCCAATCCCGTATAATCAACCGATGAATTCGATGCACCCACAGCCAAAAGTGTCGGCGCGCCAAGTGAGAAAATATAGGCCGCACCATCATCCCGACCAATCGTCACATCTCCATATGCTGAGCGTAAAAAGAAATAGGCCCCCTCCAGTGCATACTCGACCTCTTTGGCATCCGAAGGGCCGCTCGTATAAAACCGAGACGTATGTCCGCGCAGGGCGGTTGGGACGGTACCAAGCTGTGTAGACGGGCATCCCGCTATCGTCGGCGGACAATCGCCGACACGTCCACCAAAGCCGCGCCGATATTTATCATATTGCGCGCGAACTTCCGCGCCCAAGCCATATTCAAGCCCGTTCGGGGTAAAGGCGCTAACCTCCCCGCGCAGAGCCGTATCGACGATAAAATCTTCGCTCCAACCCTCATCAGACGGTGTTTTTCGGTTTGTTCCGCCAGCGCCGCCTTTTAAAAACCCTGAAAGACTTGTGGCTAAATTATCCCAGCCCAGTTTTTCTTTCCATGTGCGTTTTTTGCCTTGTGGGTAAGGCAAAGGCCCCGTTTGGGCTTGCCCGTTGCGGGTCGCAGGCATACCTAGCTTTTGATTACCCCCATAAGTTCCGTAATTTGAAGTCTGATTTGGCGTGCCATAGTTTGGATTATTCTGATAATTCGGGGCGCTCTGACCCGCGCTATAACCCGAACCATAAGCCGCTTTAGCTTTTTGTGACATGCCGTAATCTGACCGACCTGGATAATAGGTGCCGCCATCATTGCCTTGAATGCCGCCCTGAACATTCCCTTGAGCCGAACTTTGGTTGCGACCTTGATTTGGCACATCATATATTTTTATAGGATCGTTAGAACTGGCAGTCGGTAAGCTAGACTGGGGTAAGCTAGACTGGGATAAATTGGACGGTGAGATATAGCGACCTTCAGAATCTTGGACTGGCATTTCCACGGGTTGGTTTGCGTAAGGCTCAAATGTTGTCGAAGAGGACGAGCTTAAAGATTGGCCACCTTGATAAGTAATTTTAGAATCGTTTGTATACGGGGCTGGTGAAGACGGGGCTTTGGGTGCAGTTTCCGCATTAGGCGCTGTGTAAGTCTCCCACGCTTGTTTCGTATTCTTGCGTGCAAAAGGGGATGCAGACTGACTTTGCGCTGTGGCAAATGTCATCGCACTCACTAAAATAAGCGCCGATCCAAACCATAAACCCGTGCGGCGCGTACTGCCCGCATCACCGATCTCATTCGATGGGTAAACAGAATAAAGACTTTGTGCTGGCGACATATCTTTAGAAAAATCGCGTGAGAAATCATCTGCACATTCACGCGGTAAATCGTAACGATTACGTTGACCAAATGTTGGTTTTGGTTGTTTTGGAGCTGAAGGCCTTTTAAAGGTCATCTTATAATTCCCTATTTACGCCTTAATGGACCAGAAGTCGTAAACCTTTGGCACAAGCGTATTCACGAGATACATCCCGAATCAAAGGTTAATATCCACGCGCGCTTCCTAAAAAATGGTTAACAAAACCCTTAACACCCCGTATTTACTGCGATTTTAGCTTTTATAATTCCGCAATGAAACACTGGCAGGTACAGATTTTAATGCTATAACGCCATTTGAAATTTTGATTTGACTTGGCATTGGAGCCTTTGCATGTCCTTACGACGTTTTATACGACCTTCACTTTTGATTTCCGCTGTACTTTCAACCGTGCTTATCGCGAGTTGTTCAACTCTTGGCGGCAAAAAAGCCAAAAGAGAAAATGCTGTCCGCACGACCCAAGCGCCCAATATTGGCGTTAACTCTTTTCTTTGGCGCGCCAGCCTTGAAACCTTAGAATTTATGCCGTTAACTTCTGTGGATCCGTTTGGCGGCGTGATCTTAACCGATTGGTATGCCAGCCCCGAAGCACCCGATGAGCGGTTTAAAGCCAATGTCTATATATTAGATGCCAATTTACGAGCGGATGCACTGAAAGCCTCAATCTTTAAACAAGTTCGCTCGGGGCAGTCTTGGTCAGATGCGGCTGTTGATGCCGACACAGCCCGCCAAATTGAAAATTCTATCCTGACCCGGGCTCGTCAACTTTATATAGCAAAAGTCGATAACCAATAAGCAAAATTCTGACTATACGTCTCGCCAGTCTCTGATAGTCTTCGATTAAAAGAGGATTATACGCATGGCTTACGGAAATAAATTTGACGGTAAAGTCTGCGTCATTACAGGCGCAGGGTCGGGAATTGGTCGGGCTTTGGCCTTAAAGCTTAAATCAGAAGGTGCGCTCCTAGCCCTGTCTGATATTAATACGTTGGCTTTATCAGAAACAATTGTCCTTTTAGGCGTTCATAAAAACCAAATTATGCAGGACACGCTCGATGTTGCAGACGCCGAAGCTATTCCAGTCTATGCAGAAAAAGTGAAAGCTGCGCTTGGCAGTGCAGACTATGTTTTCAATGTCGCGGGGCTCGTCCGTGTTGGGAGTTTCGACGAATCGCCCTTATCTTCACTTGAAACGGTGATGAATGTAAACTTTTACGGCGTTGTCCGTATGTCCAAAGCCTTCCTTGAACAGTTAAAAGAGACCCGTGGTGGCTTGGTCAATATATCGAGCATATTTGGCATTATCGGTTTTCCCGGACAAGTCGATTATTGCGCGTCAAAATTTGCCGTTCGCGGATTTTCCGAAACGCTTGCACAAGAAGTGGAAGACTACGGCGTTAGTGTTTCCTGTGTACATCCGGGCGGGGTCGCGACCAATATTGCACGCAATGCCCTTATGGATAAAAAACTTAATCCCAGTACATCCCGCGAGGCGATGGATGCAGGATTTGACAAGGCCGCAATTACATCGGTTGAAAAAGCCGCAGACATTATCCTAA
>CALCKU010000056.1 GCA_937965735.1 uncultured Caulobacterales bacterium
ATCGGATAAATATAAAGCAGATTTCTACGAAATTGTGGCAAAAGGGCGTGACGCAAAGATCGCATCGAACTGGACAATGGTTGAATTGTTTGGGGCGCTCAATAAAGCGGGGATTGAGTTGGAAGACAGTCCTGTTTCGGCAGAGGCGCTTGGCGGTTTGATTGACCGTATTTTGGACGACACCATCTCGGGAAAAATTGCCAAAGATGTGTTTGAGAAAATGTTTAACGGCGAAGGCACAGCGGACGTAATTATTGAACGCGACGGACTGAAACAAGTCACGGATATGGGCGCGATTGAAGCCATGGTTCAAGCGGCCTTGGACGCAAACCCCGCCCAAGTCGAAAAGGCCAAAGAAAACCCGAAACTGCTTGGCTTCTTTGTCGGGCAAGTGATGAAGGCGTCTCAAGGCAAAGCCAATCCTGGCGCGGTGAATAAAATCCTCAAAGACAAGCTCGGGCTTTAGCGCTAAAAAGTTACACTGAGTCTCACTAGGGTGGGCTTTCACGCTTGAAATTGCGTGTGCGCGATCTTGGACAATGGGTTCAAACTGTTTGTTCAGAACGGTCTGTTCAAAATTTTGTTACGATTTCAAGCGTATTTGCATTCACAGGCATTTTAAATTCGGGCTATTATAAAGGCATCGGGTGCCATTTCTGCGAAAATTTTAAACTGCGACTGTTTTCAAGCTTCTTTATTTCAGGCTCCTTTATTAAGTCACAGGCGATTATCAGTGGTGGCATATACTTATCGGCCTCTTATTCACCGAATGTCGAATAGATGCAAAATTACTACACTTTTTATAAAATTGCATTCGAAGTCAAAAAAGACTTGCGTTTTTAAGTCTGTCCTATTTACTAAAGTCAATATCGATTTTTTTAAGCCCAAACGTCATTAAAAAGGGGACATAATGTTTAAACCGACTTCAACAAAAGCCATTCTCGCAGGTGCCAGTGCAATCGCACTCCTGTCGTCTGTACCCGCTTATGCTCAGATTGATGAAATCATTGTCACAGCTGAAAAGCGCTCTGAAAATGTTCAGGATGTCAGTATTTCAGTGACAGCGTTAAACGAAGAGCTGTTACAATTTGGCGGTGTTGATGATGTGTCGCGTTTGGAATTACTTGTACCGGGTGTGAATTTCTCATTTGCAGGTAACGATGCTAAATTTAACGTGCGCGGTGCAAACTCGTCTAACACATTCGGTGATAATGGTTCGATTGTTGGGGCGTTTGTAGACGGCGTTTACAAATCTCGTGCCTCACAGCAGACTCGTGCCTTTTTCGACGTAAGCTCGGTTGAATTCCTCCGTGGGCCGCAAGGCACGCTCTATGGTCGCAATACATTTGCGGGCGCTTTAAACATATATACAAATAATGCTGAAATCGGCGAATATAGTGCGGGTGTTGATCTGAGTTATCAGCGTTTTGACCGCGCCAAAGCTGAAGCTTTTGTCAACATGCCCGTTACAGAAAATACGGCCCTGCGGATTGCTGGTTTTTATGACAAAAGTGACGGTTATATCAAAAACCTAGCAGGTCCTGACGTCGGTGCGCAGGATGATAAAGGGATACGGGTCAGCCTATATACGGAGCCGACAGATTATTTTAACGCCACTTTACGCTATTCGCATATCTCTGAGGATGGAAATGAAGCGGGTTTGTTTGGTTATACGCGCCTTTGTCGCAACGAAACACCAGACGGTCTTACGGATGCGTTCGGAACGGTTCGTGATTGTACAAACCCTGTACGTGGTTCAGGCGGTCGCGGGCCAGCGGCAAACGGGCCAGGCGGTGATCCATATGTGATTTCACAAGACTATGTCCGTCCTGTGGATCTGTTTGAAGATGTTTTCTCGCTTGATATGAATTATGATTTTGGCGGCGCGACTTTGAAGTCGATTACGTCTTACACGCGCTTTCAAAATGATATTCAATTTGATTTTGATTTCAGCCCAACGCCAAATTCCAATGGTGGATATGAAGAAGAAACGAAAGGCTTTACACAAGAGCTGCAACTCGTCTCTCAAAATGATAATGCTCTACAATATACTGTGGGTGCGTATTACTCAGATCAAAAAGACCGCGGTAGTTTTAACATCTATCAGCAAACGCAACGGGATGATTCAACGCGCGGGTCTGTGACGACGAGTGAAGGGACATTCACATTGCTTGATGGTACGGATATTACATCAAACAATGTTTTCCTTGGCGGTTTCTTTGCCGATAATGCTGTAATTGATACGAAGTATTTAGGTATTTTTGGCCAATTAGAATACAGCTTTATGGACAATTTCCGCGCCATTGGTGGTTTGCGTTATAATGATGAAAGCAAAAAATTAAGATGCGGGGGTTCTAACTTCTCTGCGGGCGACCGTGTTGTAAATGTCGCCGCTGGGGTTGCGGGGTCTTCACCGTCTATTATTCCAAATGGTGAGTCTGTCTTTACATTTAATTGTGACGCCGCGGATCAAATCAGACGCGAAGCCAGCTATGACAATGTTACATGGCGTGCGGGTCTAGAATATGACTTTTCCGACGATGTGATGGTTTATACATCAGCCTCTACAGGGTATCTGTCAGGTGCTGTGTCAACCGCGCGTGCTACAGACGAGCAAAAATCACGTGTGATCGAAGCAGGTTTCCGTTCGCGTCTAATGGATAATACCGTGCAGTTGAACGGGGCTTTACACTTCACAAAGTATACGAATTTGTTGACGCAATTACAGCGCATTGAAAACGGTGTTGCAATCACAACATCTGCCAATGGTGGTGATATTAAAGCTTGGGGTATTGAAATGGATGCTATTTGGCAGCCAACAGATGCGCTAACCCTATCTGCGAATGCAGCCTATTTGAATTCGGAATTTGGAACCTTTGGGCAAGGTAACCCTTACCAACTTTACCAAGGTCGTGTTCAGGCCTTTGTCGACCAATCTGGTAACACAACGCCTTGGTCGCCTGATTTTACACTTTCTGCCAGTGCGGCTTATCGCTTTGAACTGGAAGATGGCTATGGTTCAATCACGCCTTATGCGCAATTCTATTATTCAGGTGGATTTAATACATCAAACCTATTGGCGAATGATCCTGCGCAATATCAAAAAAGCTTTACGAAAACCGATCTTCGTTTGATTTGGGATGATGAAAGTGGCAATTACGGCGTTGAGATTTTTGCTGAAAACTTGGAAAATACGGCTGTACTGGCACGCGGGAATAACAACTCCGATGATGTTGTACAGACAGGCTATTTATATCCAAAGAATTACGGTGTTAAGCTTAAAGCCCGTTTCTAATTCGGTCCAAGTTAAGGCCCAATTGCCTTGGGCGATACATGTTATCGGGAGAGCGAAAGCTCTCCCTTTTTTGTAATGGCACAGAATATAAATTGCCTTCGCATGCAAAATGAAAATACTATATAAAACAGAGGGAAAAATGGGTCAGTCAGAGCATTTTGAAGTTGCCAAATCTCATCCGAGAATTGTGCGCTACGACGAGCTTCGCCCGTGCCGGGATGCGTTCATTGATACTCGCTCGCCCGGGTCTGATAAAAAAGAGAACTTTACGATTATTGGGCCCGGCGTTTCGGAAAACCCTAACCAATATGTTCATATCGCTGAACCTCACGGATTTAATATCGGCGCGGCGCGTCAGCCTGCAAATTGCGTTAATTCCCAACATAGTCACGAAACGGCTGAAGTATTTTATGTGCATAAAGGCCAGTGGGCGTTTCGGACAGGCGAGACCGGTAAAGATTCTGAAGTTATTTTAAACCCAGGTGACTTAATTTCTATTCCAACAGATGTGTTTCGCGGGTTTGAAAATATTAGCCAAAACACAAATGACGAGCCTGGCTTTCTTTGGGCGGTTCTCGGGGGGGATGATCCGGGGCATGTGCTTTGGGCGCCATATGTTTTTGATATGGCAAAAGACTTTGGCCTTGTTTTACTCGAAAATGGCAATCTGGTCGATACGGGCAAAGGCGAGCGCATTCCCGAGGGACAAAATCCTATGGCGGTGACCACGCGCATTCAGGTCGAAGCGCTTAAGTGTTTTTCAGACACACAATTGCGGAATTGTTGTGTCATGTCCGATGAGGGGGTCAGCGAGTTTAGTCGTGGCGGCTTGACCCAGCGCAAACTGATTGGGCCGACGGCCAAATTGAGTTGGCCACATGGATTTACGTTGGGTCATATGACTCTCTTGCCTCATGCATCAGCAGAGCAAGTGCGCTATCCAGGTTCAGAGGTTCTATTTGTTCATTCGGGTGAATTAACGGTCAAGCTCATGGATGAGACGTGGCACTTATTACCGGGTGACACGGCGACACTTGTGAAAGGCTCCGCTCGACAATTGGTGAACCGAACAGACCGTCCTGTTGAGTTTATTCGTGTACGCGGCGATATTTGAGGATTTATAATATTTAAAAGAGGCCAGTGCTGAAATAAGCCACTGCTGAAAATAAGCCAATGCTGGAAATAAGAAAATGCACGAAATTAGAAAAGTGCTGAAATATGAAAGTTTTTAAAATATGAAGGAGCTTGTGTGATGACGATGCTTTCACAAAGTTTTTCAAAAAAAACGGTCTTAGTGACGGGCGCTAGCCGCGGTATTGGTCGTGCCATTGCCTTATCATTTAAGGCACAAGGCGCCTTTGTGATCGCCAGCGCGCGACCTTCTAAAGATCTCGACACATTGTCTAAAGCGCTCGGTTCACAGGGCGAGATTTGGGCCGAAGACGCAACGGAAGATGCATTTTTAGACCGTATAGACGGCCTTAAGCAGCTCGATATTCTTATCAATAATATCGGAATCAATTTTCCAGAGGCGTTTACCGATGTCAGTGATGCGCATTTGGACAAAATGCTAAATTTGAATGTGCGGTCGACATTTCGAATTTCACGCCAAGGGGTCAAGCATATGACCTCAGGCGCATCGGTGATTAACATAACATCGCAAATGGGACATGTCGGATCGCCTAATCGTACAACTTACTGCATGACAAAACATGCGATTGAAGGCCTAACCAAAGCTATGGCCGTTGAACTCGCCCCAAAAGGTATTCGTGTAAATTCTGTGGCCCCCACTTTTATCGAAACGGATATGACACGCGGTTGGTTTTCAGATGCTAAATTTATGGAATTTGTTCGCAGAATGATCCCGCTTGGTAAGGTGGGGCAACCCGAAGATGTAGCCTCTGCGGTGCTGTATTTATGTTCTGACGGCGCAAAAATGGTAACTGGGCATAGCTTGCTCGTTGATGGAGGTTGGACGGCGCAATGACTTTACCGATTACTCAGGTTGCAATAACGGATTTATCCGACATGTTAACTCCCCAAGGCGGGCCGCGTATGGAATTGCCAGGGTTTGATACTGAATTTGTCGATTTCCCTGACTATATAATTCGGATCACAGATCGTATTTGGCATGATCGCAATGTTGAACTCTGCGCGAAATATTATACGCAAGATTGCCTAATCCACACTTTGACGGGGCCGATTGTGGGGGCGCAAACTGTGATTGATAATACCTATGCGACAATGGATGCATTTCCAGATCGTGTTCTTGATGCAGATAATGTGATTTGGTCAGATGATAGGGACGGCGTGTTTTATTCCTCGCATCTGATTACCTCAAAGATGACCAATCTTGGCACCTCGGAATTTGGCCCTGCGACAGGGCGAAAAGTACGTGTACGCACGATTGCAGATTGTGCGTGTCGCGCGAATAAAATTTTTGAGGAATGGCTGGCGCGAGATTACGCGGCCATGGTTATTCATATGGGGTTTGAAGTTGACGCTGTCGCGGCAAAGCTCGCCGCAGATGACCTAAAAGAGGGTCGGTCTTTGAGTGATCTTCATAAAGCGTCTCATGCCGCAGTTATGGCGCAAGCTTTGCCACATGTTTCCAAGCCCGAAAACCCTGAAACACACGTGAATAGATTTGCGGAAGCCGTGCTTGGTCATTATTTGACACCAAAGGGTTTGGACGCGCTATCTGACGTCTATGATTTTCGGGTTTCAGGCCTCTATCCTGGCGACCGTGACTTTTACGGACATGATGAGCTGGGCGCGTTTTGGCAGGCCGTATTTACCGCGCTACCAGACGCGAAATTCCGTCTCGAACATGTAGCCGATATTCCGTATTTAGGGACAGCGCGCGACATTGCTGTGCGTTGGTCATTAGCGGGGCATCACACGGGGGGCGGTCTGTATGGCGCGCCAACAGGTGCGCCTGTCTATATTTTAGGTCTAACTCATTGGCGCGTTATGAATGGCCGTATACGTGAAGAAGTAACCGTTTGGGATGATGTCGCAGTGCGCCGTCAAATTGAAACCAAAAGGCAAAGTTCGTAATGGTTAAACGGATTATTGATGCCCATCACCATCTTTGGGATTTAGACGAAATCAAGCAGACATGGCTGGCGGAAACGGGCGTGACGCGGTTTTTTGGGGATCCAACCCCGATACAGAAAAATTACCATTTAGAGGACTTCAAAGCCGATCACGAGTCTCTCCCCATTACAGGCAGTGTGCATATTCAATGCGGCGTTGCGATAGAGCAATCTGTCCGTGAAACCGAATTTGTTCAAGATCAAGCGGATCAATACGGTCTGGCCAATGCGATTATCGCCTTTTGTGATTTGACGCAGACGAATGTGGGTGCGGATCTGGATCAACAGCAAGCTTTTAAAAATCTGCGCGGTATTCGTCAAATCCTGGGTCGTAACGCCGTGGAAGATGCCAAGAACGGAACGAATGCTTTGCTTGAAGATCCTGCTTTTAAGGCAGGTCTAAAAGGCTTGGTTGACCGCGATTTATCCTTTGATTTACAGCTCACGCCGCCGCTCTTGCCGACATCTGCGAAGCTCTTTAAATCGCTAGAAAAACTCCCTGTCGCGATATGTCATGCGGGTAGCCCGCAGGACTTTACGCGGTCAGGTCTGCGTGAATGGGAAGCGGGCCTGAAAGACTTTGCCGAACACGGGAATATGATTTGCAAAATATCGGGTCTTGGAATGTTTGACCATAATTGGACCTTGGATAGCTTTCGCGAACGGGTATTGCGGACGATTGATGTGTTTGGCCCTGCGCGAATTGCTTTTGGTTCTAACTTTCCCGTTGATAAGCTTTACGCCAGTTATACAAAAACCTTTGAGGCTTTTTTGACTTTGACACAAGATTTCTCGCAGACGGAATGCGAGGACATGTTTTTTAACACGGCCAATAAATTCTATAGGATGGGCTTATGAATGATTTTATCAGAAGTCTTGCAGAATATGACACGCCGACAATTTCTAATGCGATAGAAGTCGTGCAAGGCACGCGCGGTTATACGCGGTTTTCTCGTGGCACGCCCGTAGCAGCAATGAACGGCACAAAAGCTATGGTCGGTT
>CALCKU010000057.1 GCA_937965735.1 uncultured Caulobacterales bacterium
CGCAATGTTTGCTCTGGCCTGTTTAGGGTTACTGGCGGGCTATAATGTCGCGTTTACCCTCAGTGGTGTTTCACTTCTTTTTGCAGCGATCGGTGTTTTTACGGGAACCTTTGATGTAGGTTTTTTAACCGCGCTACCAGGGCGCATCTATCCATTGATTACACGCGAAATTTTGATTGCTGTACCTCTATTTGTCTTTATGGGGGTGACGCTTGAAAAATCGCGTATCGCCGAAGATTTACTCGGCGCTATGGGCGATTTATTTGGGAGACTGCGCGGCGGTCTTGGCGTCTCTGTTATCTTTGTCGGGGCCTTGCTTGCGGCATCTACGGGGATTGTCGGCGCGACTGTTGTGACAATGGGACTGCTGTCACTGCCAACTATGTTGAAACGCAATTACGCGCCCTCATTAGCCTCTGGCGCGATCGCAGCCTCTGGAACATTGGGCCAAATAATCCCGCCTTCAATCGTCTTAGTGATTTTGGGTGACCAAATGTCAAATGCCTATCAAGAAGCACAAAGAAGCTTTGGCCTTGATGTTAAAGGCGTGATCTCTGTCGGAGATTTATTTGCAGGTGCCCTAATACCGGGTCTAATCCTTGTGTTTTTCTATGCGCTCTATATTTCTGTGACGGCCTTTCTAAAACCACATCTCGCGCCCCCAGAAGCGTGGCCTGATGATGTAAACCCTTGGACATTCCTTAAGCGTACTCTCAAAGCCATGATTGCGCCTATTTTTCTGATTATCGCCGTATTAGGCTCAATCCTCTCAGGATATGCCACGCCAACACGCGGGGCCGCAATTGGGGCCTTAGGCGCAATATTCCTCGCCAGCTATAAGATGCAAGGTTCAGAAACGACTAATTTTGGGTTCCAAAAAAAAGCCATTCTGGGTGCGGTCATTGGATTGGCTCTGCTAATCGCTATTGATCTGACAGGCATTGATTTAAGGCTTAATCAAGATGTTTGGACAAGCACGGAGCGTATATTTATCACACTGGCAATCTTTCTGTGCTCAATCGCCATTATAGGAACATTGGTTTCGGTTGCCCCTCTTATAAAAAACAAAGCCCTTGGCGACGTTACGCGCACAACCATGCATATTACATCCATGGTGTTTGTTATTTTAATTGGCGCAACGATTTTCAGTCTCGTTTTTAAAGGCTTTGGCGGAGATAATCTCGTTGCAAGATTATTAAACGCTGCGCCGGGCGGAAAATGGGGCGCATTCTGGATCGTCATGCTGATAATGTTTATTTTAGGGTTTTTCTTAGACTTTATCGAAATAACTTTTGTTGTCGTCCCTCTTGTAGCGCCGCCCTTGCTCGCACTTGGTATGGATCCAATCTGGTTAGGCATTCTCATGGCATTGAATCTGCAAACCAGTTTCCTAACTCCGCCCTTTGGTTTTGCTTTATTTTATTTACGCGGTGTCGCCCCGCCTAGCGTGAAAACAACAGATATTTATAAAGGCATCATACCCTTTATATTAATTCAATTTGTCGTAATTTTATTGGTGGTCTGCATTCCAGAATTGGCAACACATCTACCAAGAACATTTCAATCTTAATCGTATCGTACGCAATACGCGTTAAAATCTGGGCTAGAAAGCCCAATTTCCTGTTTTGGAATGAACTGAAAGACGATCAGCATAGGGTGTAGAGGCAATATTGACCCCGTACACCATAGCTAAAGATTGAATGGTTCGGCTACTCTTCAATAGGTTCACCGTCTGCATTGATGACTTCTATCGGTAACGCAAGACTTTCGAGTTTATCAAAAACCAGATTCATATCACCGACAACAACCATAATCATTTCGTCCGTATTCAGGTATTTTTTTGCGAGGCGATCAACGTCAGATTTTGTCAGATTTGACAGAACCTGATTTTGCTCGTCAACGAAATCTGGCGCTAAATTATAGCTCATCATTTCTGATAAAAAACCAAGTTTTTGCCCTGGCGTTTCGTAAGAGCGCGCATCCCTTTGCCCTATCGCACTTTTTGTGAATGCCAATTCTTCCATAGTAATACCGTCTTTATGGTAGGCCTTAATTTCTTTCAAAAACTCCGTAATTGACTCGACCGTTACATCGGCTCTGACAGCGGAACTGGCTTGAAAATATCCCCGGTCTTTTTGACCATTAAATGTTGACCGCGCACCATATGTATAATCTTTATCTTCGCGAAGATTGAGATTGATACGGCTATTAAAATTTCCGCCAAGAGGATAATTCATAAGACCCGCTTTGAAATATTCCCCGGTTGCGTCAAAAGGTAAAGCACGCTTGCCTATTCTGATTTCAGATTGCGCCGCATTTTCCTTATCTACCAAATATATCTTAGGCGCATCTAATTCGGGGAACGCGTTAGAATCGGGTCGTGTAGACGCCTCTCCAGACCAGCTTTTAAACGGCGATAACGCCGCTGACATGGCCGCTTTATCCAAATCACTCACACTGACAATAGAGGTAATATTAGGGGCGTAATGCGATCTATAAAACGCCTTCACATCCGCTAAAGTCATTTTCTCAACACTCGCCTCAGTTCCTGCATTTGGGAATGACATTGGATTATTATCACCAAACAATTTTTTATTAAAAACAGAATTTGCGACAAAATCAGGTTGTTTTTTTGCCGCTTTAATCCCTTGAATTGTTTGCGCTTTCAAACGTTCAAAATCAGCCTCATCGAATTTGGGCTTAAATAATCGTTCAGCAGCAATCGCAATCGTTTCATCAAGATTTTGCGTCAAGGCACGGATATAGAGAGTCGTATACCGATCTCCACCTGAAATAGAAACACTAGACCCTAATTTATCAAGACGATTAGAAATATCCTCAGCAGAGGATTCGAGCGTGGCTTCATTTAACATATTCGCCGTCATAGACGCAGTGCCTAACAGATCTAAACCCTCATGCGATTGACCTGCTTTTATACGGATACTAATTGATGTTGTCGGCGTTTCCTCATTAATCGCACCAAGGACTTTAATACCGTTTTCGAGCTCAACATTATAAACATTGGGTACTTTAATGGATGGATTCGGGCCCGCAGGCGGCATGATACTGCGGTCAAAATCGTCTGGCATAGGGGCCCATACAATTGATGATGTCTCTGTATTTTCGGGAATATCACGTTCATATCTTTTCCATGTATCCGCGCGGGCAATTTTATCAATCTGACCCTTAGGGACAATACTCATAATGACAGCCGGTTTGTCTTTTATATATTCTGCGTAAACCCGCATGACATCAGCTTTTGTTACGTTTTCATACCGCTCTATATCGGAACGAATTCCGTTTGGAGTATTCCGATATGTCTCGTAAGCGGCAAGCTGGCTTACCTTACCGGAAACACTTTCAAGACCATAAATCATATCGGATACAATGCCGGCTTTCACACGCGTAAGATCATCATCTTCAACGCCGCGCGTTTCAAACTCTTCAAGTGTATCTCGTATAATCGTTTCTAAATCTGACAGTTTCGCAATTTTTGCAGGGTTTGCGAGGCCAAATAGGGTAAAGCTACAATTTAGTTCACGACATCCATGCCCCGCACTTGATTGTACAACAAGACCCGGTTTTTCGAGATTTTTATAAAGCAAAGAGGTTTGCCCCGAACCCATAATTGACATTAAGACATCAAGCGGCGCTTCATCAGGATGGTTTAAATGCACTGTCGGCCAAGACATGTATAGCAATGGCAATTGGACGTTATCTTCCAGCGATATATAGCGATCTTCTTCCAATGTAACGGGTACATAAACAGGGTCTTCAACCTCGGCCCCCATCGGAATTGGCCCAAAATATTTTTGAATATCTTTAAGCGTCTTTTCCGCGTCAAAATCACCGCCAATTGTTAGCACCGCATTATTTGGCCCATACCAACGCAGGAAAAACCGTTTAAGATCATCAAGATTAGCACGATCTAAATCTTCAAGATAGCCAATTGTCGACCATGAATAAGGATGACCTTCTGGAAACTGCGCTTCACCAACACGTTCAAATAACAAGCCATAAGGACGATTATCAACTCGTTGTCCGCGTTCATTTTTAACTGTTTCGCGTTGGTTTTCAAATTTCTTTTGCGTTACCGCGTCAAGGAAATAGCCCATACGATCCGCCTCAAGCCACAGAATTTTCTCTAACTGATTTGACGGAATTGTTTGATAATAATTTGTGCGGTCAGAATTCGTCGAACCATTCAATGTACCACCCGCTTCGGTAATCAGTCTGAAATGCTCCTCATCTTCAACATTTTCAGACCCTTGAAACATCATATGTTCAAAGAAATGTGCAAAACCTGATTTGCCGATTTCTTCACGACCAGACCCAACATGATAAGTCACATCAACATGGACGAGCGGGTCGGATTTATCGGGATGTAAAATCACCGTCAGTCCATTCTCTAACTTATATTTTGTGTACGGAATGACAATCTCATTGTCTTTTTTCTCTACAGAGTCGATTTTAGAAATCCCTTCTGGTAGCGGAAAAGATTGTGCTAATTGAGAGCGGGTCTCCATACCATTACAAGCGGAAAGCACGATCGCCAGTGCAACGGAGCAGAGTAATTTACGTGTCATAAGTTTATCCTTATTGTGTGACTTCATTTACATCTAAGTTATTCTTGGATTATTTTCTTGGATTATTCCAATGCGATTATCTTAAAGGCGATTATCCCCAAGGCCCACGAGAACTTTTGCTTTTCCGTATATTCATGGCCTCGCGGTCATCCATTGAATGAGACGGATTGTTATAATTGGGGGCTTGATAATTGCGGTCCTGCCGCAAGCTTTGCGTACCGACACGTCCGCCTGCAAATTTCACAAGCGCATCTATGCGCTTTTCAATCGGTGGATGGGTTGCAAATGCTCCCGCAAAACCTGTTCTTGGATTTTCAATCGCCATTTCCATGACTTCGGCAGGCGCATTTAACTGCGCACGACCTGATATTTTCTCTAATGCTCTAATCATCGCATCTGGATTTTTCGTCAACTCAACCGCGCCAGCATCCGCCATATATTCACGCTTACGTGAGAGAGAAAACCGTATCAAAACAGCAAAAAAATAAGTCAAAGCGACAAGAGCCATAGCAAAAAACAGAATGGCACCTGCTTGCCCACCACCGCTACGTCGATAGGTTGTACTGCGCGAAAGATTGGTTCGAAACAGGCTTCGCACGACACTCTCTCCAACAAATGCAAATATTCCAACGAAGATAACGGCAATCACGAGCAGTCTTACGTCTTTATGCATTATGTGTGAAAGCTCATGGGCAATAACCGCTTCCAACTCCTCATCGTCAAGGCCGTCTATTAAACCGCGTGTAAGCGTTACTGTATAATTTTTGTCCCGTAGACCACTCGCAAATGCATTCATCACAGGTGTTTCAATAATTTTAAGACGCGGCATAACCAGTCCGCGCGAAATACTTAAATCCTCTAGCATACGATAAGCACGCGGCTCTTGCGCAGGTGTAACAGAACGTGAACCCGTCGCGGCAGAAATCATGGCTTGATGCCCCATAAAGGCAATAACAAACCAAATGCCCGCCGCACCAAAAGCAATTGGTGCAAAAACAGGCACTTGTTGCGCCGCAATATATAAACTTTCTTGCGAGCTCTGCGTTGATGTAAAACCAACATATAATAGGGTTAGCGCATAAGAGAGTATCAGCAATAACAAGGGGAATGCAATCAGTAGACTAACTGATCGCAGATTATTATTCCAAATATGTGTCTTGAGGCCGTAAGCCTTTAACATAAAGGCTAAGTCCTAAAACTGAACTTCAACAGGGGTTTGAAGCACGTCACGCCCTTCAGGCGCTTCGAAAAACTCGCGTTCGGTGAAACCAAACGGGCCTGCAATCAAGACAGCGGGAAATTGCTCACGCGCTGTATTATACTCCTGAACTGAGTTATTATAAAAACGTCTGGCCGCTGCAATTTTGTTTTCAACATCGGCGAGTTGATCTTGTAATTGTAGGAAATTCTGATTGGCTTTCAAATCTGGATAGGCTTCAGCCAATGCAAAGAGTTTACCAAGCGCTTGCGAAAGCATCCCTTCTGCGGCGGCTTGGGCACCAGGACTCCCTGCGTTCACAGCCGCCTGACGCGCTTGTACGACTTCTGCAAAAGTCGTTTTCTCGTGGGCTGCATAGCCTTTAACCGTATTCACAAGCTGCGGTACCAAGTCTTGTCTTTGCTTTAGCTGTACTTCAATATCTGACCAAGCTTGGTGACATGTTTGTCGAAGGCTGACTAATCGGTTGTACAAACCGATTATGATAAATGCCAAAAGCACAATAATGCCAAGTATGACGAATAAAAATTCCATGAGAAAGTCTCTTATAAGTATTACAGTAAAATTCTATTTTGAAATAGCATAACAAATATTATTCGGAAATTATAGTATAAATCCGTCTATGGATTGAGATCCAATATTTAAATCAAGTACCTAACAGAAACATTTAATCTATTACACAAAATTCAGGCCTTTAATTTAGACGCTTATCCGGCGCAAATGTCCCCGTTCTTGAAAAACCTCTAGGCGCCATACGTCCAGCTTGTGCACGTTTGCCTTCGAGCAAGTTCCAATCGGGTACACTATTTTTTCGACCAGCCACGTCTATGAAGCTCAGGCCGTCATCGGCCTTAAATGTAGTCACATCAGCAAGACCACCATCTTTAAATTTTTGTAAACGCACGCCTTTTCCGCGCGCCATCTCAGGTAAATCTTCAATATCAAAAACAAGAATTTTTCGGTTTTCACCAATCGTCGCTATTTTATCGCCTCGCACTTCAACACAACGCAAAGCCTCAACGTCGCCTTTAACGTTCAAAGTTTTACGTCCTCCCCTTGTCGAGGCTATAATGGCGGTTTCTGGAACACGGAATCCATATCCATCAGTACTGGCGACCAAGAGCACCCGTTCTGGATCATGCACAAATAAACCTATCGGTAAGTGATCATCTTCAAGATCAATCATCAAGCGCACAGGCTCACCATTGCCGCGACCTCCTGGTAGTTTATCAGCCCCCAGCGTGTAAAATTTACCGTTTGATGCAAAGAGAATTATTTTATCAGTCGTCTGCGCATAAACATGAAACGCTTCTTTATCACCATCCTTATATTTTACAGTGGATAAATCCTCGACAGTCCCTTTTAAGGCCCGAATCCATCCCTTTTCCGACAAAACAATCGTTACCGGTTCCTTGGTAATAAACGCAGTAGATAAATCAAATTCGATATCAGGCTGGTCTGCAAATCCAGTCCGTCTTTTATCTTTCTTATAGGCCTCTTTTAAATCTTTGATTTGACCCGCGACCGCTTTCCACTGCGCATCCTCTGAACCCAACAAAGCTTCGAGTTCAGATTTTTTGAGCGCTAATGCATCAAATTCCGTTTTAATCTCAAGCTCTTGCAATTTATTCAAAGCCCGTAATCGCATATTCAAAATAGCGTCGGCTTGACGGTCCGTGAGTTTGAACGCTTTCATCAAGTCTTTTTTTGGATTGTCTTCAAACCGTATGATCCGAATAACCTCGTCCATATTCAAAAACGCGATCATATACCCGTCGAGGACCTCTAGACGATCTTCGATCTTACCCAGACGTTGACGCGAGCAGCGCTGTAGAACTTCACGGCGATGATCGAGGAAGGATTGCAAGACTTCCCGTAAATTCATCACGCGCGGCGTCCGCGTTGCATCTAAAACATTCATATTAATGCTAACGCGACTTTCCAGATCGGTAATCTTGAATAAGCTTTCCATTAATATTTCAGCTTCGATATTCTTAGATTTAGGCTCTAAGACAACCCGTATATCTTCGGCCGACTCATCGCGTACATCAGCTAACCAAGGCACTTTCTTAAGCTCAATCGCTTCTGCCAGCTTTTCAATCAAACGCGATTTTTGAACTTGATACGGAATTTCGGTTACAATAATTTGCCATTGTCCACGGCCAATGTCTTCTTTATGCCAACGTGCGCGAACTTTGAAGCCACCGCGTCCTGTCGCGTAGGATTCGAGCATACTGTCTTGGCTTTCAACAATAATGCCGCCAGTTGGAAAGTCTGGCCCTTTAATGTCATTCATCAAAGTCTTGATAGAGGCACCTGGGAATTTAATAAGATGCAGGGCTGCATTGCATATCTCTGTTAAATTATGCGGCGGAATAGAGGTTGCCATACCCACAGCAATCCCTGTTGAGCCATTAGCCAAAAGATTGGGGAATCCACCTGGTAAAACAACGGGTTCTTTGTCTTCCTCATTATAGGTCAAAGTAAAATCAACAGCGTCTTCATCAATCCCTGTCAGAAGCGCCACGCCAGCGGGTGTCATTTTCGCCTCAGTATACCGCATTGCAGCGGCGCTATCACCGTCAATATTTCCGAAATTACCTTGACCATCGACCAGTGGATAACGCGCAGAGAAACTTTGCGAAAGTTTGACCAATGCGTCATAAATCGAGGCATCCCCGTGCGGATGATATTGCCCCATTACGTCCCCGACAATACGGGCACATTTTTTATGGGCATTTTCAGGGTTTAATTTAAGCATACGCATGGCGTAAAGAATGCGCCTATGAACAGGTTTTAGACCATCCCGTACATCTGGCAACGCTCGCATCGTAATCGTTGACAGCGCGTAAGCGAGATAGCGTGAAGATAAGGCATCATCTATATGTTCTTCAATCACATCATGCGTTGGAAGCCCATTATCCGATGAGGGTCGCTTTGCCATTTATAATCCCGTATATTCCCAAAAATACTGCCTATATTTTGATGTGTTTCATCACCAAAACTTGATTCGGTTTTAATATAACAGTTTGCGGGCTAAATGCCTGTGGATTAAAACTTTAAAGACGGAACTTTATTTTTTACCTTTACTGAAAAGCGGTTCGGTTAAGCAAATCCAGCTGTTTTTAATCGCGCAATCATCTGTGCCCGTGCATCAGGAAGAGTTTTATTGACGCCCCACTGCACCCGCGTTTCCAAAAAATAACCCGTTAACGCCAATCCATCCGCAACATCTTGAGCGGTGACATATCTTGAACCAATCATAAAAGCTGGTAGGGCTAGCATTTTATCCAGATAAGGCTCTGCTGCACTGCGGCTAACTGCGCGGCCTGAACGCGGAGAAACATGGGTTAAATTGTCATTCGTGCCTGTGGCCGCACAAGTCCGTAAGTCTAGACCATAGCCCATAGCGGTAAGCAAGCCAGCTTCCCACTGAACGAATAAGGCAGGCCAAATATCGGGATCATCCAGATTGGCGAGCAAGATTTCAAAAGCGTCATAAACCAATGCATAACTTTCGCGCTCTGGCAAGGTTTCACGCGCAATGGCACAAAGCGCATTTAATCCCGCAAGCGACAAACGGTCATCCATCAATTCAGCCGCACGAAAAGACAAGGCTTCAATCGTGAAATAGCCTAAATGTTCAGAAAGACGCGCGCGCCATTCCAGTTGAACAAAATTCCCGACTTGAAGAACGGCTCTTTTGGTACGGCTGACCCCGCCCCGCACTAAGCCGAGGTGGCGTCCGCGTTCACGATTAAAAACTTCAATGATAGCCGAGGTTTCACCGTGTTTCTTAACGGATAAAATATAACCCTCACCGGCCCAATCCATTATACAAAATCCATTAAAGCAATCGTTTGAAACAAAATTTAGACATCAAATTCTAAACCCGTTTCCGTATAACGCGCACGATCATTTTGCCAATTATCACGCACTTTCACAAATAAAAATAAGTGTACTTTACGGCCAAGCCAGTTCTGCATTTCGTGGCGCGATTGGGCGCCAATATCTTTAATCGTGCGTCCATTTTTACCTAAGACAATTGGTTTTTGACTATCACGTCGAACGTAAATCACCTGCCCAATTCGGATGGAGCCATCCTTTTGAACCTTCCAACTCTCTGTTTCAACGGCTGAGGCATATGGCAATTCATCATGCAATCGCAAAAAGAGTTTCTCCCGCGTAATTTCAGCCGCCATAAGACGCGAAGGAATATCTGCGGCTTGGTCAGGCGGGTAAAGATAGGCGCTAACAGGCATTGCTTTAGACAATGCCGCGCCCAAATCTTTAACGCCGTCAAAGTTAAGGGCTGAAATTAAAAACACTTCGGCGTAGACGTCCATTGCTTGAAAATGTGCAATAAGTTCAAGAAGTTTATCACGCTCAATCTCGTCAATTTTATTTAAAGCCAAAAAACTATTCCCACGATTTCTAAGCTTTAGTCCCGCTGTGACGCGCTCTGTATCTTCAACCGATAACCGGTCTTGGGCAGAACCGTCAGCATGCAGTCGTCTATATAGGGCGGGTGCATCAACAACATGGACAATCGCGTCTGCATCATCAGCGCCAGTCCACGCCGCATGTACCATAGATTTCGATAATCGGTCTGTTTCCTTCGCTTTGAAAATTCCAGGTGTATCAATCAATATAATCTGTGCCTGTTCATTTTTCACATCGCCGAGCATAGCAATGCCACGAATTTGGAAACGGGTCGTTTGAACCTTATGTGTTACAATTGTAACTTTCTCACCAACGAGGGCATTCACAAGCGTGGATTTTCCCGCATTCGGTGCCCCAATGATCGCTGTGAAACCAGCCCGTGTTTTCATGCGTTTTTCTTCAACATTCGTCTCTGTAATGTTCGTCATAATGTATCGGGCCAATTTTCAAGAAGGTGACGAGCCGCAAAACGCTCAGCTATTTTTTTTGATTTTCCAGTGCCTTTAGCCGAGCCAATTTTTTCACATGTGACTTCGACAACAAACATAGGCCTGTGGTCAGGGCCAGACCGTTCAATGACAACATAATCAGGCATACCGCCCCCTACGCTGGAGACTTTTTCTTGAAGGGCCGTTTTAGGGTCTTTCATAGATTTTTGCGTCACAGCCTGAATTTTGTCATCCCAAAACGTATGATAAAACGCTAACGCCGCTTCTAATCCACCATCGATATATAGGGCCGCGATCAAAGCTTCACACGCATCCCCTAAAATAGATGCCTTGTCACGTCCACCTTGGCGCACTTCCGAGGGTGACATCATCATGGCTTCGCCAAGGTCAATCTCACGCGCGATTGCCGCGCATGTTTCTTTTCTAACAAGGGCGTTTAATTTACGCGCCATAGCGCCTTCACGTTCAGGTGTCAGCGCGAACAAGCAATGCGCTGTCATTAAACCCAAAACGCGATCTCCTAAAAACTCTAGTCTCTCATTATCTGCGTTCTTACGGCGTCCATCACCGTAAGAAGAGTGCGTAAGCGCCTGTAAAGCCAGACTTTTATCTTTAAAACTATACCCAATGCGTTCTTCAAGACGCAAAAGTTGACGGGTTTCAACACCACTCATTTCAAAGCGCTTATATCAAAGCACTTGGTGCATAGCACGCGTTTGATTATATTCATTCTATAACCTTGAAAAACCGATCTTTTTTGACGTGCATCCACGTCCACGGCTTCGTAATTTGAAAATCTTCTGTTACAGACAACAAAACCAAGCGTGCATTTCCAATGAGATTTTCGGTCGGCACAAAGCCAGCCCCGCCCTTAGATACCGGAATTCGGCTATCAGCAGAATGATCCCGATTATCCCCCATCATAAAATAATGTCCTGCGGGAACAATAAAGACTTTTGTGTCATCCGTCGGGCTGCCGGCAATGTCATTGTAAATTTCATAAGATGTCTTTTTATCAAAACTCTCAACCTCAAGATTGGTATCATCGTCTTGTCCATTAACATCTAAACGCGTGTCTGTACCGATGCCTTTAATATCAACGGGCTTACCATTTATATATAATCGCCCCAACTTCATTTGAATTTCTTCTCCAGGAAAACCAATCAGACGTTTGACATAATTATTATCATTATCTTTGGGTCGAAAAACAATGACATCACCACGATTGGGTTCACGCTCTAATAATCGTCCACTTTTTATTGGAAACGGTAGTGGAGCCGCCGCAAACTTTCCGAAACCCAAAGTATATTTTGTTGTAATAATATAATCACCTTTAACAAGATTAGGTTGCATAGATCCAGACGGAATATGAAAAGGCTGAAACACAAAGGTTCGCAAAACCATAGTAATCATTAGCGCCCAAAAGATTGTCGAGAGCGTCTCTTTTAGATCCGCTTTCGGACGAGTTCTTCCAACTACCTTTATTTTCTTTTTAGCCATTTCTGTTTTCTCATTAAGATATATTCGTTTTAATAAATGTGCTTATATTGGATAAGTCTCTTGATTGGATCAAATTCTTGAATGAGCCTCTATAATTGCGAAGGCCATTGCGTAGGGATAATCATCCGTTAGACTTATATGCGTAATTGCCTCTAGCCCTTTTGGTAAATGTGATTCAAGTCTTTCTTTCGCTTGTCTATATAAGTGAATTGTAGGGCGGCCAGAGGGATCGTTACGCACTTCAACATCCTTCCAAGACAAAGCGCCTGTTTCCTCTCTGGCTAAGGCTTTCGCGACTGCCTCTTTTGCGGCAAACCGTTTCGCGTAATAGGCGGCTCGCCCCGATTTTGCATCACAGTAAGCTTGCTCTTTTTCCGTAAAAATTTTATTTATAAATCGCTCACCAAATTTTTCGATAGAGTTTTCAATTCTGCGTATATCGCACATATCTGTGCCAATACCGATAATCACGTGCGTGCCGCATCCATATAATCTCGCATTTGTGAAATGACGGAATCCAGTCCCATGAAAACAGATTCGCCAATTAAAAAATGCCCTATATTCAGCTCTTGCGCCTCTGGGATGCCCGCAATCGCCGTCACATTTTCAAATGTTATGCCATGACCAAAATGCACTTCAAGCCCTGCAGCTCTGGCCTCTACTGCCCCTTTTCTTAGCGCGACCAATATTGCATCCGCTTTTTCCGTGTCCCCGTCGTCAAGCGCGTGCGCATAGGCGCCCGTATGAAACTCAACAACTTTCGCGCCTGTTCGAGCACTGGCCTGAATTTGCTTGGAAACCGCTTCTATAAAAAGGGATACGCGTGAACCGTTATCAGTCAGCGCGCGTACAATTGGCGCGATGCGGTTATGTTGACCTGCAATATCTAAACCGCCCTCAGTTGTGCGCTCTTCACGACGCTCTGGCACGAGACAGACAGCTTTGGGTTTAAGTTTTAGTGCGATTTCCAGCATTTCGGGTACAGCCGCCATTTCCATGTTTAGCGGAATATTTTCACTTTCACACAATGTCTGTAAACGCGTCATATCTGCGTCACGCATATGCCGGCGATCTTCACGCAAATGCGCCGTAATACCGTCTGCACCCGCTTGAATCGCCGCCCATGCGCCTGCAATTGGATCGGGATGCGTGCCGCCACGCGCGTTTCGCAGGGTCGCAATATGATCAATATTAACGCCTAAACGCAATTTAGATGTGTCACCAACGATTGTCATATGATTGGCTTTGGCCCCTTTTCTATACCCTAAATTCCGCCCTATTTCAGTCCGCGACTACCGGGTTTAATTGCAGGCAATGCCTTTAACTCTGGAGGAAGCGCGTCTGCCGAATAGGTTGGAAATGCCTTAGCTGCAAGACTGACAAGAGGCACACCAATATCAGCCTTACCACCAGAGCGGTCAAACAAACATGCCCCGCCAATAACTTTGGCCCCAGTGGCTTCAATACTTTTGATACATTCGCGCGAAGAGAGGCCTGTCGTAACAATATCTTCGACCATTAAAACCTTTTGCCCCGCTTCAAGTGTAAAGCCACGACGCAAAACAAATTCACCCGCTTCACGTTCCGTAAAAATAGAATCCAACCCCATATGGCGGGCCGTTTCGTAACCGGGAATAATTCCGCCCATAGCCGGGGCGACTATAATGTCAGGCATAATGGGAAGCGATTTACGAATTTTACTCGCCAAAGCCTTACAGAGCTTTTCAGTTAATTGGGGATTTTTAAATATAAACGCTTTTTGTAAAAAAACGGGGCTGCGTAAGCCAGACGACAAAATAAAATGTCCCTCTAGCAATGCTCCAGCCTCTTTAAAAACGTCCAAAACTTCATCTGTATTCATAATCTTTCCCTAATTTTTCCTAAGCTATTCCAAAAACTTCGCGCTTAAGTAAAATTTATTACGCCTCTGTGTTCGTGATTTCTATAGACGGTTCAATACGCGCGCGATCAGCGGACACAACAAATGTGCTCGCCCGTACAGCGGCGATAATGTGCGATAAATGACGATTATTTGTGACCTCCACATCAATTATCATATCAAAAAATGTTGGGCTACGCTCTACAGTTTTAATATTAATAAGATTTCCGTTCGCCTCACCAATAATTTTGGTAAGATCTGCTAACGCGCCAGGAACATGTTCAATCGTGACAATCATACGTCCCGTTGAAGCCGTTTGATCGGCGGCCCTGCGCCATGCCAAATCTATCCAGCGATCGTCTTGATCCTCAAAACTCCCCAAAACTTCACAATCTATAGTGTGAATAACGATCCCTTGGCCTTCAGCTTGATAACCAACAATCCTATCCCCTGGAATCGGGGAACAACACGTGCTGAGATGCATGCCCACGCCAGGCTTAATACCATCCCCTTTTACATAGAGGCGTGCGGTTTCGTCTTGGATAATCTCTCTCGCCTTAAAGTCCTCAATGGCGTCTGCATTACCTCTATGGGGAAATACAGCCCGCATTAATTCCACAACGGACAATTCGCCTCGCCCTAAAATCTCGTAAAGTGCATTCACATTTTCGATTGCTAATCTTTTGAGTGCATCTTCAAGCGAACTTTCGCTAAAATCTTTGCCTTCGCGAGCAAAAGCGTGATTAGCCAGCAAAGCGCCTATTCGTTGAAATTCTATAGCTTGCTCTTCACGCACCAAACGCCTTAAGGCCGACCGGGCTTTTCCGGTAATGGCAATACTTTCCCAATCGGGTTGTGGCGCTGGGTGACCGCCGCGAATGACTTTTACAACATCCCCGTTTTTAAGCCGCGTACGAAGCGGTTTCTCACGTCCATTAATGAGGGCCCCGATACATGTATCTCCGATTTTTGTATGTACAGCATAGGCAAAATCAAGCGGGGTTGCACCGATTGGCAAAGAAATTAACTCACCCTTCGGAGTGAACGTAAAGACTTGATCTGTAAACATCTCTAATTTGACATGTTCTAAAAACTCAGCAGCATCACCTGTATGTTCCATCATCTCAACCAAGGGCCGAATTCGCCGCAAAGGATCTCCCCCTGCCAGATTCGCACTTTCAGGATCAAAAGCATAAGACTGGTTTTTATAAGCCCAATGCGCTGCCACACCGCGCTCTGCAATATCTTCCATACGCTCCGTACGAATTTGAATTTCTACACGGTTATTTTCAGCGCTTAATATAGTCGTATGCAAAGATTGATAACCATTACCCTTGGGAACAGAAATAAAGTCTCGAAACCGAGCGGGTACACACCGATAAGCTTGGTGCAAAATACCCAAAACTTTATAACACGTTTCGGGTGTATCCACGACAATACGAAAGGCATAAATATCCGATATGTCTTCAAATGAAATACCTTGGCGTTCTAATTTTCGCCAAATCGCATAGGCGCGTTTTTCGCGGCCATAGATTCGTACATTCAAACCATGAACGTCCATCAGATCACGTAAGCCAATCGACATTTCCGAAATGATGATTTTTTGATCCGCTCGCCACGCATCGACGCGCTTGGTAATACTTTCAAAGACAGAACTATTGAGATGTTGAAAGGACAAATCTTCCAATTCTGAACAAATCTGATCCACACCAATTCGTCGGGCTAACGGGGCGTAAATTTCCATAGTCTCGCGCGAAATGCGTTCACGTGATTCTTTTTTGGGATGATATTGTAGCGTGCGCATATTATGTAATCGGTCACATAATTTAACAAGAAGCACACGTACATCCTTGCTCATCGCCAAGACAAACTTTTGAAAGTTCTCAGCTTGCTGACGCTCCCGTGAAGGATTGGGACTCGACAACTCCACTTGCCCAAGCTTTGTTACCCCGTTCACCAGTTCAGCAATCTCTGGCGTGAACTCTTCTGCAAGCTGGCTATAGGTCGTATCTGTGTCTTCTAACACATCATGTAATAAAGCCGTACACACACTGGCGACGTCCAAATGCAAAGACGCTAAAATCCCCGCCACCTCAATCGGATGCGCGTAATACGGATCACCCGAATGACGCATTTGCTCACCATGGGCTTTCATAGAAAAAACATAGGCTTTGTTTAGAATAGCTTCGTCAGCAGATGGATCATAAGCACGAACGCGATCCACAAGTTCATACTGACGTAAAAACGCCTGCCCCGAAGGCCGGATATTCGCAGTTTGGCTCACACTCTAGATATAGGCATGTCAGAACGAATTTACCAAAAGAAAAAGCCGCCTTTCGGCGGCTAATTATCAAAGATTTCAGATAAACCCTAGAAACGATTGTCTGGGCCGTTATCACGGTCACTCTGCATAGCCCGCATGAGGTCAGCTTCCGACATTTCAACAGCTTGCGTTTCACCGTGCTCAAGTGCGAGAATAGGCGCCTGCTCTTCTTCATCAGGCATATCATCGTCAATAATGACACGCTGTAGACCAGAGACAAGACTTTCGCGGAGTTCAGGTAAATCGAGTGTTTCGTCAGCCAACTCACGCAAAGATACAACGGGTGTTTTATCGTTATCACGATCAATCGTAAGCGCTGCACCCGCAGAAATATTTCGCGAACGGTGCGCCGCAAGTAAAACTAGATCAAAACGATTCGGGATTTTATCAACGCAGTCTTCAACGGTAACGCGGGCCATAATCTCTCCAAAAATAGATTGGGTGAATTGAGCATTGCATACATAGAGCAATATTTCATGCGTACATAATTGAGTTGGGACTTTATATCAAGCATTTATGCAAAGCATTAATGGGATATAGTCCCATGCCTTAAAAGCCTTACGCCCAAAAGGCCCCCTAAACCCAACGCCCTAAAAAATGCATTGGCAAAATATCTTTTGAACTCAATCGCTCTAAATGCGACCAAAGCGGTCTTTGGCTCAAGGGGTCAAGCCAATCAGGAGCGATTTGAGAAAGCGGTAAGAGGACAAAGCCCCTTTGCAACATGCGCGGATGCGGCAGACAAATATCCTGAGTTTCCAAAACCATGCCACGAAAATCCAAAAGATCGAGATCAAGCGTACGGGCAGCATTTTTTGTGATTCGAATACGACCAAAGTCCGATTCAACAGCGTGTAATGTCTTCAATAAATTTTGCGCATCACCTGTATATTCAATTTCCGCACACGCATTAATGTAGTCAGGCTGACCGCTACCCGCTGGCCAAGCGGGACTTTGCCAAAGCCCTGAAACGGCACGAATTTGAACGCCGCGCGCTTCTAATGCCCGTAAAGCGTCTTGGAAGGTTTCTTGAAATGTCCGTTTAGGATTGGACAAATTCGCACCCAGCGCGATATAGATTGGTTTCTTATTTTTTTTCATTTTTTCTATCGGATTTTTCAACGTGTTTTACCCAAACGAACGTATCGCTCTTTTTATTGATGGCTCCAACCTTTATTCAACCGTCAAAACGCTTGACTATGATTTAGATTACAAACGTATTTTAGAGTTTTTTCAAAATAAAGGGCGGTTAATTGCTGCAAACTATTACACTGCAATTTTAGACAAAGAAGACTTTTCTCCAATCCAACCGCTTATCGATTTTCTAGACTATAATGGATATACAGTTATTTCTAAACCCGCAAAATCGCAAGTGACCCGGGACGGACATAAGGTGATAAAAGGCAATATCGATATTGAGCTAGCGGTCGATGCCCTACTGCTTGCACCGCATATTGACCACATCGTTCTATTTAGCGGCGATGGTGATTTCAGAGCTTTATTGCGTGCGCTCCAAACGCAAGGCGTACGTGTCACCGTGGCGTCAACCAATAAATCAACGCCGCCCATGCTAGCCGATGAATTAAGACGACAAGCCAATCACTATATCGAACTCGCAGACCTTGAGCGCGTCATGGGGCGCGAAGCCTCTGACTTTTATAATCAATAAGGACTTTATACTCCAAAATGACCTTTACTGAGCCACATAAAGAATGTGACAAATGTCCGCGCCTAAGGGCATTCTTACTCGATTTAAGGCGTAGTTACCCAAACTATTTCAATGCCCCTGTTCCAAGCTTTGGCGTTCCTAACCCTAAACTTTTAATTATTGGACTCGCCCCTGGTATGCACGGCGCGAATCAAACAGGACGCCCCTTTACTGGAGACTGGGCGGGCGATCTCCTCTACAGCGCACTGGCTACGCACGGGTTTTCAGAAGGGCAATACGATGCCCGTATGGATGACGGTTTAATTTTAAAAGACGCGCTCATAACGAATGCCGTACGATGTTTACCCCCGCAAAACAAACCCAATGCCTCTGAAGTCAATACATGTCGCCCTTTTTTAACAGACCAAATCGCATCCTTAAAATCACTTCAAGCCATATTGACACTTGGTAAAATAAGCCATGACAGCACGGTTCGGGCGCTCGGTTTAAGGCTAAAAGATTACCCTTTTGGACACCATAAAACCTATGCAATTCATAACGGTATCACACTTTACTCAAGTTACCACTGCTCGCGTTACAACACGAACACAAAGCGCTTGACGGAAGCCATGTTCTTTGAAGTCTTCAAAGACATTCGAGACAATCTTAGTTAACGAATACTTATCCGCGTTCGCGCATAAGGCGGGCTTTTTGCTTTTGCCAATCGCGGTTTTTCTGAGTCTCTCGTTTATCAACCGCGCGCTTACCAACGCCGACACCAAGGAGGAGTTTCGCCTTACCGCGCTCATTAAAATACATTTTAAGCGGTACAATTGTGCGACCCTTTTTCTGCGTTTCGCCAATTAAACGTCCAATTTCGCGGCGTTTTAACAAAAGCTTTCGGGGCCGTGTTGGTAAATGGTTAAACTGACTAGCAGGCGCATAAATTGGAATATTGGCATTGATGATAAAAGCTTCATTACCGTCTATTGTCGCGTAACTCTCGGCAATATTTGCCCGTCCCTCACGCATGGCTTTGACCTCTGTCCCAACGAGCATAATGCCTGCCTCAAACGTGTCTTCAATGGCGTAATCAAAACGCGCACGACGATTCTCTGCAATCAGCTTGCCGTTTATTGTCTTCTTTTTAGAGGCCATAATTTACGGGTTTATTTCAAAGGAAACACCAGCCCGGCGCATTGCGGTCTGTACGGTCACTTTTGTTTCTTCTCGGCATAAGGTCATAGGTAAACGCACAGACGCTTCCATACGTCCCAATAAGGTCAGCGCATATTTCGTTGGCGCGGGGCTGGGATCTAGAAATAGATCTTTGTGTAAACGGTCCAATGCATGATTTAGCGTTTGCGCTTTGACAAAGTCTTTCTCTAATAGGGCATTATGAAATTCAGCATATTGTTTCGGGGCGATATTAGATCCAACGGAAATCGCACCATGTCCGCCGTGAACCGCATGACCAAGAGAAGTCGGGTCATCACCAGACAGCTGGATAAAGTCTTCGCCGCACCGATCAATAAGCCCACTCACGCGCGAAATATCGCCCGTGGCATCCTTACACCCGATAACATTTGGGAGTCGCGCTAATCGCCCCATAGTCTCATTAGAAATATCCACTACACTTCGGCTCGGTACATTATAAACGATCAGTGGAATATCGACAGCTTCTGAAATCGCCTTAAAATGTTGGAATAAGCCTTCTTGATTTGGCTTATTGTAATATGGCGTCACGACCATTGCTGCGTCTGCCCCTAAAGCTTTTGCATGTTGACAATACGCAATAGAGACGCGCGTTTCATTTGACCCTGCCCCTGCAATCACAGGTATCCCGGTCGGCAAGCCAGTACGGTCGGCTGCATCTGTTGTTAAGTAACCCGCTATATCCTTTGAGTTTAATAGCTCTGGAAAAAGTGGCATCAGATCAGCAAGGGCAAACAGCTCAATCATTTCTTGGCTATGTCCCTGACTATGCGCGTCACCAGGATAAACCGCGGCCTCACTGCGCTCAATGGCGAATTTTCCTGTCAAATGATGACGCAGAAAATCTTTGTAGTTCAGCACATACGCTGTTTGTTTTAAAGTATCA
>CALCKU010000058.1 GCA_937965735.1 uncultured Caulobacterales bacterium
GGTTGAAACATTGGGGGCGTTTCCACTGCCAATTGAAGTGGATCCCTTTGGTATGGCTTTGACTGCCCAGCAAATTTATCAAGCCTTGAAAGATACAGATTGTAAAAATGGACAAACCAGTCTGCGGCAGGCCCGATTGGATAAAGTGCCGCTTATAACGGATGGTGGGCATTATATTTTGGATTGTAAGTGCGAAATTATCCCCGATCCTGTGGCAACGGCGCATGCACTCAATCAAATTGCTGGCGTTATGGAGCATGGTATCTTTGTAGATATTGCGGATATGATTATCGTGGGCGAAGACGATCATGCAAAAATAATGGAGTTGTCCCGTGCCTAAATATGATTTTGATTTATTTGTTATTGGCGCAGGGTCAGGGGGTGTTCGTTCGGCACGTTTGGCGGCGCAATTGGGTAAACGGGTTGGGGTTGCCGAGGAAAGCAAGCCTGGCGGTACATGTGTTGTGCGCGGATGCGTGCCTAAAAAATTTCTGGTTTATGGTGCCGAATACGGCGCTTCGATTGAATCGGCGAAAGCCTATGGTTGGAGGGTGGATAAGGCGCGCTTTCACTGGCCTACGCTCCGGGATTCCATTCAATCTGAAGTTAATCGCCTGTCAGGTATATATGCCTCGATTCTAGAAAAAAATGGTGCAACCCTTTATTCCGAGCGCGCTGAATTTGTTGATGCACATACTGTACGATTAAAACAAAGTGGCAAAAAAATTACAGCGGAAACGATTCTAATTGCCGTTGGAGGGCGTCCTTTTATGCCCGATGTAAAAGGCATTGAACACGCGATTATGTCTGATGACGCTTTCTTATTAGAGACCTTACCTGAACGCGCTTTAATTATTGGCGGCGGATATATTGCGTGTGAATTTGCGGGTATTTATGCTGGGCTTGGTGTTAAAACTGTTCAAGCGTATCGCGGGGATCGTTTACTCAATGGATTTGATGAGGATGTCCGTTCTGAAGTCGGCGAAGCTCAATTGCATAATAAAATTGAATTGCGTTTTAATGTCTCGCCGACTGAAATCAAAAAAACGGGTGGTGGCTATATCGTGACGTTTAATGATGGCACGAAAATCGGAACCGATATGGTGTTTATGGGAACCGGGCGCATGCCACACACGCTGGGGCTTGGGCTTGAAAATGCAGGGGTGAAAATTGACGGTAAAGGCGCTGTAATTGTCGATGAATTTTCAAAAACGAATAAGCGCAACATATATGCTGTGGGCGATGTAACCAATCGTGTGAACTTGACTCCTGTTGCCATTCGCGAAGGGGTGGCTTTCGTGGAAACGGTTTATAAAGGCACACCAACAGCTTTTGACCATGAAAATATTGCCAGTGCTGTCTTTACGCGCCCACCTGTCGGTTCTGTTGGGTTAAGCGAAGCGCAAGCGTTCAAGGCTTATGGTAAGAGTGTGACGGTTTATACGACAAAATTCCGTCCCATGAAAAATGTTCTATCGGGTAAACCGCATCAATGTTTTATGAAATTGATTGCTGAGGGGAAATCCGAGCGCGTTATAGGCATTCATATTGTCGGGGATGATAGCCCCGAAATTATTCAGGCTTTGGGCATTTGTGTGAAGGCGGGCTTAACAAAGGCAGACTTCGATAGAACCTGTGCCGTTCACCCGACTTTAGCCGAAGAAATCGTTACACTTAAGCAACGCGTGATTTAGTTGAACGCCAATGTCTCTTCTTAAGCGTAAAATACTAGTAGATAATACAAATAGCGAAGGTATAAACGCTTTATGAAAACACGCACAGCTTTATATCCAGGGACGTTTGATCCCATGACGCTTGGGCATCTTGATATAATTAAACGAGCTAGCAAATTATGTGATAAGCTTGTAATTGCTGTTGCAATTAATCACGGTAAAAATCCGTTATTCTCTCTTGATGAGCGTGTTGAAATGGTTGAACTGGCCATTGAACCCTTGAGAGCCGAAATCGAAGTTGAGGTGAAACCTTTTGAGGGTTTACTGATACATTTCGTTGAAAGCGTAGGGGCAAGTGTTATTGTGCGCGGACTTCGGGCTGTTTCCGATTTCGAATATGAATTTCAAATGGCAGGCATGAATGACCGGCTGAACCCAAGCATTGAAACTGTTTTTCTTATGGCGGATCCACAATATCAAACGATTGCGTCTCGGCTCGTCAAAGAAATTGCAAGGCTTGGCGGCGATATAGGGCCGTTTGTGACCCCTGACGTAGAAAAAAGGCTAAAGGAAAAGTACGCATGATTACTCGTTTAACTTTGACATTACTCGCCAGTGTCTCGCTTTGGGCGTCCGCTTGTGCGGAGGATGCCTCGCAAACCTCTCAAGATACGAGCGCTGTGGTGACTAAAACTGTGGTGCTTGACGGGTTAGATTTTAAGGCTCCCGATTCGGCTTGGCGTGAGCTGGATCCAGAAAACACACTTTACATAGACACGGATTACGGTCGAATTATTGTTGAGCTTTTTCCAGAAATAGCACCTTTGCACGTTGCCCAAATTAAAACTCTAACCCGACAAAAGTTTTATGACTACATTACATTTCACCGTGTGATTGACGGGTTTATGAACCAGACGGGTGATCCGAAAGGAGACGGGACAGGTGATTCTGATTTGCCGAATATTCAACCCGAATTCACATTTCGACGCTCACCAGAAATGGGGGTGACGTTGACAGGGTCTCAATCGGTTAATCCTAAAAATCCGAACGGGGAACAAATTGGCGTAGGGTTCTATAAATCCCTTCAAGTGGCGACGCAGCCTTCATCTCAAGCGATTCTGACAATTGACGGAAAAGTTGATGCCTATGGTCTGCATTGCAAAGGTGTGACTTCAATGGCGCGTTCTTCCAAAGAAGATAGTGGCAATAGTCAGTTTTTCCTTATGCGCGGAACTTCGCCTTGGCTTGATACGCAATATTCAATTTGGGGTGCGACCGTCTGGGGGCGGGAGTATTTGACAAAGTTTAAAGTTGGGACGGCGGGTGAAGACCCTACATTTGTTCCTGATAAAATGAATACGGTGCAATTAGCGGCGGATGTGCCTGTAAATGAACGTGTTAAGCTACAAGTTCTGCGTACGGATAGTGAGGCATTTGGGGCTTATTTGAAAACTTTACGAAAAGAAGATGGTCGCTATCCCGATATATGTGATATTACAGTCCCAAGCCGTATTAAAAAGAATTAGCCTTGTGGCGTGGAGCAAACATCGTCAATTAAACATCGTCAATTTTTGTCGTAAAAGTCGTTGCATTTATGGTGATGGTATTGACCTTATTGCCAGTTATCATTCTGCTTGCCACGGCTAAAATTGGCGGATGGACAATCATGGCGGCGACTTAAGGTCGTTCAGAGACACTCTCAAAATAAAAATGGCAGACTGGACAAAGTTTTGCTTTTAGGCGATTTGAGTATCTGCCCGCAAATTATACAAATTTGGGTCATTTATTCTACGGAGAAAAGGCGCTCTATATCGCAACACCCGCAATGATGCGTCTCTTTCACCAACCTTTAAACGTGCCTTATGCTGATATAAGTGTTGAAATCCGACCCTCAAAGCTCTCTATGTGGCCGTTGTGAAATTCAGGAATGCAAAAGGCGTCGAAATGATTGTACGCAGGCAGGAAATGAAAGATATTCTTGCACAACTGGACGCTAAATAGTCTCTATTCCTGAGTGTGAATCTCAATAATGTGAACCTCTATGTTATCTTACTTTTCAACAGGGTGATGTTAAATTTAACAAAAATATTATCTTTGCTGATCTTCCCAAATATAACGCTACGCTTTCCCCGTGAGGATATGTTTTTCAACTCAGCTTTGAACACGAGTCGACGTTGAAATACTAAACTAACAAACCGATTCCGCCTGATTTCGCCATGAAATCCTTTTAATACGGCAATGTGTCCATGATATAAGACTGGAAAGCGGTTCATAAATCTATTAGAGCAAGACAAACTAGCTTCATTCAAAAGAGACGAAAATGACTGATACACTGACACTAACACTTGATTCTCAAACGGGTACAACAGGCGATGTCGTTATTAAATTACGTCCAGATTTAGCGCCTTTACATGTGGCTCAAATTTCAAAATTAGTGAATGACGGCTTTTATGATGGCTTAACCTTTCACCGTGTTATTGATGGATTTATGGCGCAAGGCGGTTGCCCAAACGGTACTGGTATGGGGGGCGCTAAAAAGCAAATTCAGGCTGAATTTTCAAGTGAGCCCCATGTGCGCGGCGTATGCTCTATGGCACGGTCTCAAAATCCAAACTCTGCCAGCAGTCAGTTTTTTATCTGTCTCGATGACGCCACTTTCCTAGATCGCCAATACACAGTCTGGGGCGTTGTTGAGAGTGGTATGGATATTGTTGATGCCTTGCCAAAAGGTGAGCCGCCGCAATATCCAGGCAAAATTGTTAAAGCTGTTATATCTTAGGTGAAAACAATATTCAGTCTGTTTTGCGCTTTGTAGATTTAATTTTGAACAGAATATTGGTAAATATTGTCTGTTTTTAATTTTGGTGGGCGTAAAACAGTCTTGAATTAAAAGCCGCATATTTAAAATATGCGGCTTCTTAAAGGGCTTGAGAAAAGCCGTTTTGAAACGGGCGGTAATCATGAAGACAGATCTTTTTGATTTTGATTTGCCCGAAAGTGCAATTGCATTACGTCCAGCCGTACCGCGTGATAAAGCACGTTTGCTACAGGTGCGAGACGGTCAAGTTTCGGATCATTCCGTTTCGGATTTGCCTGCGCTCTTGCGTCGTGGTGATGTCCTTGTCTTTAATGACACGCGTGTGTTCCCAGCGGCCCTTAAAGGTCTTCGTGCAGCGCGTCCTCATGGCGGCGGCGGGGACGTGACTTTGGATGTGAATTTGCTTTCTAAAGTTAAATCGTCTGAAGTTGAATTGTCTGAAGTTCAAACATCTGAAAGTAAAACCAGTCTTTGGCAGGCATTTGCGCGTCCAGCCAAACGTTTACGTGTCAATGATATTCTAACTTTTTCAGAAAATTTAACAGCAAAAGTTTTAATAAAAAAAGAGGGCGGCGAGGTTCAACTGGCGTTTAGTTTAACGGGGGGCGCGCTTTTTGAAGAATTCGATAGGATCGGTTCGCCGCCTCTACCGCCTTATATTGCCCGAAAACGCGCGCCCGATGAACAGGACAAAATCGATTATCAAACGGTTTACTCCAAACATAAGGGCTCTGTGGCGGCCCCGACGGCGGGTCTTCACTTTACGCCTGATCTTCTTGCGCAATTAGAGTCCAAGGGGGTTGAGTGCCAAAATTTAACCCTTCATGTTGGGGCGGGGACATTTTTACCTGTTAAAACGGATGAAACGGACGCGCATATTATGCACAAAGAGTGGTATAACATTTCAAACGAGACGGCGCAGGCATTGTCGCATGCCAAAGCGTCTGGACGCCGTATCATTGCTGTGGGCACGACTGCTTTACGTGCACTTGAGAGTGCATATCAAGAGGGGGCGTTTCAAACACTGTCAGGCGATACCGATATTTTTATTACACCTGGGTACAGGTTTAGGGTCGTTGACGGTTTAATGACGAATTTTCATTTGCCGAAATCGACTTTATTTATGTTAGTGTCTGCATTGGCGGGATTGAATACGATGCAGTCTGCTTATGCTCATGCGATCAAAATAGGCTATAGGTTTTATTCCTACGGCGATTCGAGTCTTTTATGGGGCCGTAAACGCGTCTCTCTCAATGATACTTGATGGCAATGAAAGCAGTTAAAGTAGGCGTCTATGGCTAAATTTCCATTTGAGATCTCTGCACAGTCAGGAAACGCGCGGACAGGTGTTTTGAAAACGAGTCGCGGGGCGATTCGGACGCCTGCCTTTATGCCAGTTGGCACTGCGGGTACCGTTAAGGGACTTTATATGGATCAAGTTCGTGATGCGGGTTCTGACATAATTCTTGGTAATACCTATCATCTTATGCTTCGCCCAGGTGCGGAGCGTGTGAAACGTTTAGGTGGATTGCATAAATTTGGCGGGTGGCGCGGCCCGATTTTAACTGACTCGGGTGGATTTCAGGTGTGGTCTCTGTCCAAGCTCCGTAAAATGACAGAAGAAGGCGTGACATTCCAAAGTCATATTGATGGATCAAAGCATTTATTATCACCAGAGCGGTCTATAGAAATTCAAGCCGATTTGCTCGGGGCTGATATTTCGATGCAATTAGACGAATGTACTGATTTTCCTGCGACTTTTGAGGCGGCGCAGAAGTCTATGCATTTATCATTACGTTGGGGAGAGCGCTCTTTAAGGGCTTTTGGCGAGCGTGAGACCCAAACCTTATTTGCGATTGTTCAAGGGTCGACATTTCCTGAACTGCGTAAAGAAAGCGCGCAAGCCAGTGTGGCAGAACACGTTTCAGGCGGTTACGGGGGGTTTGCAATTGGCGGTCTCGCCGTTGGGGAGGGGCATGATGCTATGTGCGAGGTGCTTGATTATACCGTACCGTTTCTGCCCAAAAATCGTCCACGCTATTTAATGGGCGTTGGGAAACCAATTGATCTGATTGAGGCCGTGGCACGCGGCGTCGATATGTTTGATTGCGTCATTCCCACGCGTTCTGGACGACATGGTCAAGTTTGGACGGATGCAGGGCCTTATAATATTAAACGTGCAGAGTTTTCAGAAGATCTATCGCCGCTTGATTCGGAGATTTTTTGTCCCGCCAGCCAAGATTATTCGAAAGCCTATGTGCATCACCTTATTCGTTCGCAGGAATTATTGGGCGCGATGATTCTCAGCTGGCACAATATTGCCTACTTTCAAAACCTTATGCAAAGAATTCGAGCGTCAATTTTAGAGGGTGAATTTGAATTATTTTATCAGAATTTTAAGAAAAAATGGCGGTCAGAATCACGTTAGATTACTTTTTCAAATTTTCTTGAAAAGAGCTTTGTTTTTACTTGACCTATCCCGCGCCTCGACATAGTTTTCGCGCGCTCCTAAAGGGAGCCCGTAGCTCAGTTGGTAGAGCGCCTCACTTTTAATGAGGATGTCCACGGTTCAAGTCCGTGCGGGCTCACCATTTTCATATTATTTGCCGCGTAATCGCTTATAAAATAATCAATTTATGGGTTTACATGCTATGTGATGTAAATTAGTCACATACGAATAAAAAAATAAGAGAATTGCGACTGCTTACATTTGTTTTGTAGCCAAGGGGTTTCTATTCTGTTATTTATAAAAAAATTCAGATTGGATATAACTGTCTGATTTATGAAGTTTACTAATCAGCGTCGCTGATATTTGGAGGAAGAATTATGAAGCTTAAGCTTCTTTTAGCTGCATCAATTTCAACCGTCATGATGATGCCTGCCTTG
>CALCKU010000059.1 GCA_937965735.1 uncultured Caulobacterales bacterium
TCTATTATATGACAAAACCTGATATTGCCGGTCACGGATGTACGGTGCGGTGGAATGATCCGGCATTTGGAATTGTCTGGCCTGATATATCGCCCATGTTAAATGACCGTGATGCCACAGCTCCAGATTTTAAGCCGTGATCTTGGATAGGCGCATTGTAGTCACTGGCGGTGCTGGCTTTGTTGGAAGGCAAGCCGTCAAAGCTTTATTGAATGAAGGGTTTGAGGTTCATATTTTTGATCTGGTCGATCCAAAGATTGGGGCTGCAATTTTTCACGAAGTAAATCTCTTAAATACGCATGATTTCTTTCCAATCTTTGAAGCGATTAAGCCAAGCCATTTAATGCATTTGGCATGGACTGTGACGCCCGGGAAGTTTTGGACGGATCCAGTGAACTTGGATTGGGTTTCTGCGAGCCTAGGTTTAATGACAGCGTTTTCTAAGGCGGGCGGGCAGCGTATTATTGGGTCTGGAACGTGTGCTGAATATGATTGGAGCTTTGAGTATTTAGTCGAAAATGAAACGCCCACATTGCCGCATACATTATACGGTGTTGCAAAATCTACCTTTCATCAATTATTGGACGCTTATGCAATGCAAGCCAATATGTCTTATGCTTGGGGACGTTTATTCTTTTTGTACGGGCCGAATGAGGCGCGAGGGCGCTTAGTGTCTGATATAACAAATGCGTTTTTAACGGGCGAGACTGTCGAGTGTTCTGAAGGTCTGCAAGTCCGTGATTTTATGCATATCGAAGACGCTGGGGCGGCTTTTGCTGCACTCGCTATTTCGGATATAACGGGGCCTGTTAATATTGCGAGCGGTGAGGCGACCACAGTTCGCAACGTCATTGAAATCCTTGAAAGTGAGACAGGGCGGTCTAACTTGGCCCAATTTGGCGTGCGTCCAATTGCTGAAAACGATCCCCCTATTTTATCGCCTTCCATGACACGTTTATTCGAGGAGGTCCGCTTTACGCCAAAGCATACCTTAAAAACAGGCTTATCGGGTACAGTGGATTGGTGGCGTAAAAAATTAGAGAGTTGAGACAGCCTATTTATTCGACCCCTTTGAATCGGTCACAGGTTTTATCGGATTTTAAAACACTAAAAATGCAGTATTTTTGCTGAAGCGGAAGTTTAATTATGTCAATATCACCCAAATCTTCTTCACCGAAACCCTCTCCATTGAAATCGGTCAAACGTTTAAGTCAACTCACCCTGAATTTAGGGCGTGCGGCAAAGCGCAATCCGCGTATGTTTGGTCGTCGATTAGAAAGCTTGGTAAAAGAGCTTGGCGTCATCACCCCTTATACTGCGCCGACAAAACCTGTTGCCCATAAACCGGCTCCCAAGACAAAAATTGCTAAAACCAGTATTGCAGCTAAAAGTAAAAGCACGCCCCATGACGACGCGGCGCAAAGCTTAAAGCTAAACTCTAGTTTTTACGATATTATGCCATTATGCGCGCCCCTTTCCATTCAGATTGATCCAGAGCTTGCTAAGACACCGACTTTGAATGTTTTGATTCCGGGTATGAAAATGGAAGCCATGTCAGGGGGGCCGAATACGGCCCTGTCTTTGACATACCGTTTAGCAAAGCACGGTATTCCGGTTCGGTATTTATCCGTAAATGCCCCCCCAGATTCAGATCATGGTCCGGTATTTCAGCATATTATGAACCTGGCTGGGCATGATGAAAAATTAGAATGGGTGTCAATCGTTGATGCTGATAACCGAGCCGTGCCGATTTCACTGGGTGAAAATGATATTTTCTTTGCGACGGCTTGGTGGACGGCGCAAATGGTTAAACAGGCTTTGCCTTTGTTTGATGTAAAAAAGTTTATTTATTTAATTCAAGACTTCGAACCGGGTTTGCACGATTTCTCAAGCTATTATGCGCTGGCCATGGACAGTTACGGGCTTGATTTTCTACCGCTCGTTAATCATCCAATTTTGGCCGAACATTATATCCGTGACAAAATTGGAAATTTTGAAAACCCAGAATTTGCTGAGCGCACAACCGTGATTGATCCTGCGATCGACCGCACGCTCTTTCATATGATCCCTAAATCTAAAACCGCAAAAAAACGACTTTTATTCTATGCACGCCCAACTGTGGCAAAGCGGAATATGTTTGAGCTGGGCGTTATCGCGTTAAAAATTGCTGTTGCGAATGACATTTTTAAAGGTCAAGAATGGGAATTCATTGGAATGGGCGAAGCGTTCCATCCTATCCCGTTAGGCGATGGTCATGTGCTAGAATGTGCGCCTTGGAAAGGTATGGAGGGTTACGCTCAACAAATGCGTGAAACGGATGTTTTGTTGTCGCTCATGTATGCGCCGCACCCAAGTTATCCCCCGTTAGAGATGGCCGCGTGTGGCGGTATTACCGTTACAAATACGTTCGGTGTGAAAACGACAGACCGTATGCAAAAGGTCTCGGAGAATATTCTGGCGTGCGAACCGACACCCGAAATAATCGCCAAGACGATTCGAGTGGCGGTGGAGACGTCTAATAATCACAAAGCCCGTAAAATTGGCGCTGAAAGTTTTAAGGCCCCAAAAAATTGGGATGAAAGCTTTGCTGACGCCGAAATATCAGCCCTAAATTTCTGGAACCAGCATGTTAATCAGTCTTAGGACAGATTGAAGCACTGCAATGAGGCATTGAATAAAATCCTGAATAAAATCCCAAATAAACTAGCGGGTAAAATCGTGGGTAAAACGCTGTTATCTAGAAGGCCTTTCCTGCGCCTGAACTTAAATCTAAGTGTCAAAAAAACCTAAAGCATTTTTATTTGTTATTTTTATTGAACGTTGAATTCCAATATTTTCGCAGAATATCGGTAAGGCCGAGGGCGGCCTCTCTGTCCTCATAATATTGAATTAAGGTTTCCCGTTCTTTGGAAAAAGCGGCTTCGAGTTTTTCGATGTGTCGCTCTTTGTCTTCGTAGCCTTTTGCTAAATTCCCGTACTCTGTTTGGATCGCGGCCAGCGTTTCTTGTTGTTGGACTTGGTTTGTTTCGAGCTTTTTAATGTGTCGCTCTTTGTCTTCGTAGCCTTTTGCTAAATTCCCGTACTCTGTTTGGATCGCGGCCAGCGCTTCTTGTTGTTGGGCTTGGTTTGTTTCGAGTTTTTTTATGTGTCGTTCTTTGTCTTCATAGCCTTTTGATAAATCCGTATAGTCAGCTGTAAGTTGATTTAGAGCCTCGTGATGATCCTGTGTTAATGTCTTTAAACGGAGTTGGTGATCTGTTTCGAGTTTGCCAATATGGGTTTCTTTCGCGATTAAGGCATCTTTCAAAGTGTCCAAAATCGAAGCATGGTCAATTTCTATCTGTCGTCTTACGCTGTCTTCCCGGTTATTTTTTTCTCTTATACCGTCCCCAATATTTGCGATTTTATCACATAATGTAAGGCAGAAATCGAAATCTATTGGGCTTGGTTCCGAAGTTTCTAAGTGACCTAATTGCGACTGAATGGTTTTTAAATCATCGTCCGTCCGTACGCCAATAGTGAAAGCCCTATAATGTGCGCAGCCTTTCTTATATTTGGGGGGAAGTGTGCGGTTTGCAAACGCGTTTAAACTGTCTTTTTCGTGTCCGTCCCCGTAAAGGCTCAAAAATAGAAAATCCATCAGACCCAATAAAAGCCACATATCCAATGGAATGGCATTGATTGACATCGCCTTAAGTCCGCAAGCTTCGAGTTTTTTGTTCGTTACTTTGCTTTTGGGTAGACCAAATTCTTCATGTTCATCTAAAAAGTTATTTCTAGACCCAAAAACTTGTGTGGAATATTCTGACAACCGATTTTCTGTTTTCTGAACGTCATCTGTGCCTTCAGGATAACAGAGGAGGTTCATGCGGTTGCAGACACGACTGGTTTCTTTGATAAAGTAATCGCGGCCTGCCTTTGGGATATGTTCTAGAACATCAATTGCAATAACGACGTCAAATTCATTATCAGAAAATGGCAGAGGTTCATTTGGCGTTAATAGAATTGTTGACTTGTCTCCGAATTGGTCAACATCTGCCCGAATAATCTCAAAATGATCGGGTAAGAATTTTTCGGTTAAACGTTCTTTGCCGCAGCCAATATCTAAAATACGGATATTTTTTTTTGTCGGCTGATTAAAGAGGGCGCTGATGATTTCAAAAACAAGCCTATAGCGTTGAAAAATATCATATTGCAGAGAATAGGTTGCGTTATCAAAGTCAAAAGGCTTCATTTTGTAACTATCTTTGAATAGTTTTCGGCGTGATTTTCTTTATAGAAATCTGTCGATAAGGTGGAAAATAACTACCAAAAATTATTCTATTGGGTTCAGGGTCTACAATCTGAAACACAAGGGCGTTTTCTATATAATCCATCCACCTTGTTTCCGTTTGATTATAAGCAATAGAGGGTGAAATTGTATAGGCGCCCGTTTTAATATGGAGCGGCATTTTAAAGACAAATTGTAAAATGCTCCCTGCTTTTACGGGTACTTCTTTAACTTTTTCTTGGAATGTATTGATACCAATAATATGGGTGCCGAGACGATCATCAATATAAAATCCAAAGCCATATTCTGAGCAGTCTTCATTAAATTGTACATCAAAGACTAAAGATATTTCTTCGCCGACTTTGACAGAGTCGATTTTTTTGTTGTGTGCATTTAAAATTTGGCATTTTAAAATTTGAGCATTACCGTCTCCATATCGAAACAGTTTTGCGTCAATATTTTCTGAGAGCTCATCAACAACTTCTGTTGCTATAGTGTCTATATCTTCACGTGCGCCTGCTATTGTTTCAGGCCCTGTCGCCTCATCTTCTGTCGCTTCATCTTCTGTCGCTTCATCCTCATTTGCATTATTTGCATTATCTTCTGGAATCTGTTCCACTGGCTTTAACGGGGTCGGCTGTGTCTCATTTAATATTTCAATGTTGACAGACATATTCTCAGCCGCAAGGTCGGTTTCTTGCGCGTGCTCTATGGGAGTGAATTTAGGCGTTTTATCAAGGTTGTAGTCACAGGCTACAAAGGCTTGATACCAGTTCACAATATCGACAGGCGGACCACCGGCAACAATTTTGCCTTTATCTAAAACATATGCCCGCGTGCAAAGCCGTCTGATAGCCTCGGTGTCATGCGACACAAATAAGACCGTAACACCTGAACTTCGAAGCGCATTCAGCTTTGTCATACATCTTGCGGCAAACCGTGCATCGCCAACCGCAAGGGCTTCATCGACGATTAAAACCTTAGGATCAACATTGATCGCAACAGCGAAGGCTAACCGGACAAGCATTCCGCTCGAATAGGTTTTTACAGGCAGGTCTACAAAATCTCCAATATCAGCAAAGGCTAAGATTTCATCCAGCTTGGCATCAATTTCAGACCGGCTGAGTCCCAATACTGTTGCGTATAAATACACATTGTCGCGGCCAGTAAATTCAGGATTAAAGCCTACGCCAAGCTCTAATAGCGCTGATACGCGCCCTCTAATTTTTACGCTACCAAGCGTGGGTGCAAGTGTTCCGCATACGAGTTGTAATAAGGTTGATTTCCCAGCCCCGTTTTGACCGAGAAAACCAACGGTTTCTCCTGCTAAAACTTCAAAATTAATATCTTTGAGGGCATAAAATTCTTTGTAAAATTTACGCTTTTTACCCACTATAATTTGCTTAAGCCTATCCTCGGGACGGGCGTAAATTTGATACGCTTTGCTTAAACCTTCTACACTTATGACGGCATTAGACGACATCGGCAAAACCATCTCTTAAAGTTTGAAAGACCCACCAGCCCAATAACATCATAGCGATTGAGACACAGCCATAAATTCCGATGAATGAAAAGGCGGGAAGCTCCCCTTTGAAAAGCGCAATGTGAGCGGCTTCTACAGGTACCGATACGGGATTAAAAATGAGGATTGTGCTAAATGGGGCTGGAATTTTTTCTAGCGGCATAAAAATTGGACTCAGAAACATCAATGCTGAAAGTGACACGCCAATGAATTCGCTAATATCGCGCATATATGTGCCGAGTGATGATAATATCCAATGCAATCCTAAAAGCATGGGTGTCATAGACAGGATCAAAAACGGATAAATAAGGGCGGATACAGGCACGCTTCCGAAAATGATGAACATGCCAGCCAAAAGTGCAATCATAGAAATAAAAGCATTAACAGTCGCCGTGACAACAGAGACAACGGCAAATGTTTCATGTGGAAAAACAACTTTTTTAACGAGGGGCGCATTGTTTAAAATCGCGCTGGGTGCGGCTGAAATCACATCGCTCAACATTGTAAATAAAATTAAACCTGAGAAAATAAAGACGCCGAACTGGACAGGGCTTGAATCTACTTTTCGGTAAGGGACACGGGCTTCAAAAACGAAACCAAACACAAATGTAAATACGATCATCATCAATATGGGCGTCACTAGAAACCATAATGGGCCTAAGACGGATCCTTTGTATCGGCTTTCTAATTCACGCGTGATCATAACTTTGATTAAGGCATAATTTTGCGCCAAGCTTTGAAATAAGAACACAGGATTCCGACGTCGCACAGGGCTACTTGTTTCTAATTCAAAAGACATACAGGACCATAAGAATAAGCTAATTTACGGCAAAAAACACGTATAATTGTAAGATGCGAGTAGCGTTATCTGTACTTTATAGCAAGTCTTTCTACGAAGCTTGCTATTATGTAAGGAAGTCCGACGCTCATATAAGTCGCTGAGATAAAGTGTCACCACGGCCCTAGAAGAGGCGGCATTCTTTAGGGTGTCTATAGTGTCCTCAGGCGCGTGCGGTATTCCATTATAGGGTCAATGTTTAGCCTGTGTTTAGCCTGTGTTTAGGTTTTCAGAAACTGCATTAAATAGGCACCATAGCCGCTTTTGACGAGAGGGGCGGCGAGCGCTTTTAGCTGTGCCTTGTCAATCCAGCCTTTCTGGTATGCGATGACTTCAGGGCAACATATGCGCCGGCCTTGGCGCTCTTCAATCACGCTAACAAATTGTGCGGCTTGCAGTAAGGATTTGTGCGTTCCTGTGTCGAGCCAAGTGGTTCCCTCGTTCAAGAGTTCGACCGATAAGATGTCTTTATCAAGATAAATTTGGTTGAGGGCTGTAATCTCAAGTTCACCGCGCGCCGAGGGTTTGACTTGTTTTGCGTATTCAGAAGCGTTTGAATCATAAAAATATAAGCCAGTAATCGCGTAATTCGAAACAGGATGAGTCGGTTTTTCTTCTAAAGAGATCGCTTTGTTTTGATCGTCAAAGCCAACAACGCCGTAATCTTTTGGGTTTTTGACGTGATAGCCAAAAATCGTCGCACCTTCAAAATTATGATATGCCTTTTGGGTTGAGGCAACAAAGCCTTCGCCGAAGAAGAGATTGTCACCCAAAATCAAGGCACTGGGCCCGCCGTCTAAAAAGGCCTCGGCAATGATGAGGGCTTGCGCTAGGCCGTCAGGACTGGGTTGAACCGCATATTGTATGGAGAGGCCCCAACGTTTTCCGTCCGATAATAGGTTTTGAAAGGCGCCTTGATCATGCGGTGTAGTAATAATCAGTATTTCGCTTATCCCCGCCTCCATAAGAACCGATAGCGGATAATATATCATAGGCTTGTCATAGACAGGCATAAGCTGTTTCGAGACAGAGATTGTACTCGGGTGAAGCCGGGTTCCGCTTCCACCCGCTAAAATAATGCCTTTTCTATTCATCAGATTCTCCGCCATTGCTTTTGGTGTCGTAAATTACATCTGGCTTTATAAAAGTCTATGTTGAAACTCGGCTGTGGTAAAAAATTAAGGCTTAAGTAAGGCATGAAGCAAAATCATACAGAGCAATGAAAAAGTGAGACGGCATGCTCAGCCTCACAAGGTCTTGTGACGTTAAGTGCATTTCACGTTTTGTGAATTTTAAAGCAAACTTCAGACAAGGGGCGAAAAAGCGAGGGTCTTAACCGCGTCGCAGGAATCCAATGGGCTAAAGCAAGGTCACGATGACCTAGTCTAATAGGCCCGCAGCGATTTGGGCTTTCAAATTAAATTTATCGGCGACCTTATGTGTGCCCATTTTAATTCGGTCTTTTAAATGTCCGGATTCTGTATTTTTTGAGACAATCACGATTGGGACATTAAACGCTTTTCTATTTAAAAGCGGAATCGTATCCAGTGATGTAAGCCCATCGGAGAGGCGGTCATCCAGTAAGATAACATTGATAAGTTTTTCAGAGAGTATTTTCAGGGCTTCGTCAATCGTCGCGGCATATGTGAGTTCAAAATCATCTTTATAATGATCTTTGAGTAAAAAATTAAAATACAAAAACTCACTTTTGTCATCATCGATTAAAAGGATACGTTTCATTCCGTTTCCCATTTTATTACTGGTTTATAGAATACGTTTTTCATAGTCGAGATTGGAAATTATACTGCGATGAGCACTATAGAGCCCAGCTTACCCGCCCTGCTCTTACCAGTAATGCCCTGCAGGCTTAAATCAGGTTTTTCTTTTTGAATTATAGTTTTTGCGACTTGGTTTACATTCATGGCGATGATTTCGATAGTGCTTCGCGCGGTATTGAGCGGCTTTAAGGCCGAAACTGTCTTCTGCGGGTCATCGTCAATAATCAGTCTTTTGGTCATAGACAGGTGAATCCTAAAAACTTTACATTCTAAATTGTCTTAAATTTAGCTTCTAAATCTGTGGGTTTCTTTGAATGCTCGGCACAATCTCGTAATCTAGAAGGTTAAAAAAATTTAAAATGGCGTGATGTGATTGATATGTCAATCAACTATAATTGACATATCAATCAGTATGAAATTTACATTTGGAAAAGGGCTTAAAAATCAATGACAGAAGCAATTTTACTGTAAAAACTCGTTAAGTATGTGCCGCTTATCTTGCAACTATTCGGTTCCTATTCTATTTTTATTTAAGGAGTTCTGCTAGTTATGTAATTGTAGACTTATGAAAGAAACGACTGGGATATGCCGCAAATACTTTACATTGATGATGATTGTGCCGAACATAAATTTTTCGAGCATTTTTTGAAAACCTCACCGCAACATGGCGTTGAGCTCACCTGTGTCGATACGCTAGAGGCCGCGATAAAGTGTTTGCAGACAGGGGCGATCGATATTGTATTTTTGGATGACCGATTTCGGCCTTATATGAGCTCTCTTGAAACCTTGCCAAAAATACAACCGCACTTAAATTCGGCTAAAATAGCGATTGTATCGAGCTCAACGGATGCCTCTCATCTGAAATCGGCTTCTATGCTCGGTGTCGATGGGATTTTTAATAAAGACGCGTTGAGAGATCTTTTAAGCGGCAATGTTTTTGATATTTTTGCCAAGGCTTAGGCTTTGGGCTTAAATTTAAGGCTTAGATTTCAAGGATTGGGCCTGTAACAGTTCCGAAATCTGAGGGTCAACAGGCTTTAGCCCTTAATTTTTCTTTTTGAATTGATCCATATAATCTGAAGCACTGGAGCGTTGCCCTGATATACGGCTTTGGCTGTCACGCTTTACACGCTCAAGCGGGCTGATCGGCTCGGCTTGTTGAGTGTTTTGGGTTTGTGCGCTTGATGTATCCGATTGCGATACATTTTGCGCCGGATCCGAACTTTGAGATTGATCCGAACTTTGGGACTGAGCCGAGTCTTGAGACTGGGCAGAGTCTTGAGACTGGGCCGAGTCTTGAGACTGGGCCGAGTTTTGGGATTGGCTTTGATTCTGCGAATTTGTGTTTTGAGGACGGTTCTTATCACTATATTGTGCAGAATCCGTCGAGGGTGAGTTCTGAGTGCTTTGGTCGTCTTGCCTTGATGATGTCGACGCGTCATTGGCGAAGGTTTGATTTGAGGCTTGTTGTTGTCTCATTTGTGAATTTTCACGCTGTGCCTGCTGTGCCTGCTGAGTTTGCTGAGTTTGCTCATTTTGACCTTGCGGCAGACGTGATGAATTTCCGCTAACATTGCCTGCGCCTGCGTCACGACTATTGCCTGAAGGTCTATTACTTGAAGGTCTATTTTTGATTTGAGATAATATATCCGCAACACTGGCCGATGATCCGCCGCGTATGGTCGAGGGCGTTTGTGCGGGGTTCCCTGTACCAGAGTTTTTTGTACCAGAGTTTTTTGTACCAGAGTTTTCAGTACCAGAGCTTCCCAGGTTTGACGGAGGATTCGTGCCAAACGCATTCGCCTTATTCTGCTGATCTTGGCTTTGTCCTTGTTGGCTTTGTCCTTGCTGACCCTGACTCTGTTGCTGACCCTGACTCTGCTGACCTTGTCCCCCCGTACCGCCATTCATGTCGGACACCATTTTTTCCCAGGCTTGCTTTTCTTGGTCTTCTAATTCTGGATCTGTTTTTGCCGCTTCACTCGGCTTGTAGTCTGCGTCAATTGGGTGTCCGATAGGGGCAGAGGCCAAGGCGCGAGCGCGTTCTTTATTTAGGTGGCGACGCGAGCTTTCGGGCAAGCTCTCAATGGGGTTCATCGGCCCTGTCATATAACGCCCACTGCCCGTAGAGCGTGAGTTTTTCATGTCTTCAAAAATGTCAGACGTATCGGGTCTTTTTTGTGATTTCCGCCAATCTTCTTCCGATTGATCTGTTTGTTGCGTGTCTGGATTAGATGTTTGATCGGATGATTGAGCAAAACTCGTTATCGGGCTTAGCACCATTGCGCATGCGCTCAGTAAAAGTCCAATTTTCAGCTTCCGATATATAAGTGCGTAATGTATCATTATGGCTTCACTTTAGCCTTTCTCATATGACGCTTTGCTGAATAAGGCATTCAGGCTCTGTTGGCCCTAATCCCCAATTTTACGAATAACCCGAAAGCCTGTGAAATCATTACTGTCTCCACGTCTTTGCATCATGCGGGCCGTATAACGCAAATCCGTAGGGCCTGAAAACCAAGATCCTCCGCGTATAACGCGCTGATTGCAACTGCCTCTTTGGTCGGCGTCACCATTTGTCGGCGCGTCCCGTAAGTTAAATGTATTACAATCCAGTGTCCATTCCGCGACATTGCCGATTATATCTTTCACGCCAAATTTATTGGCCCCCAACATGCCTGTAGGCAAGGTTCGGTCCGCTGAAGGATCGGTACAATCCGCATTCGCCCATTGTAAGCCGCTTTCCTTAGACGCGCCATTTGCAAAGGCACAGAGCGCTGTGCTCGATCCGCCAATCAGTGGTTTTGTATCGCCAGCACGGGCGGCATATTCCCATTGTGCTTCTGACGGCAGAGCATAAGTAAAGCCTGTTTTTTGCGACAGCCATTTGACATAACTTTGCGCGTCATCCCAGCTGACATTAATCACAGGACGATTGCCTGCGCCCCAGCCATTATCTGATGCTTGGGTTTGACACCCGCCTTCGCGCTCGCAGGCTTGCCATTGCGTAAAAGTGACTTCCGTGACGCCTATGGCAAACATATTTGAAAATGTGACAGAGCGTTGTGGCTTTTCATACGTGCGCGCCGCTGTGTCAGAGTCTGCCGCTCCTAAATCAGCTGTCCCAGAGGGCAAGCTGACCATGACTGGGCATAGGTCGCAATCTTGAAAGGTTCGACCCACAGCGGGTTTTAACTTTTCAATGGCAGCAATCGCTTGGGGAACATAGTTTCCTTGTGGGAAACTGTCTAAATATTGAGTGTAGCTTTCGGCGCGATTGGCGGCTTTGGCTTGATTCCACGCATTTGTGTCCGCTTCTGTGCGTTTTAAATAGGCAATTCGACGCTCGGCATCTCGAATATGTTTGCCCGCAGGATGTTTGGTTAGGTATCGGCCATAGCTATCGACCGTATTCTCCCGTGCCGCCCTTTCCCAGTCCGCTGTGTCTTGACGGGCGCGCTCGGCGGCGTCCTTTGCAATGGCTTCGGCCTTGGCTTTCATTTCCGCAATCCGTTCGCGCGCTTGGCTTGCATGCAAGCCTTCTGGCCAAGCGTCTAAGTAATCTTCATAGCCCGAAATCGTGCCGCGTTGTTCGGCAATGCTCCATGCCTTATTATCATAGGCGTCAATCTCGGCTTGCGCGTCATCTTTATGTTTGCCGTCTGGAAACAAAGTTAGATATTCACGGTAACCTTCAAGCGTATCTTTTTCTAATGCCGTTACCCACGCCGCATCATCAGAGGTTTTTTTAATGGGTGTTTTGGGGGTTCCCACGTCTTCAATCGTCTCAGCATTTTCTACGAGGGGCGTATTCGGGACGTCTTTGGGAACAATCACTTGCGATACGAGCCAGAGCGCGCCGAGCAGAACCGAAATCAATAAGATGGCACCAACACTCCAGCGTACCCACGGCGCGCGTTCATCGCGCACGGCGTAATGCCCTGTTTCGGGCTGTGGCGGTTGCCAATCATTTTTACGAGTCTCTGGTGCTTTGGGCGCGGTTTCTTTAGGCTCTGTCATCTTAAACTCTTCTTGAATAATCGCTTAGGGGGCGGGGCGGAAAGGGGACAAAATTTTACGGGTTCCCATCTAGGCGTAAAATTAAATTATCAAGGCAATATTGTCCCGCCTCGTTTAAGGCCCGTTCTTCTTTGGACTGCACAACGGATTGCAGTAAAACCAGTACAGCTGACATAACTAAGGCCACCAAAGTTGTTGTAAACGCCACACCCAAGCGGCTTGTGACTTGATAGAGAAAGTCATCGGCTTCGGCATTTGCGGGGATCCCAGCATATTGCAGGGCAAACATAATACCCATCACAGTCCCGATAAACCCAAGTGATGGGATGAGCCATGTCAGGTAGCGCAAAATAGAATAGCGTAAATCAATTTCGTGCATATAAAGCTCAAGTGAGGAATTAAGAACCGATATGGCTTGGTCTTCTTTGCCACTCATGCGGTATTGGTCAATTGTACGCGTAATCATTCTCGGCAGAAAGGCTTCTTTGCCAAAACGTCGACTTTGAATACTGTCTTTGATCCGGCCGAGCATTTCCATATTTAGGACTTGATCGTCTGTTGGTAAGTAGCCGCGTTTTAACTGGCTTTGCTCATCGCTCGCGGCGCTCCAACGAAAGAAGAGTTCTCCAAGCCCAATAAAAAGAGAAATCCACATCACATTCTGTACTGTAAAGGGCCAAAACGGGGCATCGGCATCCAGCAAGATTTCTTGCAGGCTTGGGCTGACGGTAAAACGGATAATCCCGATTACGACAATCGCGGCAATAATGGCGATTAAAAAGATAAACAGGCGACGGAGTGTATTTTGTTGTTTCATAATCTGAGTCCTAATTTTCTCTTTAATCGCAGACGCCCGCTTCTGTCGAGGCTAGGGCCATGAACTGTCCTTGATTGGCTTGTGACAGGTTTTCCATAAATTCGACTGTTCCGCGATAATCAAAGTAATTTCCAACGACCACGCTGTGGATTTCTTTACGACCACCATTCATTTGGGTCAGTCTTTGTGCCAATCGGTTTGGCGATAGGCCGTCATTCACGCGCGGGTTTGGCAAACCATCACTGACAAGAAAAATCGCCTCGCCCGGCCCGTTCAACAGGCTCTCAAAAGCATTGAGCATAGAAGCCGAACCACCAAATTGGCGCGTTAGACTAGTGGTAAAGCGCTCGGCGGAAGCTTTCGAGTTTTCATTGACATTGCGCAGACCGGTTCCCCCCGGCCAGACACGAGTCTTTGGACCTGTATCTGTTTGTTGAAATCCAACGATTTTCAGAGCGTGATTGTCTTGTAGAGAATCAATAATGCGTGTGACGGCTTTTTGAATAGAGGCCTCATGGCCCCCCATACATTTGTTCATATCAAGGGCAATAATAATATCATCCTTTGTTGTATTCATGCCCAGAAAACGGAACGGAACAATTTCCTTTTTTGTTTCGGGGGCAGGTTTGTCTTCAACCGGTTCAGGGACTTCAATCGCTTGGGGTGTGGCGGCCGCTTGTTTTTCAAGCAGGGCCGCTTCTGCACCCCGTAATTTTTCAAGCAGTTTATCGGCTTCAGATTGTATATCCGATACATTTTTTGACGCTGCGGCGCGTTTGGCTTCTAAAGCTTTTTTCTTATCTTTCGTTTCAACCGCGCTGGTTTCTGCCGCACGCAGTAAATCCGCAATGGCATTATCGGGTGTGTTTTCACGCACTTCATTTTGGTAATAGGGGATAAGAACAACCGTCAGCAGAGCAAAGGCTCCCATAGCGGCAGCAAATAAATCAATCGCCGAGAGCGAGAAAATTTCAATTGATCTATCCGGTCTGGCTTTCATCGTGCGCGTCCCACAAAATCACCTCGATTACGATTGGCAATTTCTTGTAGAAATAAAGTCAGATTTTTATCTTGGGTATAATCGCCGATAGCGACAGTGTGAATTTCTGCCCGTCCCCGATTCCGTTTCGAAATGTTTTGCACAATGTCGCCCAGCTGACCGTCATCTGGCGCGCCGTCACTCATTAAAATAATAGCTTGGGGTTTTAAATTCAGGGCACGTATCATCGCGGATTGCGTCGGGGTTCCGCCGCCAAACCGTCTTGGCATGCCAGAAACAAATTGCTTAGCAGACGATATATTGGACGCGCTCGCAAGTTCCATACGACCCGAGCGGGGAAATGTGTCAAAGGTCGGCCCACCGCGATAGCCCATAATTAAGAATTGGTTGTCGGGTTTCATTTGGTCTAAAATCTCGTCTAAAGCCCCTGTCACTTTGTTTGTATGCGCGACCATAGAGCCTGACATGTCGACGACGATAATCAATTTTTTCCGCGTGGTCGAAACGCCTAAAATTGAAAATGGAACGCCTGTACCAACACTCCTTGGGGGGTCGGTGACAGGTTCCGGATCCGGTACGGGATCGGGGGTCGGCAGAGGTTTAGGGTCTGGGATTTCAATTTCAGCCGTTTGTTTTTGGACTTCGCGAATCCGTTCCTCAATCTTGGACATATTGTCTTCTGTGGATTTATATTGTTTGTCTAATAGCCATATATCCGCTTGGATCGCACGAATTTGGGCCATATCCGTCTGCGAGGCACTCGCGACTAAACGACGTTTTTGCACGAGTTCTTCTAACGCTTCAAACGAGACATCTGTACCGCCGAGTTTATAATAGGGAAAGAGAACCAGTACGATTAAAATAAAGGCACCAAGGGCTGCCGCAAATAAGTCGAGTGCCGAGATAGAAAAAATCGAGATGTTTCGACGCCGCGCCCGCATTATAAGGGTTTAAAATCCGTTCAAAATTCTAAAAATTGTCCGAATTTGATCTTCTTTTTGCGCTCTCTTTGAAGCCTTATTCATGTCTTTTGCAAGCGTAACCGCATCTCCCAAAGTTTCGCGATTGACTTCGCTATTTATCATATCATTCGAGCGCGCCAAACGTCCGTCAAGATCGCTCATATAAAGCGCCTCAATATCGTCAAGCTCTGTTTCAAAGCTAGCAAATTCAATATTATCCCGTGCAAGAATAAGGGAGGCGGCATAATGTTTTGTTGACGGCCCGTAAACTGGATGCGCGTCCGCCCCAAGTCGTGAGAGCGAGTCGGATAAGATTTGGCGCAAATAAAGCGCGTCTTCTTGTATAATCAGATCATCATTGACAAGATTTGGATTAAAGGCCGTTAAACTCATAATTTGTCCGTCAATATAGGTTTCACATCTTTGGGCAAAATCTACGAGATGGGACATATTTGCAACGACGAGTTCTGGAGCCGCTTGGCGTATGACTGGATTGGCTATAGCTTCGATTATGTCAAGAATAGGCGTGTTCGCGTCAATCGTCCCGTATTCATTTTCACTTATGTGTCGATAATGGGTCAGGGTTTGACTAAATTCTGGTGTTGCCCCTACGGCAATGTCTTGGGTTAAAGTGTAGAATTGATAACGGGGTATGAGGCTTTCTTCAGTGCCGTCATCTTGCGGAAATTCAGACATAACAGCAATACAAAAATCTTGAGACGGGGCAGGGATAATATCTGCACGGCTTATCCTATTGCGGTCTGGGGTATTGGAGATTGGGAGACTGGATTCAGGGCGCGTATATTCAGAACTGTAAGATGTGTTTCTGTCAGCTGTATCATCTGCCTGCACAGCTTCTATATGTGCCGTCTCTACAGGTAGCGCCTCTAGAGGTGTCGCCTTGGCTTCTTCCCTATCAAGCTGTATTGGCTGCGCAAAAGCCGTCATATTCATCATGGCATTCATAACGGCCATTAGGCTTATTGTTGCCAATAGCTTGATATTCGTGTTTGAATTTGCGGTGCGTGTTTTCACTGATTTAGACTCGCAAAGGTTTGTGGTACCGATGCTTGTTGCGAAAAGGTCTGTTTTGTAACCGTTTGGGCGGGTCGATACGTGTCATCAAAAGGGGATATTGCGCGTGAACCAGACGGGGCTTTGCCCACATTTACGCCGTTTGAGTAAGTCCGCAAAGTGTCTGGCTTGCCGGACTGGCTGACATTCATTACGCCGTTCGCTTTGCCATTCGTAAATGTGCCTTCAACGGCGTAGCTTTGTTTGAGGTTATGATAAATCATATAGCCTGGGCCGGATGGTTGCCCGTTTTGAGCATATCCGTAATATTCGATCTTTGTGCCATCGGGTAACTGGGTCACGCCCACACCGCTGCCCGTAGCAAGCCCGTTTTGGCATTCCCCAAGCCAGCGGCCTGTTTTTTCTTGTGTATCATGCGTGTAGGCACAGCTTGTGGCCACAGTTGTTAAAGCCCGTTGGTTGCGCGCGTAAAGGTCTTGAAGTTTGGCCTGTAAATCTTCGTAGCGAATGGCGGTAATTGTTTCATTCGAATCAATGAGATTGACTTGCACAGATGTCTGTTCTTCGAGTGCGGGCACAATTGAAGCTAGATAATTATCGCCAACCGCGCGTGAGCGTCGATTGATAGAATAGGCTTGCGTCCCCGCAAAAATTGCACCTTGAATTAAAGCTTCTAGTGCAAGGCGCTGCCCTAATGTTTGTGCGCTGTCAGTTGAACTTATGGCTGCGCCTGCGGCAACCGCGCCTAAAACCGCCAAAGCCGTTGCTGCATTTTGTTGGCGCGCGAGCTTACGGCGTTTTTCTAAGGTTTCATATTCTGCTGAAAGCATGTCACGGACTTGCGCGCCCATTTCGCCGTTATGTACACCGTCAAACAGGCGTAAAGATTGTACGGATAAGTAGTTCTTTTCGGCGTCCATTAGGCGTTCGGCGTAGCGCAAGCGACCCAGATAACTCGGGTCTGTTGAACCGATTAGGGTTAAAGCCGCAAGACTTTCGTCAAACTGCGCAATCGCATTCGCGCGGCCCCCCATGGCGGCTTTACTCATATCGGTCGAGTTTAAAATGCCGACAATCTGGTCGGCCATACCACTTGAAAAAGATTTCTCAAGCGGATCTACCCTGTCACCGCCAGCGTTTTTCAGAGTTTGCATGGCCGTCTTATCGAGTTTAATTTTCTCGATTTCATAAGTCCGTACAGCATTCAGATCACCTGTTTTATTGAGGCTTTTCCGCGCAACTTGTGTTGAATTTGTACCGTTCAAAAACGTTATAAAATCAAGATCTGAGGTGCTGAAATCTAAACGCCCATTTTGCAAAGCCGACAAAGTGTCTTTGGCGTGCGTCCGCCCATTCGCGGCAGAACGACTGATAAGCGGACGACTGGCCAGGATAACGCCTTGGGTCGGAACAGCGGCCCGGTAGTCGCTTTTGACTGAAATCAGCGGCGTGACCAAATCCCCAAAAGTTAGCGGTTCATTGCCCATCATTTTTTTAGCATCTGGATAGGTATAGCTCACAAAGTCAACGGCCAAGACATTGGGCAGGTTCTCCGCCTGTGTCATAGGTTCGGACATAAGGTTTCCATTTTTTCCGAGCTTTATTGAATGCGGGGAGAGCAAAACGCTATGTTCTGGCAAGCGTTCTGCGAGCTCTTTGAAGAGTGAGAGTGCGAAATAGTTGGATTTTATAATAATACTATCGGCCAGAGCCTGAACATCGGGTGCGCTACGGTCAAAATTTGCTTGGCCAAAGCCAATCACATTTTTTGAAAATTGTTCGTAATATTTTTGTTCCGCCGCTTCTTCAATAAAGGCTGGATAGCGCACCACGGCTAAGGCGGTTCCTGCGGGAACGTCTTGCTTGAGACTTTGCGGGCTTGTTGTGGATGCCATGGCCGAACTTGAAACGCCGCTTGCCGTTGTCGCACAACCGCTCATCAAAATACTAGAGGTCAATAACGCCGTAGCCAATAAAGTCGCAGGCCGTTTCAGCCCAGTCTTCAGCCCAGTCTTCAAGCCAGTCTCCAGGCCGCTATAGTGGCGATTATCGAAGCGTTTATTGTGTAAAAAAGATACCATAAAACAAACCTCTAAGCATTGAGGGGTTTTAATAAAACCGCCCATTTCATAAACTTCATAAAGTCTTAAGTATTAACCTGAGCTGAAAGATTGCAAGTGCTTAAAACGGTCTATTTCCCTTAAATTTGGGTTTAAGGTGTGCCATAGGGGTTTGCAGTCGCGTTTCTCTCTGTTGTGTTTTTCTGTCGCGTTCGTTCAAAATATGCGCGGAGCAGGGCGGCATTTCGATTATTACCTTTCCAACCTGTATCAAAAATATCGCCTATAATTGGCACAAGGCCAAAGAGCCAGTCGATCCATATATTGAAAAGCATTTTTGCAAGTATATGGGCGGGTACGCCGAAACTGGCCGCACTCAGCACAATATAGCCCGCAATGCAGAGGCCGATTGTATCCCCGATTACGGGGATCAGGCCAATCAGCGTATCGAGGCCAAGCGCGATTGGAATGCCCGGTATATTAAATTGACTATCCATAAGCCGTGCAAGTTTTTCAACTTGCTCCACTTCCGCATTCAGCGCCGCGTCTTCGTCCGAGATTTGGGTCTCTATTGTAATATGCGGGGGAAGGCTATTGTCAGCTTGTGTGGGTTTCGCCATACGGTTCACCTATTTGGGTGTAAAGTTTGGATCATAAGGCGGCGGGAAAATTCGCCATTTTGGCAAGATTTTTAAAACGACATTCCGGGCTGTGTGCCAGCCCGCACCTAGAAAGACAATCGCCGCACCGAGTGTCAGCAATGTAGTTGTAATCACTGTCCCGAATCCAACGCCTGTGTTTTTGACGAGGTAGCCAATAGCAAAGGCGGCATATCCCAATGAGGACACAATCAGCGCTCTTCGGTTTATTGCAAGACCAATGAAGGTTATAAAGCCAATGATAATAAGAATGAGCGCAGCATCTGTCTCTTTTAAATCAACCATAGGCACCAGACCAAAGGCCATATTCGCTTTCATGGATACAGCTTCAGTTGCGAGTCCGTGGATAATCAAGGGGGCAGCCGCAAGATGTAGCCAAAATGCATTGTCAGAAAACCGTGTTGTTCGGTGTAGATCTTTTGTGTCGTAAAAAAGTGCGGCGGCAAAAGTAGAGGCGCCGCCTAAGACAAGCACCCAGCCAAGATTACCTTTCGTGAAACCGGGCATGATTTCAAACAAAACGGTGTAAAATAAAGCCAAAAGCGAAAGGGCAATTAAGGCCATGCAAAAGGGTAATCGTACGCGTATGTAAAATAATAGCATTGCACAAAGCGTGATTAAGGCAGCGGTAATCCCTGAACCAAAACCGGCATCCGATAAAAATCCGCCGACACCTTGTTGTGTAAAAATAAGGAATGCCAAAGCCGTGATGAGTGTGGGGAGATGGGCCCGTTTCTTACGTCCAAAATAATCGGCCATTAACGCCATAATCGCGGCACTCCCCAGAGATGCCAAGCCGCCGCCTAAAATGGCCGAAAGGGCGGATAGGCCAAGCGCAAGTAGAGTAATCCCAATGGCGATAAATACATCTGAAAACCCGCGTATAAAACGAAGATTCTCCTCATTCCCAATGACAGCCGCATCTCTATGGTGGCTTAAATCGGGCGTGTCGCTTTCGCGCTCAATCGCTTTAATTTTTCCAGTTTCTTTTTCACGCACCTTTGCGGCCATCGCATCCGCTTGCGCTTGTGTAATAATGCCAGCTTCAAGGGCGGCTTTGATTTGGTTCGGGGTCATATCGCTCATATGGAAAGTGTAGAGTGCAAGTTTAAATCCGACAAGCGGAAAGCACGGGTAATGTAAGCAAGGAGAATTGTAGCTTGAGTTCTGTAAGGGATGGGGATGGGTTTAGATTTCTCGGGCTTCTTGCGTCTATTGAACAAACAGACTTATTTTTTCGTTTCAAAAGCGCATAAACTGTCTACATTAAAGGCTATGAACGCACCAAAACCCATAAATATGATGACGCCCATTCTCATTGCGGGGGGGCAATATATGCAACCATTATCAGAGGACTTATCAAAGTGTCTTTCGCCCGCAGATATTGCGGGACGTGCGGCGCAAGCGGCGCTGAATGCTTTAGGCGACACATTAGAGTCAGGTAATGCTTTGGAAAATGACGCGGTTTCGAATGATAGGGTTTCTGTTGAGGGGTTAGCGGCGCATATTGACTTAATTGCCTCTGTTCGAACCTTTTCAGACAGTTCTCCAGCCTATAGCTCGCCCTTTGGCCGCTCGGAGACCTTTCCCCTGTCTGTCGCTAATCGTATTGGCGCGCGTCCAAAGCATTTAATCTATGATGTCATTGGTGGGCAGTCGCCGCAAAAACTTGTGACCGAATGCTGTGAATTGTTAAAGCGGGGTGATTTTGAAATGGCGTTAATTGTCGGCGGGGAAGCGTTAGGCAATATGAAGGCCGCGCAAAAACGGGATGTGATGTTGGATTGGGCGGAAGCACCAGAATTGCCAGAGGGGTGTGTTTTTGAAGATCGCGGCTTTGGCGATGTCACTAAAATGGTGTCGCCAGCAGAGGTTAATCATGGTCTGTTTGACCCCATGCTATATTATGCATTTATGGAAACAGCGCGTCGTGCGGCTCTTGGTCTGGCTTCCGAGCCTTATCTACAAAATATGGCCGCGCTTTTTGCCCCGTTTTCACAGGTGGCAGAGACGAACCCTTTTGCTATGTTTCCAGAACGTTTCACTGAGTCTGAACTGGCCCGTAAGTCCCCTCGTAATCGCCAGTTAACAACACCTTATCTAAAGCATTTCGTGGCCAAAGACGGGGTCAATCAAGGGGCGGCGGTCTTATTGACAACACTGGGTAAAGCGCAAGCCCTCGGCGTGCCACGTGATAAATGGGTGTTCTTACACGGGGCAATGGATACCGAAGAAAAATTGTTATTAGAGCGCGAAAGCTTACACAAATCTGCGGCTTTAGACGCGGCATTAACAGAAGCTTTGAGGGCTGCCAATCTTGAAGCCAAAAACATACAGCATTTTGACCTATATAGTTGTTTCCCTGTTGTGGTGTTTAATGCGTGCCAAACGCTCGGTTTAAAGCCAGATGATCCACGTCCTTTAACGCAAACAGGTGGGCTGCCCTTTTTTGGCGGGCCTGGGAATAATTATAGCCTACATGCGATTGTTTCGATGGTTGAGACTTTGCAAAATCATACGCAGGATTATGGCCTTATACATGGGAATGGTGGGTGGATGTCCAAACATTCCGTTGGGATTTATTCTAACCAAGCACCGCAAGACGACAAGGCGAGCGTGAACGCTCAATCCGTGCAAGAGGCCTTGAATATATCCAAACCACACCCGCATACTGTTAAAGCTGAAGGGCGTGGAATTATTGAAAGTCATATTGTCATCCATGCGCGCAGCGTGCCTGTCGGCGCGCTCATTATCGGTAAATTAGTGGCAACAGGTGAGCGGTTTTACGCGCGCGCGGCCTTAAATTCTGAGCGAGTTTTAAAGGCCCTAATGGCCGATAATGTCGTTGGGAAATTGGTACAGGTCAGTGCAACCCCGCAGGGCAATGTGTTTGAGCTTGTCGAGTCCGTATTTGAGTAATGCCGTGTCGCGCGCGTGGATTATGTGTTCAAAGGACTCGCTTTAACATTTTGACCGGGCGTTAAAGGCTTCGAGTTGTTCGGGGGTTGCAGGCGGTTGGAATTTGTCTTTCCACTCCGTATAATCCATGCCGTATACGCGCATTCTTGCTGTGTCCATATCGACAGAAATGTTTTGTGCATCCGCTTCTGCCTTATACCATTTTGACAGGCAGTTACGGCAGAAATTGGCAAGAATCATGAGGTCAATATTTTGCACGTCTTTGTTCTCATCCAAATGTTTGAGCAGGCGTCGAAATGTTGCGGCGTCTAAAGCGTCTTTTTGGGCTTGGCTTAGCGTCGTCTGTTCTAAATCAGGCATTAAATGCTCCTTGTTCTTATTCTCTCTCAGTCTTTACGGCTTCTAGAGCGGACGGGCTTCGTCAATGAGTAAGATCGGAACGCCCTCTCGAATTGGATAAGCGAGTTTCGCCTTTTTTGACAAAAGCTCATTGTTTTCAGGATCGAAAATAAGGGGGCCATGCGTCTTTGGACAAATTAAAAGATTGAGGACTTTTGGATCAATCTTGGATAGGTTTTGCGTTTTTGACCTGCCGTGTTCATCCGAACTGGGCTCAGGCGTATTTTTATCAGACATGATAACCTTTCAGGCAGTGTACCTTTCAAATAAGATAAACGACCAAACACGACACTCTTATTGTGTCTTATTCGAGTCGCCAGAATCAAGACTGGCATATAAATGCATAAGGCCAATCAAAAGCCGCCTGCGCTCATCCGTGTCTTTGGCTTCGAGCAAGGACTGCTTATCTACGGGTTTGAAAGGGCTAATCATAGACGCTTGATCGACAAGATTGGGGAGCGGGATTTCAGATAAAGCTTTCCAATCCACGTTCACGCCTAAAGTTTTGGCAAAACTTTTCATGGCAACCGTCAACGCATTACGGTCACCTGTGCTAGATCCCGTCAGGGCCGCAGGTAAATCTGCCCCGACATGGCTATCAATATCTGCGGAAAACTCGTCAAAGCTAATACGGGCTTGGCGGTAAGGCGCTTTATCTTCTATTTCTTGCAAGATCCGAAAGCGTTTGAGGCCTTTTAGAACAATCAAATAGCGCCCATCATCCGCTTCTGAAAACTGTGTGATACGGCCTAAACTGCCAATTTTTTCAATCGATCCCTCTTCTTTTACTTGGGTCATGCCGATCAGCCGGTCAGCCCGGAGGGCATCCTCAATCATATTCAAATAGCGCGGCTCAAAAATATTGAGCGGCAAATCACATCCGGGGAACAGCACAGAGCCATTCAGCGGAAAGATCGGAATGATTGCTGGGTTCGTTCGCTTTGCGAGTGATTTATAATAAACGCTCATCGGGTTTATGCAAACAAGATTGACGATAAGGCGCGACGCCCTTCAACCGAGATGGGTGACGCTGTTCCTTCGGCTTCAAATATTGTGAGAAGGAACATACGCGCGGCCTCGTCTTTATATGCGCGGTTTTTTCCTATGGAATAGAGCAAATGTTCCACTGCGCCTGCATTATCGCCTGTTGAAGCTAAGGCTTTTGCGAGCTTTAACCGTGCGTCTAAATCGTCTGGATTTGTACTGACAGCCGCGCGCAAGGGCGTTAGCACGCTTTCGCTTTCATCTGGGGCTGGTGCATTTTGCGTGAGGTTCAGGGCTGCGCGAACCGCAACAATTTCGGGATGGCTCGCGATTTTATCAGAGACTGAATGGATCAGTTGTGTGGCTCCGATTTCGTTGCCGCCCTCTATATAAATGCGGGCCAATCCTGCCATCGCTTCCGCGCAATCAGGATCCAATTGTAAAGCTTGCGCGTAATCTTGCCCCGCGCCGCCAATGTCACCTGCCGCCAAACTGTCTTTCGCGCGACTGACAAGGGTTTTGGCGTCTTCAACCGGGTCGCTTTCGCCTGTTAGACGGGCGACAAATTTATTGAGTTCGGATTCTGGTTGAGCGCCCATAAAGCCGTCCACGGGTTGCCCATCCTTAAAAGCATAAACCGCCGGTATAGATTTCACACCCAGCTGACCGGCCACGCCAGGGTTTTCATCAATGTTAATTTTAACGAGTTTGACTTTGCCTTTTTGCGCCAAAACCGCGCGCTCCAATGCCGGTATTAACTGCTTGCACGGCCCGCACCACGGCGCCCAAAAATCAACAATGACGGCAGTCGTGGCAGAGGCTTCAATAACATCGGCCATGAAGGCTCCGTCAGAGCCATGTTTGATGATTTCTGGAGTGTCCATTGGGGTATTCATTGATGTGTCCATTATCGGGGTGTCCATAATTAAGCGGGCTTTCCTACCTTCATATTTTTGCATTCATATCTGCAAAGTCGAGGATAATCGGATCATGTCCAGTCGATTTTGCAAATTTTATCATATCAGTACTAGAAATGGCGGTGGTGGCGTCATTTCGCAAGGGGTGAAAATTGACAATTTTATGGCGGGTTAGCGCCGCGTCGATAATGAGCGTCACATTGTTTTCAATGTCATTTAAGATTGAAAACAATGTGACAGAGCCTGGTATTACGCCAAGGTTTTCCAGTAATATGTCTGGTTTGCCAAAGGATAAGCGTTTGCATCCCAGAATTGGGTGTAATTTGTTCACTTTGATCTCTGTGTGGGCCTCGGCACATAACAGGAAGAGTTGTCCCGATTTATCTTTGAGAAAAAGGTTTTTTGTATGTCCGCCGGGCATTGCAGCCTTGATCTCCGCACTTTCTTCAACGGTAAAAGTGGGTGCGTGATCCATCGTGTTATGCGCAATGTTTTGGGCCTCTAAATATTCTAGTAAATCTTCGCGTGTGGCGGGCATCGCTGTTCCAATCTTCACTTATACCAATCACTATATTTATAGGCTGTGTTGTCAAAAATAACAGTCTTTATTGCGGGCGGTAAGCCTTCGCGCGCATAGGGGAATCGCGTTTTCGTTTCGATGAATTCCTAATTCCAGTTTTCTGCTTCCAGTTTTCTGCGTTCCGCCAAACAGAGTTTCTTCTGACGCGCTTTTCCATCTTTTTGCCTTGTCCTTTTTCTGTTTTGTTAGGTTTTGGGATGGTGCGATATATGTTGAATGTTTTTTGATAATCACGCTTGATTTTATTCAAGCTTTGCGTCATATAGCGCGTCTTCGACACGAGATGAATTTATTCATCTTACATTACGTCTTGAGCGGGCGTAGCTCAGTGGTAGAGCACAACCTTGCCAAGGTTGGGGTCGTGAGTTCGAATCTCATCGCCCGCTCCATTTTTTCCATTCGATTGAATATGACCTTAAAGGCTTGAGAGCCGTTTTGGATTTAGAGCCCTATAGAGCGCAATCATTCTATATTGCGCTCCGTATAGGGGCGTTATGGTTACGCTCTGAGCGTTCCGCCAACTTTAGCGACGCTGGCCATAATTTTTTCGGACACAGCTTCAATCTCTTTATCCGTGAGCGTTGCGTCTTTGGGGGACAACGTCACGTCAATTGCGAGAGACTTGTGGCCATCCTCGACGCCTTTACCTAAATAAATATCAAATAAGCTCACATTTGAGATTAAGTGTTTATCTGCCGATTGTGCGGCTTTGATAACAGCGCCCGCTGGCACGTCATCTTTGACGATAAAGGCAAAATCGCGGTGGACGGGCATAAGCTCGGACAGGGTCAGGGCGGACTTGGATTTGCTCGTATTTTTCTTTTTCGGCGCAGGGATGTTTTCTGGCCAGATTTCAAAAGCGACCACGCGGCCTTCAATGCCAAGAGACTTTAAAACGCGCGGATGCAACTCTCCGAAATCGGCAAGGCTGTTTTTTGGCCCCATTTGCAAACGTCCAGAACGGCCGGGATGCCAATATGCGCCTATAGGCTTTGACAGTTGTAGGGTATCGACATTCGCCCCCATGGCTGAAAGAGCGGCAAGAACGTCTGCTTTCGCTGTTAGTGCGTCAACACGTATTGGCCCCGCCCAATGCCGTTGCACGTCCACGCGGCGAATACCCGCCAATGTGAGGCTTTGATCTTTTGGTTCTGTGCCAAAAAAGACAGGGCCAAGTTCAAACAGGGCCGCATTCGGATAGCCTTTATCGGCATTGCGTTGACTGGCCAGCAAAAGGTGGATGAGCGCGCTTGGTCGCATGCAATTCAAATCTGATGAAATGGGATTGTCGAGCAAGAGGGCGTCCGTGCCGCCGCCAAAGGCTTTGGCATGGTTCTGTAGTACAAATGACCATGTAATCGATTCGGAAATACCGCGTTCGGCGAGCGCACGACGTGCAAGACGTGTACGGTTTTGCGTCCGTGTTGCGGTCGGTTCACGCCGCCCTAATAATGGCGGTAGGCTAACGGCTTCAAGATTGTGATAGCCGTGAATACGGACAATGTCTTCGACAAGGTCGGCTGAATCGGTCACGTCTCGCCGCCAACTTGGTACGCTGATTGTCCAAACTGGGCCGCGCTCTACACAAAATCCTAAATTTTGTAAAATGGTTTCAATCGTGTCATTGGCGAGCGTCAGTCCCGTTAAACGGGTCACATCCCTCACGTCAAATGTCACGGCTTGGGGCGGGGGCGGGACTGTACCGGCGATCTCAATTTCGCTCGGTTCTCCGCCGCAAATGTCCACGATAAGGCGTGTCGCCATTTCAAGGCCGCCGGTCACAAATCCCGTATCGACGCCGCGTTCAAAACGATATTTGGCGTCGGAATTGATGCCCAATCGTTTGGCAGTTTTCCGAATTGTGAGCGGGTCGAAATAGGCGCTCTCGATGAAAACATCAGTTGTGCCTTCTGTGCAGCCTGTGGATATACCCCCCATAATGCCGCCAAGGCCGAGGACGCCGCTATCATCCGCGATGACGCAATCACTGTCTGTGCAGTTATACTCTTTATCATCAAGCGCGGTGAAGGTTTCGTCTTTGCCGAGGCGTGCTCGGATAGAGCCGTTAAGTTTGGCTCTGTCATAAACATGCAAAGGCCGCGCGCGGTCATAGGACATGTAATTGGTAATATCGACGAGGGCCGAGATCGGGCGCAGGCCAATGGCTTTTAATTTATCTTGTAACCATTTCGGTGACGGGCCGTTTTTAACGCCGCGGACCACACGCCCTGCAAAGACAGGGCAGGCGTCTGGCGCGTCAATTTCAATTTTTTGCGGACAGGGGAATGTGCCTTTTACGGGCGTAGCGTCTGGTGTGATAAGCGCGCCAAGCCCCGCCGCGGCAAGATCACGCGCGATATTGTTTACACCCAGCCAATCAGGGCGGTTCGGCGTGACCTCAAAATCAATCACGGGATCATTCAGACCCATCGCCTCCGCAAGCGGCATGCCCATAGTCAGGCCCGAATCTAAGTCCATTATGCCGTCACTCTCATCTCCCAGTTCAAGCTCGGTCGAGGAACACATCATGCCAGAGGATTCGACACCGCGAATTTTACGCGGTTTTTTATCAAGGCTGAAATCCGCCCCTGGAATATACGCGCCCATCGGGGCATAAGCGACAGTCATGCCCGCCCGTGCATTGGGCGCGCCGCAGACGATTTGCATTGTGCCGTCGCGCGTTTCCACCGTGCAGACTTTCAGCTTATCCGCGTAAGGATGTTTTTCCGCCGTGATGAATTTGGCGATAGAGAAGGCCGAGAGTTTTTCAGCCGGGTTTTCAATCTCTTCGACTTCCAATCCCGCAAGGGTCATGGCTTCCGCAATTACGTCTATTGAGGCGTCTTTATCTAAATGCTCTTTGAGCCATGAGCGTGTGAATTTCATTACCTTATCCTTATTACCTTATTCTGGCTCGCTGGTTTTCTTTCGCAGGCCGCTATACAGGCCGTCTATATGTTCAAAAAGATCAGGCGAAGCCGATCTCCACATTGTGTTTAATCGTTTGAGAT
>CALCKU010000060.1 GCA_937965735.1 uncultured Caulobacterales bacterium
GTGATTTTTCAGACAAGCCTGTTCCGCGGGTGGTTGTTGAAACCTGTATTCGCGCAGCAGGCACAGCGCCGAGCGGCGCAAATCATCAACCTTGGTCTTTTGTTGCGATTTCAGACCCTACGATAAAGCGTCAAATTCGCCTTGCAGCCGAGGCTGAGGAACGCGCTTTTTATGGTGGGCGCGCGTCAGAGGAATGGCTAGAGGCTTTGACTCCCCTCGGTACGAATGCAGAGAAACCTTTTATAGAAACAGCGCCTTGGTTGATCGCTGTTTTTGCACAAAGGCGAGGCGGCGCACAGGCGGGTGCCGAGAAGAAGAATTATTATGTTACCGAATCTGTGGGGCTTGCGACCGGTATGTTGATTACGGCTTTGCACGCGGCAGGCCTCGGGACATTGACACATACACCCGCGCCCATGGGATTTCTAACAGAGATCTGCGGGCGCCCCAAAACGGAAAAGCCTTTTGTGCTTATGGTCGTTGGCTATCCTGCAAAAGAGGCGCGAATACCCAAACATGCACTGATAAAAAAAGATTTGAATGATATAAGTGCTTTTTTAGAAAAATAAGATAGATTTTAGTTTTATATTGCACGTTTTATGGAAGATGGTCATAGAGTCCTCGTGTCGGAATGACGACTATTGAAAGAGACTTTCCCTGTGCCAAAATCCAAACCAATTTCTCAATCTGTTAAAACATCTCTTAATATCGATATTCCTTTATGGGAATTCGTCGCCATGATGGCCATGTTGCTTGCGCTTAATGCGCTCGCAATTGATACAATGTTGCCTGCACTTGCGCAAATCGGTGATTTCTATCAAGTGGCGAATGCAAATGATCAGCAATTAGTGATTTTTGCTTATATCCTTGGCTTTGGAATACCACAGCTTTTCTTTGGCCCAATTTCAGATCGATACGGGCGAAAAGGCCTGCTACAAATTAGCTTGGTTGGCTACAGCCTTACGGCTTTTATGTGTATGTTGGTCAGTAATTTCGAGGCTTTGCTGGCTGTTCGGTTCTTGCAAGGTGTTTTTTCTGCTGGCGCACGAGTCATTGCTGGGGCCGTTATTCGCGATGTTACATCGGGACGTGTCATGGCAAAAGTAATGTCATTAGTCTTGACGGTCTTTATGATCGTTCCAATCCTAGCGCCTGGCATAGGAACACTGATAATGCAATTTGCGCATTGGAAGTGGACATTTGGTGTTTTGGGCGTTGCCGGCATGGCGACATTTTGTTGGACGTTAATTCGTCTGCCTAAGACATTACCAGCCGAAATGCGTCGGCCTCTGGACGTAAAATCCATTACAACGGCTTATTGGAAAGTGATGACGACGCGCGTTACCATCGGGTATATGGCGGCAAGCGGGATTATCTTTGGCGCGCTCTTTGCTTTTATCGGAGCGTCTGAACAGATATTTGATGACGCCTTTGGTCGAGGGGATAAATTTTGGCTGTGGTTCGGAGTTATCGCGATCATGCTGGCTATAGCAAATTTTGTAAACTCTCGAATTGTCGAGCGCGTTGGAATGCGGCGTATTAGTCACGCAATTATGCTTGCCTTTATCGCACTGTCTCTTTTAAATTTAGTTGCTATGCAAATAAGCGGCGAAAATTTTTATGTTTTCCTGTTTATCTTCGGTTTGACCTTTGCTTGTTTTGGTATGATGGGGGCGAATTTTGCGTCATTGGCGCTAGAGCCTTTAGGCGAGATCGCCGGAACTGCCAATGCGGCTTATGGTTTTGCCACAAGTACAGTTTCTAGCCTCATTGGTTTGTTTGTCGCGCGTCAATTTGATGGAACCATCATGCCGATTTTGTTTGGGTTTTTAGGGCTCGGCATTGCTTCTTTCATCGTTGTGTTTTTAACTGAAAAAGGACGATTATTCGAAGTTGGAGCGGGGAAAAACTAATAAATTTATTTGGCAAAGCTATAAAATATAAATTTACAGCTCTGACCAATATCATACGATTTGCAAAAAAAAAGCTGACCAAAAGATCAGCTTAATTTAGAGATTTAATATAATTTGATTTCGCCGATTATGGCTTTGCGGCCTCAAGGTCAAAATCCTTATATTGAACTTTAAGCTCGCGTTTTAGAATTTTGCCTGTTGCGCCGAGCGGGAGCGCGTCTACAAAAACAATTGCGTCGGGTAACCACCATTTCGCACACTTCGCTTCGATACATTGATTGATTTCTGATTTGTCAGGTGTTTTCCCGGGTACCGCTTGGACAATCAACATGGGGCGCTCTTGCCACTTTTCATGTCGAACGCCGATACAGGCTGCCATAGCCACATCAGGATGATCGCAAGCTGCATTTTCAACTTCAATCGAACTGACCCATTCGCCGCCCGATTTAATGACGTCTTTTGAACGATCTGTGATTTCCATATATCCTTCAGGGTGCAAAGCCGATACATCGCCCGTGGCAAACCAACCATCATCTGTAAAGCTGTCGGATCCAGCGCCTTTGAAATAACCAGAGGCGACCCAAGGCCCACGCACTTGTAAATGCCCAGACGTTACGCCGTCTTCGGGCAAGATTTCACCTTCATCAGAAACAATACGCATTTCAACGCCAAAAATACGGCGACCCGCTAATAGCTTATGCGGTACAGTACTGTCATAGTCATCCAAATCTGTTGTAAAATGTGGACAATAGGTTGTACCGAGTGGACTGGTTTCCGTCATACCCCATCCCTGTTGCATTGGGATATCCAGCTCTTGCTCATAAGCGCGCAAGAGTGATTCGGGTAAAGCTGAACCGCCGACGAGCGCTTTTTTAACCGTTGGTAGACTTTCATTATTGGCTTTTACATAATTATATATACCAAGCCATACGGTCGGAACGCCAGCCATAAGCGTTACTTTTTCTTGGTTGATGATACGCGTCAAATTGGCTCCGTCGAGTCCTGGGCCAGGCATGACAAGTTTAGAGCCAACCATGGCGCCTGAATAAACAAGTCCCCACGCGCTAACGTGAAACATGGGTACAACACCCAGAATGACATCATTTCCACCAGCGCCGATCACATCTTTAAATGAACCCGCCATTGCATGTAAAATTGTTGAACGATGTGAATACAGAACGCCTTTGGGGTCGCCCGTAGTCCCTGATGTATAACATAATGTACTGGCCGTGTTTTCGTCAAAAACTGGCCACTCGATTTCATCAGTATGATTGGCGATAAAGCCTTCATAATCCTCAACATTCGTTTTGTAGTCTGGAAGACCTTGCGCGTCGCACAGGCAAATCCATTTTTTAACCGTCGGACACATGGCGGATACGCCGTCAATAATGGGCCCGAATGTTGTATCAAACATTAGAATTGTATCTTCGGCATGATTGACCATCCATGCAATTTGTTCAGGCTTAAGGCGCGGATTGATTGTGTGAACAACGGCACCAATAGAAGAGACTGCGTAATAAATTTCGATATGGCGATAATTGTTCCAAGCAATCGTGGCAACGCGGTCACCCATTTTTACGCCCGCGTCCAAAAGTGCATTTGCAAGCTTTCTGACGCGCAAGGCGCAATCGGCCCACGTATATCGGTGTTCTGTTAAATCGGTATTGAGTGAAAAGATTTCTCGGTCTTTATGAACCTTATTCGCATGTTCAATAAGGTCACTAATTAAAAGCTCTCGCTTCATCATCAAACCCAGCATATGTTCCTCCAGAAATTTAGTTTTTTATTTTGTTTCATTTATTAGTCACAGCGTCAACTCAGGAGACCAAGATGTTACCAGATTATAAGGATGTTCTGGAAGCGGCTCAAAGACTTGAAGGTCACGCGGTCAAGACCCGGCTGCTACGAAGTGATACAATTGATATTTTGACGGGTAAAACCGTTTGGTTCAAACCTGAATGCTTACAAAAAGTCGGGGCTTTTAAATACCGGGGAGCGTTTAACCGTCTCTCTGCCATGACCGTTGATGAACGCGCGAAAGGGGTTGTCGCGTTTTCTTCGGGAAATCATGCCCAAGGTGTTTCGCGTGCCGCCAAAGAGCTTGGTATTCAGGCCATTATTGTTATGCCAGAAGATGCCCCTGCGGTTAAAGTTGCGGGTGTTCGCGCTGACGGTGCAGAGATCATTTTTTATGATCGCCAGACCCAATCGCGGGAAGCTATTGCGCAAAATATAGCGCAAGAAAAAGGCTGTATCATTGTGCCGTCTTATGATGATGCACATATCATTGCTGGCCAAGGTACAACGGGCTTAGAAATCGCACATTCTGGTTTAGAATTTGATGCCTTGATTACCTGCATGGGCGGGGGTGGTTTATGCGCAGGTATTGCGCTCGCTATGCAGACCTTGTCACCTAATACTCAGATTTACGGGGCGGAACCAGAATTTTATAACGATCACCAAATGTCATTGAAAACGGGTGAAAGGGTTGCTTTGTCAAATCCCAAACACAGTCTCTGTGACGCGCTGATGACGCCAACCCCCGGTATTTTAACATGGCAGATTAATCAAAGTATTTTATCGGATGTTTTTTCCGTACCAGACCGGGCCTGCCTTGTGGCTATGGCAATTGCAAAGCGCGAATTGGGTGTGCAACTAGAACCTGGCGGGGCAGTCGCCATGGCCGCCTTATTAGAGGGGCACTTAAATAGAGATACGAATATTGAAACGATTTGCATTATATTGTCTGGTGGTAATGTTGACCCTAAAACTGCGAAGCTTGCAGACACATATTTGGATATTTGAGTTCTTTAAGCCTGTTAAATTTAAACGGATTATTTTAATGACATATGTCCAAACGATAGGGTGGCCAATAATTTGGTGATACGTGTTTATTGATAATTTGAAATGGATTGT
>CALCKU010000061.1 GCA_937965735.1 uncultured Caulobacterales bacterium
TGGGCGGCGCGCAAAAAGCGCTAGAGGCGGCATTGTCTTATACGAAAGAGCGGAAACAATTCGGCAAAGCGATTGCGGAATTTCAGAATGCGCAATTCAAACTTGCCGATATGGCGACAGAGCTAGACGCTGCCCGTTTGATGATTTACCGTGCCGCCGACATGTTGGATAAACAATCCCCGAACGCCGCGGCTTTTTGTGCTATGGGTAAACGGTTTGCAACCGATATAGGCTCTGACATAGCGAACCACGCTTTGCAACTTCACGGCGGTTATGGATATTTGAAAGATTACCCAGTGGAACAAATTGTGCGTGATTTACGTGTGCATCAGATTTTAGAAGGCACGAATGAAATCATGCGAATGATTATCGCGCGGAGTTTGCTTCGGCAGTAGGGAGCCAATCTTCATTTATCACTCTAAGACTGATGAAGAGGCCGACATGTCTAAGGTTTAGACTCCCAAGTAAGTTGATTTTGAGTCGTGTCAGTCAAACTCATGCTACCCGTAAAGCTCGGCTACCCGTAAACCTCATGTAATTAACCTTTACGTCTCATCCCTTTAGCGGGCGGAATTTCAGGGCCGCCAGCAAAGCATTGTGCGATTTTCATCCATGATTTGGCGGCCTTGCCCTTTGTTTTTAGGGTTGTGTCGGCAATATTTCGACATTGGGTAACGACTTGGCAGAACTCTGTCGCAGAGCCTTCGATCCTATTATCCGCTTGCACGGTATTCCATTCCCAAACAGCCCCGCTGGGTGCGGTGAGGCGGATATAAGGCTTTGGTAAAATGGGTTGCAGACCGTTGACCTTAAAAGACCAACTATAGGTCGTGACGCCTATATGGGCGACATTTTTCAATCGGTCTGTATCGGTACGTTCTAGCCCTAAAACATCAAAAATTGCTTGGGCATGCGCCCAATGTTCCATTTGACGGGCTATGATGCAAGATTGAGCGGACATGTCTGGGCCAGCCCATTTTACCCGCATATCTGCACCGGCTTTTGAAAACCGTTCCGCCATTGCGGGATAATAGGCTTTCCACGCTTCGTATAAAGCTCGGTTTTTTAAGCCGTCAAAATAAGTATTTTGCGTCTCTCTATGGCTTTTCCCTGTCATTAAAGCGCTCATCATTTCCGTGATAAACGTTTGGAATCCTTTTGGGTCTGTCAGAGTTTGATTGGCGGCAATATTCCATAAATGCAAATGTCCAATAATGTCATTGATTGTCCACTGTTTAAACCGCGTGATCGTGCTGAAGTCTGCGTCTAGGCATGGGTCTAATATCGCGGCGACCGCGTCGCATTCTGCTTTAAAATCGTGGGCCTCTTTTTGACAGACTGCGTGTTTATCATTTGGGTTTACAGGGTTCATTCGACTTCACTTTCTATCACAATCATTAGGCTCAGGACTCACCTAATCCGGCCTATGACAATAGCGACTAAGCGTATGGCTGAAAAGTATGTATGCGTGCACCGCAGTTATAGCGTATGGCCACCCTCCGCCAGTCTTGAGGCGTCCGAATATATATTCGACCCTACGCCGCTATTTATACAGGGTTTTACAATAGGTGGCGGGAGACTTCTGATTTGCGCGCGGCGGGATATACAGGGTGAGATGCAGATCAGGCAGGGCGGGATACCCTTGGCTGTGACATAATCGGATGTTTGATCTTCGGTCAGATATATGATGACAGGGCGACCCTTCCCGTCGCCAATGGCTTGGCGTTATGAGTGTGTGGCATCTATCAATAATATATCCGAAATATACTGGCGGCTCGTCACCGACGGTTAAGTGACTGAATATCTTATCAAATACACCCATCTCGCTCCACCGTTTGAAGCGGTTGCAGGGGCTTTTGTGAGGGCCGTACTTTATGGGGACATCATGCCAAAGTAGACCCTTTTTAATAAGAAAAATAATACCAGAAACAACGCATCTATCATTAACGTGCTTGGACATCCATAAAATTAATAGGTCCTGAGCCTAGCAAAAAGTTCGCTGTTTAGGCTGTGTTTTGACAGAGATGTTCGAATTACCCCTAATAATGGGATCTTGTTACCCGTTGAATTTGAGATGGTAACAAAATGAAGTAACAAAGTGTATACAAAATAAAAAAACTTTAGATTTAAAAATTTGATTTCCATAGTTCGTTTTGGTGCGTTTAAGTCGCTGGCGCAACGCGCAATTGTAGGCAAAACAAACACACATAAATAATCATTCTATGTAGTATAAAATATGTATTTTATAGGTTTTAAATTTCATAAATGCTGATAGGCGCTGCGTCGGCTTACCATGAGGTCAGTCATTTTTTTTATTTAAAGAGGCGCAAAATGAATATTCTAAAACCAATACTGCTCGGCAGTGTTTTCTTTATGTCGGGCACTCCCGCATTTGCAGGGGATGAAGATTTAGAGGCGAGAATTAAAAGGCTAGAGCAAGTCAATCAGCAATTGCTTGATTTGTTGGGAGCAAAGGATATTGCAAAAACATCTATCGCGGAACCGATCATAACGCTCCAAAAATCGACGCCTGTCATAACAGCATCAACACAGAAATCGGGAAATTTGGTCGGAACCAGTGCAAAGGTCAGCTATGATATGCTCGACCACACAGTCAATACAAATACGAGACAACTTGTGCAGTTAAAGGCCCGTTCTGAAGGGAAATTACCAGATAAAGTGACTTTAGGCGGTAACATTACGGCTTTAGCAAATTATCAAACCACGAGTGATGACAGCAAGTTCGGTTGGCTCATGCGCCATCCAACATCTTCCAATCAGATTGGAAAAAAAGCCTCTGAGGCAGTTTTGCATGCTGCAAATTTATCTGTAAATGCAAATGTCACAGATAACGTTACGGCCTATATGGAACTTTTATATAACCCTGAACAAAGCTTTGGTTCAGGCACGATTACTGCGTTAAATCGAAACCAAATTCAGTTACGCAAAGCTTATGTAATGTGGGGGAATTTAGATAAATCTCCAATTTATGCATCACTGGGTAAGATGGATATACCGTTCGGTTTGAACGATACTGTTAGTCCATTTACAAACTCGACGAACTGGCATGCATTTGCTGGTCTCGCATATGGCGCGCAGCTAGGATATTATAATAATGGGTTACATCTGCGCGGCATGGCCGTTCAAGGTGGTAGCCAATTCCGGTCGGCAAACACACCTGTTCGTGGCACGAATGTACCATCCAAGCTCAATAACTTTGCAGTAGATGCAAACTATTCTTTTAATATCGGCGAAGATAATAATGTTTTGGCAGGCGCTAGCTATCAACATGGAACCGCTTACTGTCAAAATTACCCTGTGTTCCACTTTACCCCTTGCGACGATAACAATCCAGCATTTGCAGTATATGCGAATGCAAAACTTGGTGGTTTTACAATTCTCGGCGAATTTGCAGAAACAACAAAAGAATGGGCTGGAACCGCTGTGCCAGACCCGACAAACCCATTGAGTGTTTTTGCAGCGTCAAAAGCAACTTCATTTACGCTCGGCGGAAAGTATGATTTCGATGAATCAATTTTAGGCGGCGGAAAAGATTCTTTGTCTATTGAATTTAGTAAATTTATTTCTGGAGAAAATGATGCGCCATGGGAACGCCAAAACCAAATTGTAGTTGGTTATTCCAAGTTCTTGTCTCCAAGCGTTAAGGCTTTCTCAGAGTATGTTCATGTCGATGGGTATGTTCCACTTAACTTCCTTAGTGGCGGTAATTTCCCCGATGGAAGCACATGGTCTGTCAATGATGCATCAACAAACGTATTCGCGGTTGGTATTCAAGCTGGCTTTTAGGTCTTTTGAGAATACTTAGTACGAATTGTTACCGCTGGCATGTTTGTCAGCGGTAACGCTTTAAGACATCTTGTTTGGTAAAACTGGAAGCAAGGTGGGTAAGATATTACGGCTCCAAATGTGCGTTTCCAAAGTTTCTTAGATGGATTCTTTCACGTATCTGCTACTTTGGCATTCATTTTGTTCATTGTTATTTAGACGGCTAAGTCCAGCGAACTTTGAAAGCTAAAGAATACCTTGGTTTCGGACTCATTAATTCCAGTCTATGACGATAGCGACGATGAAGACCGCGGAAAAAAAATGCGTGCACCGCAGTCATAGCGTGTGGCCACCCTCCGCCAGTCCTTGAGACATCCAAACATATATTCGACCCTACGCCGCTATTTATACAGGGTTTTACAATAGGTGGCGGGAGACTTCCGATTTGCGCGCGGCGGGATACTCTTGGCCCTGAGTGCGGCGCGGCACGCATAAACATAGACTTGACAGATAATGCGGTGAACGCAATCGTGATGTATTGTTGAGATTGTAAATGAAAGAAACTGTCCTGAATGAAGAAAACTGAAATATCATCTGAGGTTCAAGCGTTTTCAACTGAAGCTGAAGCATGGTTTGCGGAAAATACGCCCGCATATCCAGACTTTATGTTGCCGCTGACATTTATGGAAGTTGGAACGGATCAACAATTTGATTTTCTGCGTGATTGGCAACGCAAAGTTTATGAGGCGGGTTTCCTTGGGGCGGCATGGCCCAAAGCTTATGGCGGCGGCGGGTTATCACAAGCCCATCAAGATGCCGCGACAGCGGTCATGCGGAAACGCAAAGTGCCCATTATGTTAAATGCCATTGGTCTTGGATGGGCGGGGCCACTCATACTTGATATGGGAACAGAGGCACATAAGCAAAAATATATCAAGAATATTTTATCGGCTGAAGACATGTGGTGCCAAGGATTTTCCGAACCTGAACACGGATCTGATTTGGGGAATGCGCAATTGAGCGCTGTTAAAGACGGTGATGAATATGTCCTCAACGGGTCAAAAATTTGGACAACACATGGTCATTACGCAAAATATATGATCTTGCTAGCGCGTACGAATCCAAGCTCTGCGAATAAATATGCTGGCTTGTCCTTCTTTCTTGCACCGATGAAAATTGATGGAATAGAAACGCATAAAATTCGAAAATTGACAGGCGAACACGGCTTTACCCAAACTTTTTTCACGAATGCCCGTATTCCAGCGGACGGCTTGATGGGGGCAGAGGGGCAGGGCTGGAAAGTCGCCATGCAGACTTTGATGTATGAGCGTAATGCCAAAGGCGGACAAGCGGGCGGCACGTTCATTACGGAAAACGATCCGTTAGAAATTTTGGAATTAGCACGCATGGCAAAACGCGGCGGGGAACCCGTTTTAAAGGATCCGATTATTCGTGAAAAACTTGTCGAATTTATGATTGATGCACAGGCTTTTCGGTTGAATGCCGCGCGGGCGCAAATCCCGCCGCTTAATCAGGATTGTCCGCAAGCTATCCCGCTCATGTCCAAACTTATACACACGGAATATACGCGGCGTATCAATGAATTTGCACTGAGCCTTCAAGGCGCAAAAGCGGGTTATTACGTTGGAGAGCCTAATGCTATTGATGACGGATATTGGCACCGCGGATATTTAAATGCATTTTCGGCGACTATTGGTGGCGGCACGTCACAAATTCAACGTAATATTATTGGGGAACACGCGCTTGGTTTACCTAAAACACGGTAAGTTCGAGTGCGTAAATCAACGACATAAGGATTCGTCATATGAGTCAATTCGGTCAGATCGGGTTCACGGAAGAACAGATCGACGTGTTAAACGGCGCGGAAACATTTTGTCGTGACCACGCCCCCATAGGGACGGTTCGGGCTTTAATCACATCCGATTTGGGATATGACGATAAGGTTTGGGCGCAGATCGGGGCGCTTGGGTGGCTCGGCATTGCGATACCCGAAACCTATGGTGGGTTAGGCCTGTCTCTAACAGAGGTCGTCCCTGTATGTGAACAGATGGGCCGGCGCATGATGGCTTCGCCGTTTTTGTCAACAAGCTTAGCTGCGCAGGCGTTGATTGTTGGCGGAACACTGGCACAAAAATCTAAGATTTTACCGCAAATCGCGCAAGGCAAAGCCGCTAGTTTGGCTTTGTCAGAGCGTAATCAGGCATGGGACCTAACCCGTTGCGATGTTCAAGCTAGGCGTACACAGGGTGGATATGTCCTGACGGGAACAAAAACATTGGTTCTGGATTTAGAAGCCGCAGAATGGATAATTGTGAGCGCTAATCTGGATCAGAAAGCCTGTCTGTTTATCGTGGAAAAAGAACAAATTCTGGAAACTGCGATGCGCCGCGAAATTTTGATCGATGAGACGAAACGTGGCTGGGAATGGGTTCTGGACGGTACCGAAATCACAGAAGAGGCATGTCTGGACAAATCAAAAATGGATGCGGCGTTTAAACATATTCATCTCACGGCGACACTTTTATTCGCGGCAGAACTGACGGGCGGGGCGCAAGCATGTATTGATTATACCGTTGAATATCTCAATACGCGCAAACAATTTGATAAATTGATCGGTAGTTTCCAAGCGTTGAAACATCCGGTCGTGGACGCTTTTGTTGAGTATCAGAAAGCCCGTTCGCTTCTTTATATGGCGGCCTTTAATTTTTATAAACCAGAACAGGGTGAAGTCGCCACGCGTATGGCCTTCGTACAAGCGGATAAAACCCTGTCATTCGCAGCAGACCGTTCTATACAATTTCACGGTGGGTTTGGTTTCACTTATGATTGCGATGCCCATCTTTATCGTCGGCGAGCCATATTTAATACGTCCCAATATGGGGATAGGCATTATCATAAAACAAAATTAGCAGATTTATTGCTGTAAACGGATTTGCGTTTCGGACTGAGCTTGAATGACTTCTCTTTGCTCACAGACAGGGCCCGCAGACAGACCAATGGACATTGCCCACAGACAAGGGCTCACAGACATTCGAATAATCTCTTCAGTCAGTCAAATAATCCTTTTGGACTCTCTCTTGCGAAAACAGGGTTCTAACCCTAGGGTCAATTTATGAAAAATGAGAATTCTACATCTAAATTCACGCCTAAAATGTCTTCAGCAAAATCGATACCCAGAATATCGGGTCAGAATTTTCAACCCGATATTATCAAGGCCCGACAAGATTTTATAACAGAAGAAACGGGGACACCGTTAAATCATATTCCAAAATTTAGTTTTGATTCCGAAATTTTAAAAGGCAATATCGAAAACCCGATTGGCATTACACAAATGCCCTTGGGTTTAGCTGGGCCACTTTTGATGGACGGGGAATATGCCAATGGGTCTTTTTATGTGCCTATGGCCACGACCGAAGGCACACTCATTGCGAGCTATTCCAGAGGGATGCGCATACTTTCGCAAGTTGGCGGGGCGAAGACAACTATTGTCGAGCGCTATATGCAACGCGCCCCTGTTTTTCATTTTGAGGACGCGCGCAAGGCGCGGCAATTTGGTGTTTGGATGCGCGCTCATTTTGTTGATATTAAACGCGCGGCGGAAACAACGACTTCGGTTGGAAAACTTCACCATATCGAAGAATACGGCGTCTCGCGAATGTGGTTCACGCGGTTTAATTTTACCACAGGGGATGCTGCGGGGCAGAATATGTGCGGCAAGGCGGCGGACGCCGCGTGCCAATGGATTATGGCAAACCTTCCCAATGATTTGGGGTATGTCACCTACACACTGTCGGGAGCGATTGATACGGATAAGAAACACTCGCACATCAATACGCTGCATTCGCGCGGCGCACGCGTAGTGGTCGAAGCCGTTCTGCCGCGTGACCTCATGCGCGCTCTGACCCGCGCCGATACGCGGGACATGTACCGCGCACGACAAGTCTCTATGCTTGGCGGGATGCTTGCTGGTACGAGTAATAACGGCGTGCATGCGGCGAACGGGATTGCATCGCTTTTCATTGCTACGGGCCAAGACGAAGCGAATGTCGCCGAAAGCCAAGCGGGGTTGACCTATGTCGAACTGCGCGAAAATGATGATCTCTATTGGTCGCTGACTTTGCCGTCCTTAATTGTTGCGACTTACGGCGGCGGGACGGGCCTTGCGACGCAACGCGAATGTCTTGAAATGATGGATTGCTACGGCACGGGCAAGGTCGAAAAGTTTGCAGAAATTGTTGCGGGTACGGTCCTCGCGGGTGAAATCTCGCTTGCCTCTGCCGTGGTCGCGGGGGAGTGGGTTGAGAGCCATGATAAGCACGGTCGTAATCGCCCGTAACCCTCTCGTTTTCTTCAATGGTTTTATATTAGCACTGTGCTGATCCACAGCTTATAGCTTTAAGTTTATCAGAATTTTATCGCTTAAGGCAGAGTACAGGTTGAGTGCAGGTTGAGTAAAGGCAGGGCGGGTGGATGGACGGGCGCTTTGCGACGATTGGCCCATGCGAAGGAACCGTTTGTCAGATTGACAGGCTATTGCCGTAACCATACACAGGGCACAAATTCAAAGCCGTGCGAATGTGTAAAATTATATATCAGACAAAACACAGGGGTCGATATTTGCAATAAGACGCGGTTGTATGCATTTCACATGAACGAGGATAATTATGGATCTTGCATTTTCAAAAGAAGACGAAGCCTTCCGTCAAGAGGTGAAAGATTTCCTTGCAGAGGCCTGGCCAGAATCGGTTCGCGGAACGCACCAAGAGATTAACCGTGAAAACTATATTGACTGGCATAAGAAATTGCATGCCAAAGGTTGGGCCGCGCCAAGCTGGCCTGTCGAGCACGGCGGAACCGATTGGACGCCTGCGCAAAAATATATTTTTGAACAAGAAATGGCAAAAGCCGAGGCGTTCCCAAGCTTGGCGTTTAACATCGCAATGGTTGGGCCTGTAATTTACACCTTTGGCAGTGAAGCGCAGAAACAGCGGTTTTTACCGCCGACTCTTTCGCTCGGTATTTGGTGGTGTCAGGGCTACTCAGAGCCGGGTTCAGGTTCTGATCTTGCGAGCCTGAAAACCCGTGCGGTACGCGAAGGCGATCACTACATTGTCAACGGGTCAAAGACATGGACGACCCTTGCCCAACATGCCGATTGGATTTTCTGTCTTGTGCGCACGGACACACATGTCAAACAACAACAGGGTATTTCGTTTCTTCTGATTGATATGAAAAGCCCTGGCGTTACCGTACGCCCGATCATCACATTGGGCGGCGATCACGAGGTCAATGAAGTGTTTCTGGAAGACGTCAAAGTCCCGGTTGAAAATCTAATTGGCGAAGAGAATATGGGCTGGACTTATGCCAAATTCCTTTTAATGCATGAGCGCGCCAATATTGCCGCCGTTCATCAATCCCGTAAAAATATTCAAAAATTGAAAGTCATGGCGGACGCAGAAGGCTTGGGCTTGGATGCACATTTCCAGCGTAAAATCGCAGAGCTTGAAATTGACCTTATGGCACTTGAATTTACCGAACTTCGGGCGCTAGCCAATGAGATTGCGGGACGTGGTGCAGGGGCCGAGGCCTCGATTTTAAAAATTCGCGGCACGGAAATTCAGCAACGCATCACCCATTTGGCCGTCGAAGCTGCGGGGCATTACGCAATGCCGTTCCAGCGCGAATTAGGGCATAATGAAATACCCGCAGGGCCCGATCATTCTGTGCATGCCTCTGCTAAATATTTCAATTACCGCAAGGCTTCAATTTACGGCGGCTCGAATGAAATTCAACGCAATATTATCGCGAAAGCCGTTCTCGGATTATAGGGCCTCATCATGAATTTTGAATTTTCAGACGAACAAAACATGGTGCGCGATTCTCTCTCGCGTTTTCTTCGTGATAAATATGATTTTAAAGCGCGCGAGACGATCCTTGAATCCGATGCTGGCTGGAGCCGCGAAATTTGGGCGGGCCTAGCGGAAATGGGCATTATGTCCGCCGCTTTCCCTGAAGAATATGACGGCTTTGGCGGCACGGCCTCGGACACGCTTGTTATAATGGAAGAGCTTGGTAAAGCTCTTTTAGTCGAGCCATTTCTGCCGACGGTTATGCTTGCAGGACAGATTTTAAGACATGCGGGCGGAGCAAATGCTGATGCGCTTATCCCGCAAATTTGCGCAGGCGAATTGATTATGGGGTTGGGGCATTACGAACCCAAAAGTCGTTTCGCGCGGAATCATGTGACAAGTCGGGCGCAAAAAACGGCTGATCGCTATATCTTAAACGGTCATAAGGCAGTTGTCCTCGGTGCTTCGATTGCAGACACATTGATTATTTCCGCGCGTACCGAAGGGGACGATAAAGATATGGCTGGCATTAGCCTATTTTTAGTGGATGCAAAGGCAGAGGGCGTGTCTATTCAAGCCTATCGTAACATAGACGGTCATCCCGCTGGTGATGTGACGCTCGAAAATGTAACGGTCTCAAAAGACGCTTTAATCGGGCAAGAGGGTGATAGCTTTCAGCGAATTGACACGGTTTTAGATCATGCGCTTCTAGCTGTGTCAGCAGAAGGCGTTGGTATTTGTAAACAGATGTGCACTTTGACCAATGAATATATTCAACAACGTAAACAATTCGGTCAACCGATAAGTCAGTTTCAGGTTCTGCAACATAGAATGGTTGATATGTTCATTCATCAGGAAGAACTGGTGTCAATGTCGTTTATGGCCGCCGCAAAGCTGGACTCAGAAGGCTATGACCGGTCTAAAACCGCGTCTGCTGTAAAAGTCCAACTGGGTAAATCCTGTAAATTCGTTGGTGAAAACGCTGTTCAACTCCATGGCGGCATGGGCATCACAGAAGAAATGTCCATTGGTCATTACTTCATGCGCAGCACAATGTTAGAGCTGATCTTTGGCAATACGGATTATTATGTAAAGCAATTCATGGGGTGAGGGCATTTGCAGGGTTACTGTACTGCATCCTTGGGCCGCGTTTCGCGCGTGAACTCGTAGCCTCATCCTGAGGACGCGTTTTGCGCGTGGACTCGAAGGATAGAGACAAATATCCGAGTAATTATCCGTCGCGGACGCTCCTGCACTCCAACGCCTCTCATCGCTTCGCGCGGCGTCTCC
>CALCKU010000062.1 GCA_937965735.1 uncultured Caulobacterales bacterium
TCGCTTTTTCGAACCGCCAAAAGCGTCCCGAATGTGGCACCGTTCCACCATGTAAATATGCGTTTGATGAAATCCATCATAATATTCCTGTTTTCGAGCGCCCTAAAGAAACGCTTTATGCTATGTCTTATGCCGCGACTCTGTCCCTGCGTAAAGACAGGATATGTCCAATTTAAGGCAAGTGAAATGTGAATAGCGAAAACCTCTACTCAAAATCTCTGACCTTGCCGCGTAAGGCTTTTATTGTACCCCGTTCTGACTTTTTCTTTAACCGACGTTTAATCGCATTCCCACTGGGACGCGAAGGCATACGGTATTTCTTTTTTTCAAACGCCTTTGTGAGTAAATCTTTTAACCGCGTCAGGGCCTCGTCCTTATTTCGAGCCTGCGTCCTGTGATTTTGGGCTTTAATCACGATTAAACCAGCCTCTGTCACGCGACTATCGCGAAGGGATTGAATGCGGTTAATGTGCCACGCATTTAGAACAGAGCCGTGAATATCAAAGCGCAAATGAATAGCACTGCTGACCTTATTGACATTCTGGCCCCCCGGCCCCTGTGCGCGAACGGCACTTAGCTCTATGTCAGAAAGAGGAATAGAAAGACGGGGCGATATTTTCAAAATACGATCGTCGCCCATATCCGTCCTCGCGTTTCTCTCTTTAGTCAACGTCCCTATATTGCCCCATTATTGTTACGTTAAACAAGACGGCTTTGTTTTAATGCCGCCGCAATAAACCCAGCAAAGAGTGGATGGGGTTCAAAAGGCCGCGACTTTAATTCGGGATGATATTGGACACCAATAAACCAAGGATGACCAGGAATCTCAACAATCTCTGGCAAAATACCGTCGGGCGACAGTCCCGAAAAGACAAGGCCTGCGGCCTCTAATCTATCTTTATAATCCACATTGACTTCGTAACGATGTCGGTGTCGTTCTTCAATTTCTAAAGTGCCGTATTCCTTGGCCACAAGCGAACCTTCAATGAGTTTGGCGGGATAAGCCCCCAGCCGCATCGTTCCGCCAAGATCTGTATCCTTAGACCGCTCAACCCGTTCATTTCCTTTGACCCATTCGGTCATTAAACCAACAATATTTTCACCGTTTTCGCCAAACTCTGAACTACTCGCATTTTCAAAGCCTGCCATATTACGAGCCGCTTCAATCACTGCCATTTGCATTCCCAAGCAAATACCAAAATACGGAATATCATGGGTGCGCGCATAATTGACAGCTTTGATCTTTCCTTCTGATCCGCGTTCACCGAAGCCGCCAGGTACCAGGATTCCGTGCATGCCTGTCAACAGTTCTGCATGGTTCGAGTTTTCAAAAGCTTCGGCTTCAAACCAATGAATTTTGACTTTCACTTGATTGGCAATTCCGCCGTGGACAAGTGCTTCGGTCAAAGACTTATAAGCATCTGGTAGGACTGTATATTTCCCGACAACAGCAATATTCACATTACCATCTGGATTGTGTAAATTATCAGAAATGTCTTTCCACCGCGACAAATTTGCGACGGGCGGATTTTCCACCCCGAAATGTGTCAGCACTTCTGTATCGAGGCCTTCTGCGTGATACGCTAAAGGGACATCATAAATCGAACGGGCGTCAAGGCCTTGAATCACTGAACTTTCACGAACATTACAAAAACGGCCAATTTTTCGACGATCATCTTCTGAAATAGGGCGATCCGCACGACAGAGTAATATATCAGGTTGAATACCAATAGAGCGTAGTTCTTTCACACTATGCTGTGTCGGCTTAGTTTTCATCTCTCCCGCCGCTTTTATAAAGGGTAAAAGCGTGACGTGAATATAACAAGTTTGATAAATTGGTAGTTCTTGGCGTAATTGGCGTAAAGCTTCAAAAAATGGCAGACCTTCAATATCACCGACCGTACCGCCCACTTCGCAAAGTACAAAATCGACATCACCTGCATCTGAAAGGACAAAGCTTTTAATCTCATTTGTAACATGTGGGATAACTTGAACTGTCGCGCCAAGATAATCACCGCGCCGTTCTTTCTCGATGATATTGGAATAAATTCGCCCCGTAGTAATATTGTCAGACTGTGCCGCAGAAACACCCGTAAAGCGTTCATAATGCCCAAGATCAAGATCAGTCTCAGCCCCGTCATCTGTGACGTAAACCTCGCCGTGTTGATAAGGTGACATCGTGCCGGGATCGACATTCAAATACGGATCAAGCTTACGCAGACGCACGGAATATCCACGCGCTTGTAACAAGGCCGCCAGAGCCGCAGACGCAAGACCTTTACCAAGTGAGGATACAACACCCCCTGTTATGAACACGTAACGTGGCATTCAACTCTATCCGTTTTGTTTTTTAAAAATGCCGATCACGATTACGCTTTCTAATTTTTAGGTTCTAAGGCGTATCAGGCTCTAAGGTGTATCTGGCTTGGGCGTACCAGTATCTTCATCTTCGGGACCTTCAGAATTTGCAGCATCGGGTACACTATCCGTTGTTACAGTTTCGTCAGAGCTTTCAGTTTCAAGTGTAACAGACTCGTCAATAATTGCGCCTTCCAAGGCATCCACTTCTGGTTCAATCGATAAACTTTCAACCGCATTAGAATCGTCAATGAGGGAAATATCCTGATTTTCTTTTTGGAAAACAATTGAAAGCAAAAGACAGTTTAGAATGAAAGCGGCACCCAAAATTCCTGTCATACGGGACACAGAGTTTGCCGCCGATTTACCGCTCATAAATCCACCGCCGCCGCCGCCACCAATTCCAAGAGCCCCACCTTCTGAACGCTGGATAAGGATCAGACCTGTCAAAATAATGCTGATTATCAATTGAATAATTAAAAGAACAGTGGACATAATAAGTCTCTAACTCGCGTATTTAATATATAATTTTTGGCGGTTTAACCTAAGCAAACCGCTCATACTAGCCCTAACTAACAATGCCCCCTGCTTTTACAAGGGTATTCCCGTAATTATCATAGTATACCGTTATAACAGCCCTCAATGAACAAGCTTTCAAAACAAGAACAAATCATAAACATTTATTGACATTACGCCAATCTTCACGCATTGAGCCAGTTCATTAGGAGTATGCTTTGCCAAAACCATCCACTATTTTTGTTTGCCAGTCTTGCGGCTCTGTTCATGCAAAATGGGCCGGACGTTGCGATGCTTGCGGCGAATGGAACACTTTGGTCGAAGAAGCCACGCACCAAAAGTCTAAAACGTCGTCTTCGCGCTCCAAAAAAGGGCGAGGTATGGACTTTGTTGATCTGGGCGGTGAAAGCGCGGATGTCCCGCGTATGAAAACAGGGATAGCGGAGCTTGACCGTGTGACAGGCGGGGGCCTTGTACCAGGTTCGGCCTTATTAGTTGGCGGCGATCCTGGCATAGGGAAATCAACTTTGCTATTACAAGCGACTGGGAAGCTTGCTGAGAACGGATTTAAAACCGCCTATATTTCAGGCGAAGAATCTGTTGGTCAAGTTCGCAGACGCGCCAAACGCCTCGAAGTTGCCAGCACGCCTGTTGCTCTGGCGGCAGAAACTTCACTCGGCCATATATTAGACGGTTTGATGGCTGAAAAGCCAGATGTTGTTATTATTGATTCGATTCAAACGCTTTGGTCGGATCAATTAACCGCAGCGCCAGGCACTGTGGCCCAAGTCCGTGCATGTTCGCAAGAATTGACTCGTTTTGCCAAAAAACGCGGGGCCTGCGTTATCTTGGTTGGGCACGTTACAAAAGACGGGCAAATTGCGGGGCCGCGTGTCGTTGAACATATGGTCGATGCTGTGCTCTATTTTGAAGGGGATCGCGCCCATCAATTTCGTATTTTACGGGGACATAAAAATCGATTTGGGCCGACTGACGAAATCGGTGTTTTTGAAATGCGCGATACAGGTCTGTCCGAAGTCCCCAACCCTTCGGCACTTTTCCTAGATGGACGAAAAGACGCCGCCAGCGGAACTGCCGTTTTTGCAGGGCTGGAAGGCAGTCGCCCTGTTCTAACAGAAATCCAAGCCCTCGTCGCACCAGCGGCGTTTGGAACGCCGCGTCGCGCCGTCGTTGGATGGGATAGTGGACGACTGGCTATGGTGCTTGCCGTGCTTGAAGCCCGGTGCGGGGTCAGCTTTGCTGGGAAAGATGTGTATTTAAATGTTGCGGGGGGCTTACGAATCAATGAGCCCGCCGCAGACTTAGCCGTATCGGCTGCCATTGCATCATCGATTTTTGATATTGCGCTCCCCTCTGACGCTGTTGTATTTGGCGAAATTAGCCTCTCTGGTGATGTGCGACCCGTAGGACGCGCGGATGCCCGTATTAAAGAAGCGGCCAAATTAGGATTTAAACGCGTCATTACGGCTCAATCTATTTCTAAAACAGATAAAAAGACGGCCTCTGTCTTACCAATAATTGCAATCAAGACTTTGCGTGACTTAATTACCCGTGTAGAGGAAGCATCAGAAAAGTCTGACCCATCTGATTCAGCCGCATCTGATTCTGTTTGGCAGACTTAATCAACCCGATCCTGCGGGATCATATAGGTGGATTTTGGCATGACTATTGGCCCGTGGATATTTAATGGCTTTGACATCGTTGTCTTACTTGTTGTTTTAATATCACTCTTAATGGCGGCGTCGCGTGGTTTGTTTCGTGAACTCGTTTCAATCGCGGCCTTAATTATCAGTGCAGGGATTACACTCTTTGTCTTTGGTCGTTTCCGCTTTGCTGCACAAGATTTCATCAAACCGAGCTGGCTCGCGGACGGCGCATTGGGTATCGGCACATTCGCACTCACCTACATGCTGATGGTATTCCTATTATCGGGTGTTGTGAAATCACTCAAAGGCAAAGATATTGGTCTTGTTGATCGCTTGCTTGGCGCAGGATTTGGCGCAGGACGCGGCCTTGTAATTGCGGCCTTGTTTACAATGATCGCAACAGCCTCATACCGCGAAGGCCAAGCGGCGCAAAGTTTCAAAGACCGTATCATGCAAAATGAGCAAGAGCTTCCACCCGAAATTTTAAAAGACGCACCAAAAGACATTAGAGATTGGCTTGACAAACCACCGCCTCAGCTCCCTAGTTTTATTCAAGGCTCAACCCTATATCCAATTCTAGACAAGATTGGTGCCGCCCTTAGACGCCTGCCTTTTGCAGACGTTAAAGACAAAGCCAATTCTATAAAGGCGGGTGATGCGATTAAAGCGCTTGAAGGGTTTTCTAATGACTAATCCGTTTAATGATTTGAATGCTCCCCTGCATTCTAATTTTACAAAACTCATAGATCCGAATTCGCAGAGCCATATGTCGGAAGATTTCGATCCAGATGCGGATAAAATAAAAGAGGAATGCGGCGTCTTTGGTATTTTCGGTGTTGAAAAAGCCGCCTCTTTAACGGCGCTTGGTTTGCATGCTTTACAGCACCGCGGACAAGAAGCGTGTGGTATTGCCAGTTTTGATGGCACCAAATTCCATACCGAGCGGCATCTTGGACTTGTCGGGGATAATTTTACGGGTGAAGATCCTTCTGACCGTCTCCCAGGACATATTTCTATTGGACATAACCGCTATTCAACCGCTGGACAAACCGTACTGCGCAATGTCCAACCTTTATTTTCAGAACTTCATTTCGGCGGCTTTGCTTTGGCCCATAATGGACATTTGACAAATGCCTATACGTTACGAGAAACGCTCGTTGAAAAGGGCGCATTATTTCAAAGCACAAGTGACACCGAAGTCCTCGTACATTTAATCGCCCGCGCCCGAAAAGGTGATTTTGTTGAACGGTTTATTGAAGCCGTCCGACAAGTTGACGGCGGTTATGCTTTTGTCGGCATGACCCGCGATCATTTAATTGGGGCGCGTGACCGAATGGGCATACGTCCATTACTGATTGGCCGACTTGGAAATTCTTATATTTTAGCCTCTGAAACCTGTGCCTTTGATATGATTGATGCCAAGTTCATACGCGAAGTCGAAGCTGGCGAAGTTGTCGTTATCAATTCGGACGGTATCCGCTCATTCAGGGCCTATCCAGATGCAAAACCCCGCCCCTGTATTTTTGAATTTGTTTATTTCGCCCGCCCCGACAGTATTGTCGGCGGGAAAAGTGTCTATGAAGTTCGCAAACGCATGGGGCAAAGGCTAGCCCAAGAGACACCCGCTGATGTAGACGTTATTATTCCCGTCCCCGATAGCGGCGTTCCAGCCGCCCTTGGGTTTTCACAAGAAACCAATATTCCGTTTGAATTAGGCATTATTCGCAACCACTATGTCGGTCGAACCTTTATTCAACCCACCCAACAAATTCGGGATATGGGCGTAAAACTAAAACATTCCGCTAACCGTGCTATGATTGAAGGGAAACGTGTTTTGCTCGTTGACGATTCGATTGTTCGCGGCACAACCTCGACTAAGATTGTAAGAATGATCCGCGCCGCTGGTGCGAAAGAAGTGCATTTCCGTTCCGCATCCCCGCCGATTAAACATCCCGATCATTACGGCATAGATATGCCAACACGTGAACGCCTGATCGCCGCCAATTATAACTTACAAGAAATGACAGAGATGTTAGAAGTTGATAGCTTAGGATTTCTCTCCATTGAAGGACTGTATTGGGCAATGGGGGAAGCGTACCGTGCAGAAGAGTCCCCTCAATATACCGATCATTGCTTTACGGGTAATTACCCAACGCCTTTGATTGACAGAGATCGACAATTAAACAGTTCAAACCACCAACTTTCATTCTTGGTTGAAGTAACATAATGGCGCCCCTTCCCCTTGCTAATCGCGTAACCCTTGTGACCGGTGCCTCCCGAGGGATAGGCTATGCGTCTGCCCTCGCATTGGCCAAAGCTGGTAGTCACATCATTGCCGTAGCGCGAACCCAAGGCGGATTAGAAGACCTTGATGACGCCATACGCGCGATTGGCGGTGAAACCACGCTCGTGCCAATGGATTTAAAAAACTTCGACATGATTGACCAACTCGGAGGCATTATCCATCAGCGCTGGGGCAAGTTGGACGGCTTCTTTGCAAATGCGGGTATTTTAGGGGAAATCACACCGGCCCCCCATGTTGTCCCCAAAACATTTGACGAAGTGATGGCAGTGAACCTGACGGCAAATTACCGCTTGATACGCTCTCTAGATACGCTCTTACGGGCGTCTCCGTCAGGGCGAGCCTTATTTACTACGTCGGGTGTAGCGCAATCGCACCGGGCCTATTGGAATGCTTACGCAGCCAGTAAGGCCGCGCTTGAAGCTTTTGTGCAATCATATGCGCAAGAAACCTCTGTCACAGACCTTCGTGTTAATTTGATAAATCCAGGCGGCACACGCACAGCCATGCGGGCCAAAGCTATGCCCGGCGAAGACCCGAGCCACTTGCCCAATCCTGCCGATATTGCCAAATTAGTCGTGGATATGTTGTCTCCGGAGCAAACGGATACAGGTGAAATTATAAATTTCAGAGACACGCCGTATTTTATAGACATTCAAAACAGTTAGAACGTTGATCCTATTGATTAGGTTCACAATTTATCCCAAATGCAAAAATAATTACGATTTTTTATAAAAAAACTCGACGCTTTAACTCCCCGCTAACCATACGACCGCATATTCACGGCATGGATATTGAAACATTACAAGATATGGCCGCATGGGCGCGCAGTCGAGTCGTCTCTGGTGAAGAGCCGCCTTGGACATTTCAAAAACTAAAACATCTTAATGAAATATGTGCTGAACTTGCGGCAGGCATGGCGGCGACTTCGGCTAGCTTTCCAGCACAAAATACGCATCAGCATAATGCTAACCAAATGGCGAACGAACGGGGATTGGCGGAACCGCTGGGACACGATCAACCAAAAGAGGCGCAAATAATTGCGTTAGATAGATTTCGATCCCGTCGCGATGAACGCGCGAGCTTATCTCTGCCCACGTAACAAAAAGATTGCCCTGACTAGCATACCACATTAGACGCGGACTTTGTCTATGTAGAGCGAGTTTTTCAGCAAGATTGCCTTGGCCGACCCGAACAACCCTCGGATTTAGGCCGCCGTGCCATATCACGTAAACGCCCTCACCCTTGACCTGTCTAAGATCAAGTCGGTTTAGATCCAGCCATTTATAGTCAATGCTTTTTATCCATTGAAGTTCAATCACAGCCTTATCCCCCAGCTTGTAGCAAGATTAGCATGATTCGTGACTTTTACGAGTGTCCGATTTGTCGTGTCTTGATGGCTTCAGCGCTCAAATGACAAAGCCCTAATGACGTGCATTTTTATTGTGATAGGGGTTTCCATCCGCTCTGACAAAAAGCCGTAGCGGTACACCGGGCAAATCAAAGTCTTCACGAATTCCGTTAAGGAGGTAGCGTTTATAACTTTCTGGTAAAGATGTCGCACGCGAACATTTCAAAACAAATGTGGGGGGGCGGGTTTTCGTCTGACTTATATATTTTGGCCTGACGCGCCGCCCCTGAACGGCTGGCGGGGGATGACGTTGGATTTTTTCAGACAACCAATCATTCAGCTCAGATGTTTTTAACTCGGCACTCCAATCCGTTTGCACGCGTTCAACAGCGGGTAATAAACGATCAATACTCTTGCCCGTTAGGCCAGAGAACATAATAACAGGAATACCCCGAACTTGCGGCAGGAGGCGTTCTGCTTTTTCCTTGATCTCTTGTTGCAAGGCAGACTTATTGGGCACTAAGTCCCATTTGGTGATCCCAATAACCATAGCCCGTCCTTCGCGAATACAAAGATCTGCGATTTGCATATCCTGTTTATCAAACGGATTTTGAGCATCCATGAGCATTATCACCACTTGCGCAAACTTGATTGCACGCAGTGTGTCACTTACGGATAATTTCTCTAATGTCTCTTGAACCTTAGCTTTCTTACGCAAACCCGCCGTGTCGTGGAATTGAACCCGCCGTCCCTGCCACATATGGTCAATTGTAATCGAGTCGCGCGTAACACCCGCTTCGGGTCCCGTTAACAATCGATCTTGACCAATCAACTTATTGATAAGTGTTGATTTTCCTGCATTCGGACGCCCGACAATAGCAATCCGAACGGGACTTTCAGAACGGTCAATAGGGTCGTAACTATCTTCACGTTTCACGCTACGAAGCGCAAGCTCTATGGCGTCATCAAGCTCTAGAAATCCAATATTGTGCTCGGCGGCCACTTCAATCGGATCCCCCATGCCTAATGTATACCCTTCAGTGATCCCGACATCGGCAGCGCTGCTTTCACATTTATTAGCTACTAATATGACAGGTTTCCCTGATTTTCGTACAAAACCAGCAAAGATACGGTCAAGCGAGGTTACGCCGATCCGAGCATCGTAAACGAATAAACATATATCCGCTTCTATGACCGCAGCTTCTGTTTGCGCGCGCATGCGCGCCTCTAATTTATCCCCTTTGGCATTTTCAAAACCTGCCGTATCCAAGAGTTCAACCGCGTATCCGCGTATCTGACTGCGGACTTCACGGACGTCGCGGGTTACACCAGGTGTATCATTGACAATCGCGAGTTTTTTACCGGCTAAACGATTAAATATCGTGGACTTGCCAACATTAGGTCGTCCGACAATTGCGACCTTAAGCGGGTTTAGCGCAAGACCATCTTCAGAATGTTCAAGAGTATTCTCGGCCTCATCATCAAAATCAGGATTAGAATAATCTATAATATCTTCACCTGCATCACCTAAAATATCTGGATTATCTGATGAAAACTCAGTCTTTGATTTCTTACCATTTATCGACACAATATGCCCCTTATAACGTTAAAGCGGTGCGCAGATCTGAATAAAGAGCTGATTAACGGGCCGATGAACGGGCTAATTAACGAATAGCAACAAGTTTCGCTGAATCTGTCACAACATAAATTGTTTCATTCGCGATAACAGGGGAAATGAAAACATCCCCACCTGTTTTACCTTCACGAAGTATCTCACCCGTATAAGGATTCAAGACGACCATCTTTCCACGCGAACTAAACAATACGAGGCGCTCACTGGCCAGTACTGGGCCAGACCAAGAAATACGCTTTTTACGTTTCTTTTTGTTTTTATAACTTTGCAATTGTGTGATCCACATCACAGAACCGTCAAGTTTTGAAGCACACACAACCTGTCCGTCGGTTGTTACCGTGTACACAAAGTCACCTGCCACTAATGGAAATCCGATAGACCCCGCAGGTTGCGTCCAAATCCGTTGACCTGTACGCAGATCAAATGCACTCAGCACACCACTTTGCGCCGTGGCAATAACATAACCATCGGCAATCGCTGGCCCAGCCGCAATATCATTCAAAGATGAAAGCGGGGTCAGGCTACCCGATGAACTCAACGCATCTTGCCACAACACACCCCCATTCTGTGCCCGTAAAGCCACTAATTCACCCGAAGCAAAAGGCGCGATTACGGTGTCATCGACGATTGCAGGGCTCGGCACGGTTAACATGCGCGCACTTTCAACAATGCCTTGATAAGTCCAAATGACTTCGCCCGTATTGGCATTAAAGGCAAACATCTCATTATCATCTGACACAGCAAATGCACGCCCATTATCCACCGCTGGAGCCGAATGTAGAGGCGCACGAATAGGGGTTTCCCAGACGAGCGTACCCGAAGCCGCATCAATCGCCATCATCACGCCAAGACCCGACGAGACGTATAATTTACCGCCGTTCAAAGCTAAACCACCGCCAACACTTTCTTTATCGCGTCCACCCTTGTTGGAAAAGCCAAGAGGATCTTTAACTCGGTCAAAGAAACGTCTTTTACCAACGCGCGTTTTTCCCTTTGATTGCACTTCAATTTTATAAGTCCAGATTTTTGAACCCGTTGTCTCATCAAATGCAGTCACTTTGTTTCCCGCATCAACAACAAAAATACGACCATCCCCGATGACAGGCGGCGCCAAAACGCGCCCCTTACGTCCAGATGATTTCCCTATGTCTTTTGACCAAACACGGTCAAGCGGCCCTGTGGCCCCTGTATGTTGCATAACATGTGCAGTATTCCCGCCAGTCTGCGGCCAATCAGCGTTTCTGTAAGGTTCAGGCAAAACAACTTGGCCAGGCGCCGCATCTTCACTGACTTTCAATTGATCTTCAAAAGTTAGGATCGAAATCCGGTCACTTTCGCCAGCAACATCACCTTGGCCTTCTTTGCTATCTTTCGCAAAAGGATTCAGGTCCCCAACACGGCTTAATGTTGAACAGCCCGTTACAAACATTACCGATATTAAGGCCAGTGTAATCGTCGATTTTGAAGTCAAATTACTCATTGGGCATATCCTCTTTAGGCGTAGCGGTTTCATCGTTTTTCTTAGAGTTTGCATCCATGGAGTCTGTATCCTTGGAGTCTGTATCTGGTGAAACACCCTGCGTGTCGCTTACATCATCACCTTCTAACACTTCATCTTCTGACACTTCATCTTGCGGTACATCACTAAGAGCGGCATCAACGCGCATTAAGCTCAGAGATTGATCGGCTCGCGCTTTAATACTCTCAGGAACCCCTGGTACTGTTGATAAATAAGAAAATTCTTGTCGCGCCTTAGATAAATCCCCTATTTTTTGTGATGAAAACCCAAGAAGTTCCCGTGCTAAATATTCATAAGGCGCATCTTTTTTTGCCAATGGCGTGATACGCGAGATTACATTTTCATATTCTGAATCATTGGCCAATATATAGGCCGCTTTGATTTGAGCTAATTGTTTATGACGCGGTTTATCAAACTGTTCCGCAGCTTCATCAAATAAGGTCACGGCTTCTGCCCGCTCCCCAAGATCGAGTTTTATCGAAGCCGCACGCAATAATGATAACCCCGAATATCCCGCCGGGGCTTTTTCAGAAATCGCCATAAATTGGCGAAAAGCCGTTTCTAAATTACCTTCTGACTCCAGATTACTGGCATCAACATAAGCGGCAGAGGTCGCCCGTCCCTTTTTATCAGAGACAGATTTGTCCCATTCTAAATAGCCTGCAACTGCAACAATTGCGATAATAAGCCCTAACAAATAAGGGCCGTATTTTCGTAGTAAATCATTATACTTGTCTTTGCGAAGTTCTTCTTCAACTTCATTGATAAAATCGACCACACGGGGCCCCTTTTGTCTTACCGCGATTTCTCGCATTATTTCGCACTTTAATTCGGTGCGAACCTATCGCTAGCCGCCCTTAATCGCAACAGTAAAGGGCATGACGAATTGGATAGGTAAGACTTTATTTTGTGAATTTATATGTGTTTGCGTCACTTGGAAACGTACGGTTTGTTACCTCTTGCGCATAGGACTGTACCGCCGCTTCTATATCATCATTTAAATTCGCGTATTTTTTTACAAATTTCGGGACTCTATCAAATAAGCCTAGCATGTCAGGGGTCACTAATATCTGTCCATCGCATTGAGCAGACGCACCAATTCCAATGGTCGGAATGGAGACAGCTTTCGTCACTTTATTGGCGAGATCTTCAGACACGCCTTCGACAACCACCGCGAATGAGCCAGCCTTATCCGCTGCAATTGCGTTATCAACGATTTCTTTAGCAACAGACTTTGTGCGGCCTCTCGCACGAAAACCACCTAAAACATTCATAGATTGAGGGCGCAAGCCGACATGGCTCATTACGGGTATGCCCCGTTCGACCAGATAGGCAATTGTTTCTGCGGCGTAAGAGCCGCTCTCGATTTTAACGGCTTGGCACCCAGTTTCCATCATCACACGAGACGCATTGCGAAATGCTGTTTCAGGACTGTCTTCATAAGAGCCAAAGGGTAAATCAACAACGACAAGCGCACGCTTTGCCCCGCGCATGACCGCTTGACCATGCAAGATCATCATCTCTAGCGTCACACCGACCGTTGTGGTTAAGCCATGCACGACCATACCAACACTATCGCCGACTAAAATCAAATCGCAATGCGCATCGAGGATAGCCGCTGTCGGCGCGTCATAAGCTGTCAAACATATGATAGGGTCTTGACCTTTACGCGCCGTAATTTGCGGCGCTGTGATACGTGGCCTTTGAGTTTGTGCGGACATAGGCCCCTTTATCTGTAATGCATGCGAACTAGGCTTTATATAAATGCAAAAAAGGTTTTTTACAAATCGGCTAAGCGATCGACTGGAAAATCAAATATAGGTGCACTGCCCGCTTGAATGGCCTCAAACCGAGCGCTCGCTCGCGGCATAATTGAAATTGCATGATAAGACGCCAATGCTGTCATATTCGGAGCCAATGGGTCGTTAGAGAGAAGCCCGTTACACGCGGCCTTAATCAATAAAGCCCCGCCAAGAATATCAGCGCATAGATTTAGATAATCGGTTGCGACTGAAAGCGCACCTTTATCATCCATCGACAAGAGTATATCCATTGCCGCAGTCATTAAACCCGCCCCGTTTGCAATGGCTTTTTCGAAAACATCCGCCTTTTCACCTAAAGCCCCAGAACTCGCCTGAACATTTTTAGAAATAGCCCGAATGTCAGCAATCAAAGCCTGCATAGCCGCGCCGCCGTCCCGCTTGAGCTTTCGTCCAACCAAATCAATCGCTTGGATTCCATTTGTGCCTTCATAAATCGGGGCGATACGACTATCACGGTAATGTTGCGCCGCGCCCGTCTCTTCAACAAAGCCCATGCCCCCGTGAACTTGTACACCTGTCGAGGCCACCGACACACCTGCATCAGACCCGTATGATTTGGCAATGGGCGTCAAAAGCGCCTCGCGGACATGATGGGCTTTTACCGCATCTGGGTCTTCAGAAATCAGCGCGATATCCCCTGCTGCCGCTGTCGCCATGCAAATCGCACGTGCCCCCATAAGATGGGCTTTCATATCTATCAGCATACGCCGCACATCGGGATGTCCAATGATTGGGGCGTTCTTTTCGGCCTCACCGCTCACACGTCCTTGAACCCGCTCACGCGCATAATTTAAGGCTGCTTGATAGGCGCGATCGCCAATAGCAACGCCTTGCACGCCCACAAATAATCTCGCCTCATTCATCATGGTGAACATGCAAGACAATCCGCGATTCGGCTCTCCGATCATCCAACCTTTGGCGCCATCAAATTCCATAACGCATGTTGGACTGCCGTGAATGCCAAGCTTATGTTCAAGACCAATCGGTTTGAACGCATTTCTCGCACCAAGCGTACCGTCTTCTTCGACAAAATATTTTGGACACAGAAATAATGAAATACCCTTGGAACCCTCTGGGGCATCCGGCAGACGCGCAAGTACAAGATGAATTATGTTTTCAGCACAATCATGGTCGCCCCAAGTAATGTAAATTTTCTGCCCTGAAATTGCGTAAGTTCCGTCCCCAAGCGGCTCTGCCTTTGTCCGTACAGGCCCCAAATCAGACCCCGCCTGTGGTTCGGTCAAGCACATTGCCCCTGACCAATGCCCCGTCACCATTTTTTCAAGATATGTGGCTTTTAAAGACGCACTGGCATGGGCATCAATCGCCTTTACCGCGCTACTGGTCAACATCGGGCAAAGACCAAAGGCCATATTAGACGCATAAATCATTTCATTCGCGGCCACGCTAACAACCTGCGGGAGTCCTATACCGCCAATAGATTCAGGCATTGATAAAGTCTGCCACCCCGCCTCTACAAAAGCTTGGTAAGCGTCTTTAAATCCAGGTGAAGCGGTTACACTCGCATTGTCTAGAGTGGCTGGATTTTGGTCGCCGCCCCAATTTAACGGGGCCAGAACCTCTTCAGAAAAGGAAGCCGCCCCAGACAAAATATCAGAAATCAGATCGTGGCTGACCTCACTGTGTTGGGCGCTCTCTAATATTACATCCATATCAACAGCATGCCTAAGCAAATAGTGCATCGCATTTACAGGGGCCGAATACGTCATAGTAATCTCCTATCTTCAACGCTCCTATGCCAGAAAAAAATCCGCTCTAAAAGACCCAAAACGCCGCGCATTCAAATTGACGTTCAGCATTCGAATTGACGGCATAGTCAGATTGATTACTATCAACATCATGCGTGTCTATCGCAACGCCATTATGCTTTCAGGAAACAATCATGACTCTAAATACGACTCTCTATCAGACGCTAAAAAAGACATGCGAAGGTAAGCCCTTATATCAAGTTTTTTATGGCCTGCCTATTCTTATGCTAATGGCGTGTTCGGGAAATGAAGCTGAAACTTCAAGCACAGTACCAATCGTACCTATATCGGAATCAACACCAAAGGTTCAAATTGCGCAAAATTCTGCGCCCGATCAGACAGAAGCTCAATTGGTGTCTCAATTGGGAGCCAAGGTTTATAAAAAATGTCGGACATGTCACACTTTGAACGAAGGAGGACGACATAAGGTCGGTCCCAATCTTTGGAACATTTACGGCATGAAAGCCGGTCAACAAGATGGGTTTGCCTATTCTAAAGTTATGATGAATTCGGGCATTATTTGGAACGATGAAACGATGGATGGATATTTGGCGAATCCATCAAAATATATGCCTGGAAACCGTATGTCTTTTATTGGGTTACGCAAAAAAGAAGACCGCGATAATTTACAAATCTATCTAAAAGAAAGAACGACACCTAAAGGCGAATAAAAGCCCGACGAGAGCCATTCAGTTTTAATCAGGATCAAGAGCCCATCAGCAAATAGGCGACAGGGCCTAATTTTGAATTTAATTGAAATGCTTTAAGTACGCGAAGAAAGCTGAGAGAGAGAGAGAGAGAGAGTGTGTGTGAATATGATGTCAGCCCTCCCTCTAAACCTATCTTTTAAAACTTCTGCCAAATGCTCGCTTGCACCCCTGTTTCTAAAATAGAGTTCTTGCCCTTGAGCGATTTTGTCAAACCCACTTGATACGCGATTAGAGGCGACTCATGGTATACAAAAGACAATTGACCTTTTAGATTTTCTGTCGCGAGTGCGATACGGGGGGCATTATCTAAAACATCCGTATCCACCCAAAACGCTTGGGCAAAAAGCTCAAGACGCGCACTTGGTTTCGCGCCCAGCGTTAGGTCAAAACGCCACTCATTCGGGACGTTTTCAAACCCAAAACGGCGTGCCGCCTGAATATCTGTAAAATAGGAAACCCCAGAAAATTCACGACTGAGTCCTACAAGTGCACGCGCTTCCAATGACGGAATAAATGTCCCCTTATCTAAAGTCGAAAAGTTTTGATTTTGTCCCGAATATATCAAAGATGGCTCAAAGGATAAAATCATGCCTCTACCTTCGAGCGCTTTAACCCGCAGACCTGCGCGAACATCCGTCATTCCAAAATCGACGGTACGAACCCCCTCTTGCACAAAAGTTTGTTGTTGCAATCCTAAAGAACCGACAAGCGCAAGACGATTGGACACACCCAGTTCGCCGTAAAATTGGCTCTCGGTTTTACGAAAATCTATCTCTACACCCTTTACGCCCGTATCATCATAAATGTGTTTACCCGTACTGTTAGTGGTAGAGATGATAGAAACACCCGATTGAGGTTTGGGAAGCCATGCCCCCGCCTTGGCTTGGAGCGGCATGAGAAAAGCGCATATCATCTGAAAAACACAGAGTTTAGAGTATTTACACATTGGCCTCACACTTCGCTCACAACACAATTTCACTTTGTCTTTGATTGTCAGGAAGGTCAAATGCTATAGTTTGACAAAGCGACAGGATATTTGTTTTGCCCCACTCACAAAAAAAGTTTGTAAAGCTGGCTTTTACAAGCAGTCAAAAGCCCGAAGCCAAGGCTGCACGACGGACTCTCATCGCCCGTTACGGCGACCATGACGCGACTGAGGCGGATGCGATTATAGCCCTAGGCGGCGATGGCTTTATGTTAGAAACATTGCGCCGTTATATGACGCTTATTCGGCGCGGCTTACCCGTTTATGGCATGAACCAAGGTACGATTGGTTTTTTGATGAATGATTATAATGAAGACGGTCTGTTAGAGCGCCTAAACGATGCCAAAGTCGCCACTATACGCCCTTTGAAAATGACCGCCCATGCCCATGGCGGTGTATATGAAGAACTCGCTTTTAATGAGGTCGCCTTATTTCGTCAAACGCGCCAGGCCGCCCATATTCGCATTTCAGTAGACGGGAAAACACGCCTAGAACGCTTAATTTCCGACGGTGTATTGCTCGCAACACCTGCGGGGTCGACGGCCTATAACCTTTCCGCGCACGGCCCCGTTCTTCCCCTTGGCGCTGGTATTCTGGCCCTCACACCGATTAGTGCCTTTCGGCCCAGACGGTGGCGCGGGGCATTGCTAAAGGCACGGGCCAAAGTTGTTTTTGAGGTTATCGACTCGGAAAAACGGCCCTTAAGCGCCACAGCGGACAGCCAAGAAATTCGGAATGTGACAAAGGTGGAAGTCTCGCTTGATCGTCAAACAAAGCTAAAAATGCTCTTTGACGCGGGTCATGCACTCGACGAAAAAATTCTACGCGAACAATTTTCAAGCTAATATACAAGCTAGCACAGTGGCAATTTTAAGCCCTAGGCTGTATTCCCCAATTCAGCTTCTAAGGCGTCGAGTTTCTCTAGAAAATAGTCTTGCTCTGCAACAGGCAAATCATATGGCAGCGTCAAAACACGCTCAATCATCATGCGTCTGAATTCAAATGATGTGTAATCCATTCCCGTATTCTCAATATCACGAAAAATAGCCATAGCTGAATTTAATATTTTATAAGCGGCCCGGTTGAGCCCCGCACGATCCGACAAAGCTTTAAGACCGAAGGGGCCACTATCATGGAGCATTAAAGAGGCTTTACCGTGGGAAACTTTGGCTAATGCGGCTAATGCATATTCCGTAAACTTTATTTGTCCGCAACATGCCGCCCTTAAAACCAATCCATTCGTTAAGCGGCCTTTATCGTGAATAATTTCTATTAGCCGCGACAAATCTTTGGATTTCCAGCTTTGGTCAATCAAATCCAATGTCGCGCGTTCACGACTTCGCGTTGCCAGATCCAGAGCCATTTCCAACGATAATTGATGGCGCGATTGTAACTGTAGGCCGACATCATCACTTATCAATGAAACTAATTTTTCGGATACGCGCAGGGGTAAATCTTTACGCGAGATCATGCTTGCTTTTATTAAGTCATCATCATGGTAGAGCGTTAAAACCTCATGCGCGGAACGCTCAGAAAGCACAGCCCCGTCATTAGCGGCAAGTTCCGCCACAGAATAACTATCCCCAAAACGAATAATCGCTTTAACAACATAGTCACTCACTGAGGGACGACGCGCCACAGCTGTCACTTTCGCCGCCGCCTTTGATTTCAAAATTTCAACGAGATCTTCATCTGTAAAAACGGGAGAATTTGCCAGAACAGGTACCGCAATATTATCGATGTCTTCCGCTAGTTTCAGCGCTAATTCACGCGGGAGATCTGGGGAGTTTTTGAGTGTGATCGCTAAGGCTCTGCGCACCATTTCCGTAGCGTCATTGGCCATAACCTCTAACAAGCGAATCGCCAAGCGGCGTTCATCCTCTGATAAGCTCACATCGCGGTAAGTTCGACAAATCTTCTGGGCCGCATTGGCGCGGATCGCCTCATCTTTATGACGCATCAAATTGGACACATCTGTCGCTTGCAAGATGCCGCCGTCAATTACAGGATTAGAGTTTTGAATAATCTGATTCATCCGACTATTAGACATAGATATAGTAAATGGGGCGTTACTACGCAGGATAAGAGATGAATTATTTTGTAAGAAAAATGGTACCGCCTCTCAGGTTTGAACTGAGGACCTCTGGTTCCACAAACCAGCGCTCTAACCAGCTGAGCTAAGGCGGCACAATCATAATTTGCTCGTAGTTATACCAAGCCACACGCGCACTCAAGCCTGTTTCTTACGAAATTAAAGAATCGCGTGATTTTATAAGATTTTGCAGCGTTAAGGCCGCTTAACTTGGCATTTTTATAGATTCCCACCCCTGAGAACCAAGGGCTTCTTGGTATTTTATATATTTATGCAGATCACGCGCCCGACGACTAGGGTCTGGATGTGTCGATAAGAGTTCGGGTTGACGCGACGGGCTATTTTCAGCCATCTTTTCCCACAACCGAACGGATTGATAAGAATCATATCCCGCTTTGTGCATATACATAGCCCCTAAAAGATCAGATTGGCTTTCATGGCGTCGCGAATACGGCAATAGAACACCCAGCTGGAACCCCATACCGAGCGCACCATTTAATAATTGCATGTTTCGATTTGCACTCTGTTGACACTGACTACGCTGACGGCCCTGATATTTATCACAAGCCTTCTGCATGCTGACACCACCAAGAATCGTGCCGCCCATAACAGCAAGCTGTCCCGCCATTTGCTGGCTAACACGTTCGGCCGCATGCCGTCCTGTCACATGCCCAACCTCATGGCCCATAATGGCCGCAATCTGGTCATCATTTTCTGTGAAATCCATCATGCCTTTATAAAAGCCCACGCGATTACCCGGTAAAACAAAAGCATTTTTGACATCGGAATCGAAAACTTCATAATCCCATGTTTCAGACTCTTTTGCCGCGCCCCGTGCAATACGCGCCCCGACATTTCTCAACCGTGCCGTATAGCGAGGGTCATTTGAAGTCGGTGTTTTAGATTTGGCATCGGCCCATGACGCCGCCGCCATTTGACTTAACTGGCTATCCCCAACAAGTAGAAATTGTTTAGCCCCTGTAGCCGCATTCGTCGAACACCCTGACAGCGAAGGCCCTGCCACAGTAAGCATTCCCCCTGCCGCCAAACCTTGAACAATATGGCGACGCTCTAACACAGCCTTATCTTCATGGCTTTTAACATCAGTGGAATTTTCAGGGTGATACATACACATAGTAACAGCTTCCTTATATTACGGAGTATAAATCACTAGCTTAAAGGGATTTTACGGTGCTATGAAGTAAAAAATACACACCTTCATTAGCACGATAGAAATAGAGCCGAATTTACCCGCGTTGAAACGGGTAAAAATCAGAGCCTAAGCCTAAAATAACCGTCAAAGCGTCAAGGGCTGAAAAACTCTCATCCATTAGTCGCGGATCGGACAAATCCTCTGGTGCCAAAGTATCACGGTAATACTGATTGACCCACGCCTTTAAGTTTTGCAATTGACTGGGAGTGATCTTCATTTTTGGATTGACTTGCGCCCATTCGGTATCAGACAGCGTAACCCTCAAACGTAAACAAGCAGGGCCGCCGCCATTGCGCATAGATTGGCGCACATCAATATAGTCCACCTGTCCTATAGGGCCATTACCCGCAATCAACTGATTGCAATAGGCAAATGTGGCCAAGTTTTCGCGTGTTTCTAGCGGCGCAATCAAGGTCAAACGATCTTCATTCGGTCGTTTGACCAGCATGGAATTAAACAAATATGCTTTGATCGCATCTTCTAAAGGGACGTCTTGACGGGGCACTTCCACAAATTTTGGATCCAACAAACCTTGAGCAGATTTTCTAATCTCGCTTTGCAAAAGGGCTGTATCGTCAAAAGCATCTTGATGATAAAATAACGTATCTAAAGCCCCAACACAGACAACATCATTATGAAAAGCACCCGCATCAATAGCCGTTTGAGACTGCTTTGCGAAAACTGTTTGTAAAGGGTTTAAACCGTGCGAACGGGCAATGGATTCAGAGGCCTGACGCGTTTGGCGCGCTGGGAATTTCGGAGATGGTTGACCTGTCGACACGACGAATGCGGTGCGCCCATATACAAAAACCTCAACCCCAACGGCGCCTCTTTCAGAACATAAACGCACATGATTGGCCGCGCCTTCATCGGCAAAATAACTCTGGTTAGGCAATGCTGTATGAACTTTTGCAAAGGGGAAACCTGCCCGTAATGTCCGTTCCGTTTGTTCTGACTCAATCGACCTATGCAACATAGTCGATAGATTGGCTGGCGTTAAATGCAAACCGCCATCTTGCGTGTCAAAGGACGGACTGACAGTCGCCGCATTAGCCGCCCACATATTTGAAGCAGACATTGTGTTTTTCGCCAAAATAGGGTCAGATTTCCAAGCGGACTGAAAAACATCTCGATCATTGCCTAAGAAACCCGCCCGTCTCAACGCTGGGATATACGGCCTTTGATGGGGTGGAAAGACGCCTTGCCATAGCCCCGCATTCATCATCAATTCCATTTTCGCAAGGCCTTGCAAAGCAGCGGCCTTAGGATGTGAAACCAGTCCAGCATTCTTAGCTGAGGCTAAGTTGCCATCCGATAATCCACCGTAATTATGGGTCGGCCCGATCAAGCCATCGAAATTTGCTTCTTGTGCGCTCATGGTTTTACAATTCTTACAGCTTTAGATTTTCTTTAAGCTTTACACCCTGCAATGGCAAAGCTTCCAACGTATCGGCAATTTGGCTCGCCATTGGCCAAGCACAAAAATCAGCGGCATAATACGCGCCGGGATTATGATTGCCCGAAGCCCCGGGCCCGCCAAACGGAAGCGCACCAGACGCCCCCGTTATAGGGCGGTTAAAATTGACGACACCCGCACGAATACGGCGTTTAAATTCAGTCCACAAATTAGGATCATCCGACAAGAGTCCCGCAGCCAAGCCAAATTTTGTATCATTCGCTTTCTGAATGGCGGTGCTCCAATTTTCAACGCGAATGACTTGTAAAACAGGGCCAAAGATTTCCGCGTCTTCAAGGGCGCAATTCGTCATATCGTAAAGCCCCGGTTTTAAAAAAGCAGGGCCTTGGTCTGTTGCCTCACAAGGCCGTAACGCTATACCGCCACGCGCAACAAGCTCAGTCGATTTTTTAACAACAAAGTCTGCGATCTCCGAACTAATCAAAGGCCCAAGACTTGCCTGAGCGTCATCATTCCATGCCCCAACTGTCATACGGTCTATAAAATCCATTAGCGCCGCGACAATAGCCTCCCCTTTTGGTCCCGTCTCAACAATCAAACGTCGAGCACACGTACATCTCTGTCCAGATGTTATGAAAGCAGATTGCGCAATTTGACTGGCCGCCGCTACCGCGTCCTGAACATCCCAAACAATCAGCGGATTATTACCCCCCATTTCAAGTGCCAGAATAATTTCAGGACGCCCGCCAAAATATTTATGAATATAGGCCCCTGTCGTGGCAGAGCCCGTAAATAAAACGCCGTCAAGATTTGGGTTTTCAAAAATCGCACCACCCGTTTCCCGCGCACCTTGCACCATATTGACCACACCGTCAGGAAATCCAGCCTGTTCAAACAAAGATATTAAAGCTTCGCCGACCGCTGGAGTTTGCTCACTCGGCTTGAAAACAACCGTATTGCCTGCAATCAAAGCGGGGATAATTTGTCCATTGGGTAAATGGGCTGGAAAATTATACGGGCCTAAAACCGCCATGACGCCGTGCGCGCGATGTTGCAAACTTGCGCGACCAAACGCCGTTTCATTATTCGACTGCCCCGTTCGTTCAGCATATGCTTTAAGCGAAATATCCACCTTTGCAGACAGCGCCCCACTTTCGCCTAAACTGTCCCATAATTGCTTACCTGTCTCACGTGAAATCAATTCAGCTATTTCAGGCTTTTTCGCGAGCGCAAGCGCTTTGAAACGTTGAACACAAGCATGCCTTTCGGCCTGTGGTAATTCAGACCAAGTTAAAAAGGCCGCTCTCGCAGCCAAAAAAGCCTTTTCGATGTCTTTTTTTGTAGAAGATTGACCCGACCAAATTATCGTTTGCGAAGCGGGATCAAGGCTATCAAAGCGCGCGCCCGAACCCATGGCCCATTTACCGTTAATAAAATTACCCTTAGAGCGCGTCATCTCTTTATCCATAATCTGACCGTATCTGCATTTTTTAAGTTTAGCGCGTTCATTGTTTCACGCGAGAATATAGCGGCCCCACCTTCAAACCGAAGACTCGAAAAAACCGCTCGAAAGGTCTTGATCTTATCGTTACTAATCAGCGCTGAAATTGGAAACTCACCGTCTCCTGTGGTTGCCGTTACGCGGCGACTATCTTTGATTGTCCGAATATGGTCACGCGGAGCAGACACGGAGGGCCCACCATCAAAAATATCAATAATCCCATCATAGCGAAAGCCTTCCGCTTCTAATAATTTACGCGCCCCGGCCCCTAATGGATGAGTTTGCCCCATAACCGCTTGCGCCGCGTCAGGCAGAAGGGCCGCATATATGGGATGTTTAGGCATGAGGTCAGAAATAAACTGTGTGTTTTTTTTAGCGGAAACGCGGTCAGCCTCATCGAAATCCATCTGGAAAAACTTACGACCAATCGCCTCCCAAAACGGGGAATATCCCGTATTATCCACATGCCCACGGAGTTCAGACACGACTTTTTCGCCAAAACGTTCAGGCGCACTCGCCATTAACATATAACGGGCTTGAGATATTAATCGCCCAGCCCCCGTGCCGCGTGCCTCTTCTTTTATAAAAAGCGAACTAACCTCACTTGCACCCGCATATTCGTTCACAAGCATGAGGATTTCCATATCAAAACGTTTGCCCGTCACAGCCGATTGCTGCGCCAAGTTTAAAATTCTAAAATTAAAGAAAGGGTCGGTTATACCGATTTGGGCTTTAACGGAACTCATACCCATAATGGAGCCCGTCTCTATATCTTCAAGCATTAATAAATAGAGCTGATCTTTTCGGACAGTACTCTTATCATCGCCAGTATCATCGCCAGCCGTATCGGAGCTAACTTTACCCGTGTCATTAAAACTTTTGACCGACTTTTGCAGTCTTTTGAAAAGAGCTGATTCGCCAATGGCTAAAGATGTGAACCCCGGCCCCGCTAGACGCGCGAGTTCAAATAAAGCCTTATCATCTGAAAGTGTGGCAGGGCGGGCAATTAACATTCAGAGCCTGCACTTGATATATCCTTTAGCGCCAGCTGTTTCACAGCATGGGCATCAAAATCACCACTAGCAACTTTTAACAAGATTACCGTTGATAATTTTGCTCGCTCGACAAGGCTGGAGACTTTCATAAACTCACGGTCTGAATGGATATGCCCGCCAATAACACCCAGTGTATCCACATTCGGACATCCCGAGGCCCATAAGTTATTTCCCTCGCATACGCCGCCACTAGGCGACCATTTAATCTCATGCCCCAAAAGCGCCCCCGCCTGACGCACCCACTCAAAAACTGTTGCATTCGCTGGTGCCATAGGTTTTGGAGGGCGAGTAAAGCCGCCTGTCATTTCAGCAGAAATCCCGTCCTTTGCATTTAAATTTCCAACTAAGCGATCAAATTCTGATAAAACCCACGGCATATCCTCTGTAGATTGTACGCGCACATTAAACCGTCCAATCGCCAGTTCAGGTACAATATTGGGCGCACCCCCGCCGTCGACTTTAGCGATATTAAACGTCACCCCGTCACGTTTTCCGTTCAAGTTTTCAAGATCCCCGATAAACGTCGCCAATGCGGCAATCGCATTTCGGCCTATATGATGCTCACGTCCCGCATGCGCGGCCTTGCCTCTGACGATTAGAGCAAAATTACCACTCCCCTTACGCGCACCCGCTAAAGACCCATCGGATAAGGCTGGCTCATAAGTTAACCCTAAATGCGCTTTGCGGCCTAATTCAGCTAAAATAGGTGCCGATCCAGGAGAGCCAATCTCTTCATCAGGACTAACGAAAACCGTATAACCAATATTTTTCGCAAATTTCGACGTTTCAAAAGCTTGCAAGGCATAAAACATAACCAACAGACCCGCTTTCATATCCGCAGTACCAGGCCCATTAATCGTATCATCATCTAAAAATTTGGGTGTTTGAAAATGCGAATCTTTGGGAAAAACCGTGTCGTAATGTCCCGTTAAAACAAGCTGAATAGGCGCGCTTGGCCGTACAGTCAGCTGTAAAGACGGTTCATATTGCACGGAGGTTTTTTCACCCTTAGGCGTTACATATTCACCATTGGGTAGAGCCACTTCATCGACTGAACCGGGTAATTTAGACAATACGCTTTTTAATAATCCACGCATAGCTTTTAATCCGGTTGAATTTCGACTTCCCGAATTCTGGCGTGACCAAAGTAAAACCGTTTCAACCATTTCATGTTTCTGCGTCTCTAATTCCGAGAGCAAAGCCCGTTCATCATTTGATAGATTTACACTAGGATTCAAAGGCAAAACAAAACTTTCAATAGCAAATATTACAATCCAATTTAGCGGTTAATTTAGAAAAAACACATTAAAAATCAGACTTTAAGGGAAAAATTTTCCTATTACCCTATCACGCGTCAATAAAAAGCCAAGCTCACCGACTTATCAAAGATATGAGAAATAGCCACAGTTACTAACAAAACTATCGTATTTTAGTAAGACTCGGGATTAAAAATTCGGCTTTTCGCGTCTATTTCTGATGTGTATTGAGTAGCGTCAAAACTGAATAGCTTTAAACGCACTCAATTTAAGAGTTTTGCGTAAAAGCAAATCCTGATTTTTACGATGACCGTTTTATTCAGATAAAGAATGAATTGTGTGAATGGATTTGGTGAAAGAGGTCATTTTGATCTTACCGCTTGGCAGCAAGACGCTTTTGACCAAGTCAATCGTCACCTTCGAACCCAGAATAAGTATTAGGTATTAGGGATTAGGTATCGGATATCGGGTATCGGGTATCGGGTATCGGGTATCGGGTATCGGGTATCGGGTATCGGGTATCGGGTATCTCGTAAGCTTCAAAGGTAAGAAAGTGCAAGCCCTGATTTGCGCATTCTATCTAAAATTCGGTCAAAATCGGCTCCATCTGAATTCAAATCTAAGCGTCAACAGACCCTAGAGCCATTTAATTTTTAATTCTGGTTAAGAGCGCATCAGAAAATAGATAAGGAAAATCTAATCTCTGATTCCGAATTTAACTGAAACGCTCTAATTTGAACGAACCCTATATTTTAACATTTACCCAAATCAATAGGAAAGGAATTTAGAAGAAAAGGAATTCAGGTGATTTGACCCACCTTAAATTTTTCAGAGTAAAACACACAACAAAAAACGGGCTCGACATGTCGAACCCGTTTTATAAATTTATATAGAAAGTCTAATCGACTTTAATTTGAATTAGTTAATACCA
>CALCKU010000063.1 GCA_937965735.1 uncultured Caulobacterales bacterium
CGAAATCATTGGCGACAAAGCCGGTATTATTGTCAAAATCGAAAAACCGTCCGCGGTTGAAGATTTGGACGCAATATTAGACGCGGCAGATGCCGCCATGGTCGCACGGGGTGATCTCGGCGTTGAGCTCCCTCTAGAGCGCGTCCCTGTTGTCCAACGCGAAATTATCCGCAAAGCCCGCGCGCGCGGTAAACCTGTTATTGTTGCCACCCATATGCTTGAGAGCATGATTGACGCGCCGACGCCCACACGCGCCGAAGCCTCAGATGTCGCTACCGCGATTTATCAAGGCGCAGACGCTGTGATGTTATCGGCTGAAACCGCTGTGGGTCGACATCCTGCAACAGCTGTTGCCATTATGGACCGCATCATAAAAGCGGCCGAATCGGATCCAGAATTTTGGGCTGAATTTGAACGTAAGGCTAAAAACCTTCCCCATAACCCCACGGCCGAAGATGCGATTAGTCGCTCGATTCGCGGAATAGCACAAACCTTAGACTGTAAAGCGGTTCTGGGTTACACGTTAACAGGGTCAACGGTTCAACGCATATCCCGCCAAAGACCGCCTTGCCGTGTTATCGGCCTGACACCGTCCACACGCACCGCGAGTCGCCTTGCGCTGAGTTGGGGGGTCACGCCCATCGTCACCCAAGACCCCAAAAGCTTTGATGATATGCTTGAACGTGTACAAACCGTCTCTAAAGACGCCCTAGGCCTGCAAACGGGTCAGACTGTTATGGTCTCTGCAGGCATACCTTTTGGCCGTCCCGGAACAACCGATACGCTGAAGATTCACACGATTGAATAATTCCGACTAAAGCAAGTCAGGGTTTACCTTAGATTTTACGACTTGCTTTACGGTCAAGCCTTGGACGATGATCGAGAAAATAACGACACCGTAAGTCGCGGCGAGGATGAGAGGTTTATATTCACTCGGCGGGAGCGATAAAGCTAACGCGACAGAAATTCCGCCGCGCAAGCCGCCCCATGTTAAGACTGGAATTGCGCCTTGGGTAAAGCTTTTGAACAAGCCTAAAAACCGCATGGGGATAGAGACGGCGGTAAAGCGTGCAAACAAAACAAGCGGAATGCAAAGCGCCATAATCAGACCGAATTTTGGCGAAATCCCCAGAACAAGAAGCTCTAGGCCAATGAGTAAGAACAAGACCGAATTTAGGATTTCGTCGATCATCTCCCAGAACCCGAATAAAACGCTTCGAGTGCGATCGCTCATAGCAAAGTTTGCGCCTTTATTTCCCACAAGCAAGCCCGTAATCACAACCGCAATCGGCCCAGACAAATGCAGACGTTGCGCCAGAGCGTAAGTCCCAGCCACAATGCCGAGCGTAATCAGAATTTCAATTGAATGTTCATCAATCACCGCCATCATACGGTAAGCGATCCAACCTGTTAGCGCACCAAGGATAGCCCCGCCGCCGGCTTCAACAAAGAAAAGTTCAGCAATATGTGCCGCGTCAATTTTGACCGCAGCATGACTGACATCTTGACCCGCAGTCAGGGCTGCATCCACGGCCATAGCCTGCGAGGCATCAGGCGCCCCCGAGCCAACCGCAATCGCGACCATGATTGTGAACACAACCACGCCGACACCGTCATTGAACAAGCTCTCGCCTGAAATTTTGGCTTCCAAACTCTGCGGCATATTCACGGTTTTGAGGATAGAGAGGACGGCGACCGGGTCTGTCGGACTGATTAAGGCCCCGAAGACCAAAGCCCATATAAACGGGATTTCAATACCAAACATTTTGACGAGGTAATAAAAACCTGTACCGACAATAAAAGTCGAGAGTACAACCCCGATTGTAGCCATAGAGCCAATCGCCCATTTCTCGGATTTCAAAAAACCAAAATCGACATGTAAAGCCCCCGCAAATAAAAGAAACGCGAGCATACCGTTCATAACCGTCGCGTTAAAATCTATCTGCCCAATCGCGCCGCGCAGAGTTTCCGTAAGACCAAGATTGGGCAGAGCAATTTCTAACCCTAACAACACGAAGGAGGCGAGTAAGGCCATAACCAAGAGGCCAATTGTGTGGGGTAGTTTTAGGAAAGCGTGATTGATCCACGAGAATAAGGCAGACAATACGAGCAACAAAGCGACGATTTCAAAAATTGATAGCATGGTAGTTCCTCATATCCGTAGATCTGCGTTGACTGTGTAACTGAGTCTAAGACAACACAAAAGGAGAAACTTTTATAGGGTGCTAGCCTGCAAACACCCTAATAACAAACTGAGGCCGTAATCGGTCATGGTTTAAGAGAGCATGCAATCCGCAACTTTACTTTGCCCAATCCAGGCCCAATCCATGCCCAATCCATGTCCAGCCAATGCCCACTCTAAGCTAAACAAGTCGGCACATTATCATGCCCGAAGCCTGTCCGAAGCCTGTCCGAAGCCTGTCCGATTTCATTGACTAAACTTTGTAAGACATCAAACAGCTTGCGGGCTTCTATATTTTAAGCCGACTTTATCTCATAACCGTTCATTTCAATTTGTTCCTTTCATGTTTGCTGGCCCGTCCACTGACCCGTTTGCGCCACATACGAAAACTACTGGGTTGCATATGTTGACGCATGATTTTGATGATTTCAGGCTCGGACAATCCCGATTGGGTTTTAATTTGATCAAAACTGGTGTCATCATCCCACGCCATCGCCACGAGTTCAGAAGTTGTCAGGCGGCCTGTATCTTCACGACGTGTTGCGGGAATAAAATCATTGGGGAATTTTCGGTCTGTCATAGCGCTCTAATACACACCGTTATTTTCGAATTAAAAGGGTCGGTTCATTATAAACCTTACACCGCAAAGACTGCCTTGAAAACAGGACAAAAACGCCGTAAATTGAAGGTGTGAATTTTCAAACAAAAATCCCTATATATCGCTCGGTAGAACGTCTCCTCACGCATAGTGAAATCGCCCTCTTCCCAAAAGATTTCACACGGCAATTTGATATTTCTAGTGTTATCCTTATTAATCGTGCGCACAATCCACTGACGCGAAAAAGAATTTTGGTACGCGGTAATAGAATCTATTGGCCACATGCACCGTTTGATTTCACACAACAGTCCTTAGACATTCAAGCCCTCTTAATGCATGAGCTTTGCCATGTCTGGCAATATTCAACGGGGCAATTAACAGCACTGAAATATCTCTGTAATCCCAAAAATTGGGTTTATAAATATGCGCTTTCAGAGGCGGAAAATTTTGTCGATTACCCGATCGAAAAACAAGCGGATTTGATGCAGGATTGGTATCGCCTAAATACAGGTACATATGCGAGTTGTTTCGCCGCAACGCAAGCCGAGCCATCCTGCGAACAACTCAATGCGCTCATTCCTTTTGAATGGGAAATTTCTACACTTAATTCCGCTTAAGGCGTTTCGCCAGATCTTTGCATGAGCAGATGATAAGTCTGAATCGAGCGTTTATGTGCTTCTATGCTGATCCGTTCATTGATACCGTGAAACCCTTTTAAATCCTCTGCAGTCGTTTGGATCGGGGTGAAACGGTAAATATCTGACGTTACATTGGTAAAAAACCGTGAATCTGTAGCCCCCGTCACTGTATTGGGAACAATCGGTGTCTGGGGGAAACTCATACCCAATACATCCGCGATCATTTTATACGGCCCTGTTCCGATTTGCGAGATTGGCGAGGCTTCCGAAGCCAAGCTCTCGGGTTGAGTGATTTTAATTTTGGGATTATCAATCACGCGCGTCACATGATCGATTACGGATTGTGCGCTATCACGACTATGTAGACGGAAATTGATCATAGCCACGGCCTCGCGCGGCATGGCATTTTCTTTAAAGCCTGCGTTAAAAATTGTCGGCGCGATTGTCGTTCCCAATAAGGCGCGCGTACTATCCTCTTTTAGCATAGATCGTTTGACCAAAGGGCCAAACAACCAAAGATTTGACATCAAAGCCCGCTTTGCAAAAGATTGATACGGGGTAAGGGCTTTAAGCATTTCGCGACTGACAGGATCAAAATCGCGTTTAAAGGGATTGTCCTCAAGCGCAGCAATTGCACGCGATAAAGCCCCGATCGCCGTATAGTCGGGCGGTACAGATGAATGGCCGCCAACCGCCTGTGATGTAAGGGTCAGGGTTAAATATCCTTTTTCGGCCACCCCTAAAACCGCAGCCGCGCCTTCCGTCACAAGACCCGATATAACAGCGCCACCTTCGTCAAAGACGGCGTAAGGGGAAATCCCGCGACTTTCCATTAAATCCGCCGCAGCTTTGGCACCGAATCCCGTGACTTCTTCATCATGGCCGAAAACGAAAATTAATGTCCGTTTTGGCGTGAACCCGCTGATAGCCAATTTATTCGCCGCTTCTAAGATCCCAATCAAAGAGCCTTTATCATCCAAGGCCCCGCGCCCGTAAATATACCCATCAACGATTCGCCCTTCAAAAGGCGGGAAATCCCACCCTGAATCTGTGCCAAGGGCTGGAACAACATCTTGGTGGGCTAAGAATACGAGCGGGGCGAGCGTCGGGATACGGCCTTGCCACGTATGAATCGGGGTCAAGTCTGCAACCCGCTCTGTTGTAACGGCGGCATGAAAGTCTGGATAGGTCTCGCGCAACCAATCTTGGAACTTTACAAACTCGGAATTACCTTGGGTAGCACGGTCTTGAATACTGACGGTTTGGAATTGAATAGCCTTAGACAAGCGTTGAGCGGCTTGGTTCGCGTCAACCTCTACAAAATCAGCAGTGGTCATATGGGTCGAATTATGAGCCGTGTCTGAAACATTCGGTGCGGCATTCATCAATGTACGAACAATCACAATGAGCGAAACAATCAAAACGACAGAAATCAATACGCCTGATACAAACACAAATATTTTACGCATAATCCTTTACCCTCTAATTTTAGCCTTTGAAATCGACCTCTGGCAACATTATTGAATGCTCACTAGACCTTCAAATTCGAAACCTATCTTTACAAGCCCGATAGCACACCTTAAAGCAATTAAAATCGTAATGAGGATATATGGCATCTCCAAAAGATTACACCGTAGAATATCCGTTTTCAAAACGGCATTGCCTCACGATTTCTGATTTTCATCGCATGGATATAGAAGCCTTGCTCGCGCTAGGCGATTACTATCAAGGCCTGCAAAACCAACGTATAACATCCGCGCCTATTCTGCGCGGAAAGACCGTTGTAAACCTGTTTTTTGAAAACTCGACACGAACAGAAAAAAGTTTTGAAGTTGCCGCCAAACGCCTCGGCGCCGATGTGATTTCAATGAATGTCGGGGCAAGCTCTGTTAAAAAAGGGGAAACACTTTTGGACACAGCCGCGACGTTGAACGCAATGCGTCCCGATATTTTGGTTGTACGGCACGGCTCATCTGGCGCACCAGCGCTTTTGTCACAAAAAGTTTCATGCGCTGTCATCAATGCAGGGGACGGCATGCACGAGCATCCCACCCAAGCCCTTCTCGACGCGCTGACGCTACGCACAACCTTTGGCGGGGATATTGGCGGGCTTAGAATTGCAATATGCGGCGATATTTTACACTCGCGTGTTGCGCGTTCCAATGTGCAACTCCTCAACATTCTGGGATGTGATGTGCGCCTGATTGGCCCGCCTACCCTTTTGCCTATCGATGCAGATTGTTGGGGCGTTGATGTGTTTCACGATATGGAAACAGGTTTAAAGGGCTGTGATGTTGTCATGATGTTGCGCTTGCAAATGGAACGTATGAGCGGCGCTTTTGTTCCCACAAAACGTGAATATTTCCATTTTTACGGACTGGACAAAAACAAGCTCGCTTTTGCCAAAAAGGGGGCCAAAGTCATGCATCCAGGCCCCATGAACCGCGGAGTTGAAATCAGTTCACAAATTGCCGATGACCCTAATATCAGCTTGATTACTCAACAAGTCGAAACAGGCGTAGCCATGCGCATGGGTATTCTACACGCCCTCTCCGACAACAATAAATCGGAAAAGAGTGAATCCGAAAACACAATATCTGAATACAATAATGCAAGACATTATGAAACGGCTGGCAGACTAAAGCCTTCAAACACGCTTGGAGAGGCATAATGAGTGTACTCTCAATCATCAATGCACGTTTGATTGATCCCGCGACAGAATTTGACGCCATGGGGACACTGACGATTGAAAAAGGGCGAATTAAAGATTTTGGCGGCGAGACCCCGCCCGAAGGGCGTATTATTGACGCTGAGGGCCGGATATTAGCGCCTGGCCTGATTGATATGCGGGTCAGTACGGGGGAACCGGGACGCGAGAGTAAAGAGACCTTGGCCTCGGCGGGACGGGCGGCGGTCGCTGGCGGGATAACATCTATGGTTGTCACCCCCGATACCAAGCCAGTGCTCGACCAAATATCTCTCGTCGAATATGTCAAACGCCGCGGAAAACAAAAAAGCCTCGTACGTGTCTATATTTCAGGTGCCCTCACACATGCGCTTAACGGCCAAAACATGACTGAACTCGGGCTTATGTCACAAGCAGGCGCTATTCTGTTTTCAAACGGCAAGACACCAATTTCAGACACGCTCTTAATGCGCCGTCTCTTATCTTATAGCTCCACATTTAATGCCCTAATCGCCAACCGCCCAATTGATCCGTCTCTTTCAAAAGACGCATGCGCCCATGAGAGCGATCTATCCGCTCGGCTGGGCCTTATCGGCGCGCCTTCTACCGCAGAACGGATTATGGCTGAACGAGACGTGGCATTAGCAGAATTAACAGGCGGGCGTTTACTGATTGATCTAATTTCCAGTGCAGAAACTGTTGACGTGGTAAAGCGCGCAAAGTCACGCGATTTAGATGTCGCCTGTTCAGTGTCAATCAATCATCTGGCTCTAAACGAAATTGATATTGGCGATTACCGAACCTTTGCTAAATTAGATCCCCCTCTGCGTTCAGAACAAGATCGTCTAGCCCTGCTTGATGCTGTCAATTCAGGATGTATTGACGTCATCGTTTCAGATCACGATCCGCGCCCTGCGGGTGAAAAACGCCTCCCCTTCCAAGACGCAGCCTCTGGCGCGGTTGGTTTGGAAATTTTACTCGCGGCTGGCTTAACGCAAGTCGCTGATGGCGGGCTTGATTTAATGGCTTTCCTCAAAGCGGTGACTTGTAATCCTGCCGATCTTTTGGGGTTAAAGTCTGGAAGATTAGCCCATGGCATGAAAGCAGATTTAGTTATGATTGACCCCCACTTACCATGGGTCTGCCAAAGCGAAGACCTCCGCTCGCGCTCTAAAAACACACCCTTTGACGGACGCCGGTTTACGGGTCGCGCCGTGATGACATTTGTGGGCGGCGAACGGGTCTTCGGATAACGCCCTACAAAGCCTTTGACGGAATTATGACCCTCTGGCCATAAGCGGGCGATGGGTTCACGTTAACGCCGTATTAAGGGTATTCAAGTGAAGCTGTGCCATGTTTAAAAACGCACAAAACCCCGTTTCAAATATACGCAGACACGATCAACACGCTTGGGAAAGAAAAGCCGATTGGGGATTGGACGCATATGACGCCCTACATTTCTTTTTAGAGCATTTATCTGGCGAGCGTAGATTAGCGGTCAAAACGGTTGAAGCTTATCAACGCGACCTATCAGATTTTCTTGGTTTTTTGACACAACATTTTGGCACCCAGCCCAATTTACGAACTCTAGGGAATTTAAGCGCCAGAGACTTCCGCGCCTACCTCGCTTTTCGGCGGCGTGGAGAACACCCTTTATCGCCAAGCTCGCTTGCCCGTCACCTATCGGCCATTCGTACTTTTTTTCACTATCTTGAACGGCGCTGGATGTTAAAAAATGATGCCTTGAATCTTATAAAAGGCCCACGGGTTCAACGCGCTTTGCCAAAAGCGCTCAGTGTTGAGGGTGCAAAGACACTTATGAATGCGGGAAGTGTAGACGATAAATTACCATGGATTGAAGCGCGCAACACAGCCGTAATGTCACTTCTATACGGGGCTGGGCTTAGGATTGCAGAAGCGCTGTCGCTAATGGGACGCGACTTCCCACTAGGCGATAGCCTAAGGCTCACAGGGAAAGGCGGCAAGACTCGCTTGGTTCCTATCCTCCCTATTTTGCAAAAATCGGTTGCAAATTATGTTCATCTCTGCCCGTACACGCTAAAAATGGATGCTCCCTTATTTCGAGGCCTGCGCGGGAAACCTTTACAAGCTGGAATCATTCAAAAAGAAATCCGAGCCTTGCGCACCGCTTTAGGACTGCCAGAAACGGCCACTCCGCATGCGCTTCGACATAGTTTTGCGACTCACCTTTTAGCGGGCGGCGGCGATCTCCGCACAATTCAAGAGCTTCTTGGCCATGAAAGCCTCTCAACCACGCAACGCTACACCGATGTAGACGCCAAAGCCCTCATGGCCGTTCACAAACGCAGTCATCCCCGCGCCTAGTCCAGAAATAAAAGGCTATTTTTGACAAAAGGCCAAATAATCTGTATCAGAATGGCAATATTTGAAGATAATCTTTAATTTGTGGGTTTACGCGAACGCTACAAACCGCTAGGGAACGCCCAAATAAAAGGCGAGTTTGTCAAATAACTGGCTTTAATCCAATTTTAGAAATGAGTTGAAAACCACATGGTTGAAATTTACGTCCGTCAGAATAATGTTGATCAAGCCCTTCGTGCTTTGAAGAAAAAACTACAAAACGAAGGTATCTTACGCGAAATGAAAGCGCGCAAGCATTTTGAAAAGCCCTCTGAAAAACGTGTCCGCGAAAAAGCCGAAGCCGTCCGCCGCGCGCGGAAATTAGCCCGCAAACGCGCACAACTTGAAGGGCTAATCCCGACGAAGAAAAAACCGCGTCGCCGTTAAGTCCTATACCATAATATTTTTTAAACCGCTTGTACCTTGACCGTCGAGCGGTTTTTTTATGGGATAAATTCAGGTTAAAACCCTCGATTGGATTGAGTTTAAAATCCCCATAAATGCCGTATCAACCGTTTGCAACACGGGATGATAACGAGACTTATCAAAGAAAACAAAGTAAACGGGAACCCATTCTGGCTCTGATTTCCTAATTAAGATGATGCGCCATTATCGTCATCGGTATTCTCTGTTTTGACTAATCGTAGAAATGAAGGCCGCGCAGGGTTTTGGGAACCCTTTGGCTTTGTAATCGCTTTGGGGCTTGCCGTCGGCGGCGACTTAACCGTGTTCTTGGTATTTAGACTTGTTTCTTTAACAAATTCAGGGATAAAAGGCGCGCGTTTTGGAGACGGTGGCTCTGGTTCAACAAAATCATCTTCGATATGACGGACACGCGGCGTGAATTTAGGTTTGCCTTTAGATTTAAAACCATTACGGGATTTATAACGCGTTCGACGCGGCTCATCTATAATGTCATCTTCGCCCTGATCCCCACCTTCGCCTTCGCTGTTTAATCGTTTCTGATGCTTGGCTTTCTTAGCGTCTTTGACTTTTTTATTGAGCGAAGACAAAACGCGTTTTTGTGAAAAGGATAGCGCGTCTCCAGGACGCCCTTTTTCGCGGTCATTAAATGCTGAACCATATTTATCAAGACGTTCTGTGACAGATTCAGAAAATTCGTCTTCCCAATCCGTTATCTCGCCACTCTCTTTGAGCGTACGGTGAAGGCGTTCAAGTTTACGTTTGGCATTGCGCGCAGACCGTTCCCGCGCTTTACGGTCTTTTTCACGTTGCTTTTCAATCGCATGATCGCGGGCTGCTTGCTCGGCCTGCCACCGCTGTCTATCGTTATCATCACTCACACAAACAGACTAATCCTCGACGACTTCCATGTACATGTCTAAAAGTGCTTCTTGTTCCGCGCGTTCAGACGCTTCTATTTTACGAAGCGAAATGACTTTACGAATGACTTTAGTATCAAACCCAAAGCTTTTGACTTCACCGTAAACTTCACGAATATCCGCCGCCAGTTCCGCTTTTTCGCCTTCAAGACGTTCAATACGCGCAATAAATTGTTTTAATTTTTCCCGGGTTGCTTGACCTAGCTGATCAACGCGGTCGCTTTCACTCATCATGGGGCAATCCTTCTAGAAATTCGGTATTCTCCCTAACTATTCAGACACGCGGTTCGACGCTAGTGGCGCGGGCAAAAATCATGTGGATGAACTTAGCCTTAGGCCTGTAGTTCAAAGGGAGCGCATAAACAGAGCCATTGCAGTTTTATACGTTCATTTTTGAAAAGATTGGAAAACTCTCTTTATTCTTAATTAACTTCGTCCAACCATAATTTTAAGGAATCTGAATTCATTTTTTGGGGCAAACATATCTCTGATTCGAACCAACGTGATTTAACAAGCGAAGGCCTCTCTATTGAGGGCTTACGGCTTTTGGGGCGCGCTGTCGATCAATCCATATCTCCATTTGTTTTATATGACGGATTAGGTCACATAATTTACGGCAATCAAGCTATGCGAGACGCATGGCCCGACCTCATTAAAGAGTTAGATCAAGGAAAATCTCTTTCCGATTCGATTGAGTCACAAATTCGCCTTTTAGCGCCCGACCTTCCAGAGCATATCATTAAAAAAGAACATGCCAAAGCCATGACGTCTTTTTCCGAACATGCGCGGACGGAAATGATTGGCAAGAATAATCATTGGTTTAGCACAACGCATACACCTGTGGACGCGCATCTGGATGCGGCCTCGCCAATTGCAGGTATGGCAATTGATATTACCCGATTGAAGGAACACGAAATAGAGCTTGAAAAAGCCAAACGTATAGCCGAGCGCGCCAGTAAAGCTAAATCTGAATTTTTAGCCAATATGAGCCATGAAATCAGAACGCCTATGAATGGAATTTTGGGCATGGCAGGACTGCTTGCGCAATCCGAATTAAACGAACGCGAACAGCAATTTGTAAAAATCATAGAACGGTCAGGCGATGCACTGTTAACACTTATCAATGATATTTTAGATTTTTCTAAAATTGAAGCCGGTCGAATTGAACTTGAATCTCACCCGTTTAATCTACGTGATTGCATTGAAGACATTGTGGCCTTGCTTTCAAGCGCGGCCATGGAAACCGGTATAGATTTAATCGTCCGTATCGATCCGAATATCCCCGAAAATTATATAGGAGATGTTGGGCGAGTACGACAAATCCTTACCAACCTTATTGGGAACGCCATAAAGTTTACGCAAGAAGGGCATGTTCTTATTGATGTCACGGGTGAAATCTATAAAGACGTCAAGCCTGAAAACAAAAACCGCGAAGCCGATACACTTGAAAACGATTTAGAGTCTTCAGTCGATAAATATAGCCTTATCCTCAGGGTACAAGACACAGGTATTGGGATTCCAGAAGATAAATTAAAACATGTGTTTGATAAATTTAGCCAAGTGGATGCTAGCACAACGCGGGAATATGGCGGGACGGGCCTCGGTTTGAGCATTGCCACACAACTGGCACAGCTGATGGATGGACATATTGATGTTCAGAGTGTGGAAGGCGAAGGATCGAGTTTTAACGTCCATATCTGTCTCCCCGCACATGAGGAAAGCATTGAGTTAGAGCCCCCAACCTATCAAAAAGTCGTCCAAGGCACGGCCCTTTTAATTGATGACAACCCTATCAATCTGACCGTCATAGAATCACAGATCAAGAGCCCTGACTGTAAGTGCATAAGCGTGACATCCGCTAAAAAAGCTATAACCGTTCTTAAACTGGCCAAAGAGCGGGGCATCCAAATAGATTTTATTATCTTGGATTATCAAATGCCCATTCATACGGGGGCTGATTTTGTCCGCTTTATAAAAAAGCAAACAGAGTTTTGTAATATTCCTATTGTGTTACTGACATCCGTTGACGAGTCGAGTTTAGAGCGTGACATGTTACAACAAGGCGTGGACGCAATCTTAACCAAACCCTCGCGACAACCGGAACTCTTATCGACGATCCAAAGCGTGCTCAAAGCCAGACAATCAAAGCTTATGACGGGCGATAAATCCCAAACACACGCCCGCGCTTTAAAACAGGCGGCGTTTGAAGCGCAAGAAAAAGAGCCCGTACAAGTTCACAATAAAGTTTCCCAAAAAGTGAGGGCCGTTCAAAAAGAGTCCGTTCAAGACAAAGCTGCACAAACGGATCGGCCTCCGTCTCAACCCGCGCCTGACAAAAGCAAGATTGAAAAAAACAAGACTGATAGTGTTACAAGCAATCACACAGAGACTGGCGATAGCCAAAGTGTTGATTTGCTAATTGCGGAAGATAATGAAATCAATCGGATGTATATCAATTTCATCCTAGAAGAGACAAATTTAACATATAAAATCGTGGAAAACGGTCAACTAGCCGTTGATGCATGGCAGACAGACGCTCCAAAAGTCATCCTCATGGATGTCTCTATGCCTGTTATGAATGGCCTTATTGCCACGCAAACCATACGCGATATAGAAACCCAAACGGGGCGTCCGCATACGCCAATCATTGCCGTCACCGCTCACGCTATGGCAGAGGACACAAAGGAGTGCCTAGAAGCGGGTATGGATGACTATATGTCAAAACCTGTCTCTGCTAAGCTTTTAATTGAAAAGTTAAAGCATTGGACACAGCTTGAAATCACACAAATACCCAAATCTCAATCCGCCTAAAACAGAAGCCACCTTTGAAAACATATCAAGGCGTTTTAAAGGTTTTACGGTGATTTTTGGGCCGATTCTTTGGCCAGTCTTTTATAAATTGCATTCATGTTTTCAGGGTTGAAGGAGCGCGCAATATTCAGAAGCTCGCCTTCAAGTGTGACCAACCATGCAAAAACAGCACCGCCGAGTATATCTTTATTCTTGCCGTCAAATTCCATTTTAACAATCAGGTTCCCATCCAGTGGCCCGTCTAAATAGGCTTCGAGTTTTTTATATTCAAAGTCTTTTAGGGCATCAAAAGCCGTGGCAGCAATTTCGTTCTTTGCCCCTGCCGCGTCCGTATGCTCATTTTGAAACTTGATAACGCCGCCATCTTTGACCCGAATGACGCCGCCCACGACTTCAGTTTTTATACCTTCAATTGTAACAGGCAATTCACCTTCCATAATACCAGTAGCTTGAAAGCTTTCTTTGCCTAGCGAAGTCGTTAACGCCTCTAGCGAAATATTTTCAAGACGTAGAACCACCTTATTTTGCGGGGCCGTATAAATCCAATCCGTTGGATCCAGAGAGACAACCCCGCCGCCAAGTGGCCATTTTGCTGAATACAGACGAACACCGTCTGGAATAATTTCAAATTGAAATTCACCCGCTTCTAGCGGAAAGCCAGGGTCAAATAAATTCGCAGTTAAAAATTGCCGCCCTGTGGATTGCAAAGGAAACATTGACGAAAATGTAAGCTCGGAATTGATTCCCATAAATGGCCCCGTCAATGTCCCCATGCCTAAGTCTTTCAAACTCACCGTACCCGATGATTTCAACGGCTCATTCGGTGAAAATTCAACTTTCAGCTTTGCACCCACCGTACCGTCTACCTGCGATACTTTACCCTTAAGCGCTTTGACATAAGTTTGCGGTTGCAATTGACCAGGTTTAAAAACCAACGCTTCTATACTCACATCCGCCAATCCCGCCCCATCTGAAAATTCAAAGCGCACATCAATGGGCGTTGCATCTGCTTTCGGTAAAAAGGTTTGAGCGACACCCGTCCATAGAGCGGGCTTAAATGCGTTTGTCTGGCCTGTGGGAATATAGGACGCGCTTACACCAGGATTTGCACGATACCGAACCTCACCAGCAAAAGGGAGCGTAGGCAGGTCGTCTGTTGCGAATTTTACCTGCCCTTTGGAATATTCCAAAATAAAATCTTGGGCCGTTCCCTTGGCATTTAATTCCATATTGATAACCTTTACACTCTCTGTGAAAACATTTGTGCTTTCGGCTTTAAGTGTGAATTCGGGGTCTTTTTCGGCGCGCAAACGAAAGACCAAATCACTGCTTGGCGCTGAGATCTGAGACCCCCCTTTCGGTAAATCAGGTGAAAGAATATGCGTGTCTTTGGCCCGAACCCGCCAATTTTGCAAATCATCGGATATTGTCGCAATGATATTGGCCTCTGCCGTCTTGAATGCGAGTTTCTGTTGATTAACAGACGCCTTCAAATCGCCTTTGACCGCACGCACATCGGCGCTCACCCGTCCAACCGGGCCTCTTTGGGTAAAGCGCCCCCCGTCCGAAGACAGGAGTAATTCTAGGTTTTCCCCGCGCCAGTCCGTCGTATTTTCAAACCGCTCGATCAAAAGCGCATGATTAAGCTTTGGGATAAAGTGTGTGTCCGTGCGGTCAGATTTTAAAACCACTTGCGTCCTGCCATTAGCTTTAAGCCCTGTGACATAGCCCCCAGGTACATCGCCGTCATATTCAAAAGGGCCGTCTAAGGTAAATGTTCGCTTTGATGGTGTGGCAAGGTATTCAGTCATTGCGGTAAAGGGTTTTAACCGTACAGGCCGCCCGTCCTCTGTCTTCGTCACCCATACCTGCGGTAAATTAACGTGAGCACGGGCAGATTGAAGACGCTCTAAGTGAATGCCGTTCAAAGACTTGGCGACAACCTTTAAGGTTTTTATCGATAATGCAGAGGGGCCGAATAGCGAAATATCGACCTCAAGATTAAGTACGGATAAGGCCTTGTCAAAATGAATAGTTTTATTGAAGGCTGTATTCACAAGCTCTGCAGGGCTTGAGGCTATATTAAGGGACTTTCGCTGAGATGAATGCGAGACGATCAGACTGTCTTGCTCCCCTTTCAATTTAAGCGGCTGCAAGAGTGTTACCGCGTAACCGTCTTTATCATATGACAGCTCACTCCGCACAGAAACCTGCATATTCGAAAGCAAACGATTAAGAGCCGTATTGGGGATATGGGCGAAGTTTTTAACCATTGGCGGTTTCGAAAGCGCCGTTTTTAACGACAAAATATCCGCATATGCACGGCGCTTTTCATCACTCAATATACTGAGCTTACCTATGTCTAAACTCCCTATACCCGACATTTGAGACACCGTGAAAGGCACGCGTTTATTGGCCGATTCCGCAAGGGTTATTTCAGGTGCCCGAATTTCAGGAGACATAATTTCAGAGGACGCTATATCTGGGGACGCAATATCTGGGAATGCAATTTCAGGTTCAGTTGAATCGGTACCGACCCCGGGGTTGATCTGAACTCTCGTGGTCAAATCCCCAGTAATATGCCCTCTCTCTAAATCGTAATTGGAATCGGTAAAGGCCTTGAATTTCAGATCCAATTGACCCTTAGCCGTTAGCACAATTGGCGGTGTCACATTTTGGCCAGAAGTTTGATTTGAAGTTTGAGACAGAGTCAAAGCTTGATAAGGGCTAATTTCAAGCGCGCCTTTTATCAGCCCATTTGTCATATCCCATTGGCTTGTTTGTAATTTCACAATATTCAAATCTGGCTTAAGCTGTAAAACGGACTCCTTTGCCGTGATCCCAAGCTGACCTTTAGGCTCAATCGTGCCGTTATTTACAGAGAGCGAGCCCGATATAAACGCCAAATCCGCTATCCATGTTTCCATATCCGAAATTTGCGCAGAGGCGAGAACCTCTAAACGACCTGCTGGATTATCTAAAAACAATTTGGCATTTTCAAGTTTAACGCCCTTGCGCGGGAACACGATCGGCGCGCCGCCACCCGCCCCTTTGGGTAATATAGGCGTTATCAAATTTCCTTGGGAATCAATTTCCCCGAATAAATTTAAGGACTTCAAAGTGATCTTATCAACATGACCGTTCAGTGCCTCTCGCCAAGCATATTCCAAAACCACGGTTTCAACAGTCAAAAACGGGCGCGCAATTGGGGCCGTTTCAAGCGGATTGGGTTCATCGTTTTTTGGCGAAATCGCAAAAGATACATTGTTGAGGACGGCCTTTGTCCGCGTCAAAGTTTCAATATCGAATGTGGCCGCATATCCCTTATCTTTTAAAATAGATTGTATCTGATTTTCTAGGAATTCGACACGGTTAGACCAAATATAAACAATTCCGATCAATAGGGCTAAGAACGCACCCACAAATAATATTTTAAAAGCCGTCCAGAGATTACGCCCCGTAGAGTTCGGCTTACCCGGGCTTCGTTTAGAGACCGCTACAGAAGCCCGTTGCGGTAAGGTTTCTTCTTTACCTTCATATGATATAGATTTAGGGGTAATTTTTGGAACACCTTTTTCAAACACACTATATCAACATAGTGATATGAATTTGAATGCACCATAAATTTATCGTAATTTGGCAAATCAGTAAATGAATGCTATGGCACACTAATCTTAGAGTGGCGTATCAACGAATTTTCCAAACTTAGATTTTATTTCTTTAACACTTTGAGACCTTAACACAATGGCGCTAGAGATTGCACATTTAAAGACGGCGCTAGGCCTACGTTTGCAGGCCTATACAACGATGTCTTCAACGAAAATTTATCGAGATAGACGATTTCGTTTCTTAACCACTTTGGTCGCATTATCACTGATCGGGTTCGTGATTATGCCGCGGGATAAATCCGACGCAGATGCCTCTATCGTCGTTCCAACACCACCCGTTATAGACACTCCAAAAATTGACATAAGTCGTTTTGATTTAGCCTTAGAAGACTCTCAAAAACCTGCGCCAATCATTAAATCGGTGAAAATAAAATCGGGTGATTCTCTGGGGCCGCTCTTACAAAAAAACGGACTTTCGGGGCCAGAAGCCTACCGAATTACACAAGCCTTTTCGACCGTTTACAAACCCAAAAATGTGCGCGTCGATCAAATTTTCACCCTTTATTTCGAAGATGATACGCTTACAAATCTCACATATAAACCGTCTGTCGATCAAACCATATTCGTCAAAAAGACAGGCGAAACCTATACAGCGAAATCGGTTGACGCTGAATTTAAAATGGATTTGCTTACTGTTAAGGCCTCAATCGAAAACAGCCTTTATCTTGATGCCAGCCGCCTTGGCGCACCGGATCGGGTTATCCAACAATTTGCAAATATTTACGAATATTCGGTTGATTTCCAACGCGACATTCAACCCGGTGATGAATTTGAAATGTTTTTTGAAATTGCCCGAGACCATAATGGTCATATCATTAAATCTGGTGACTTGCTTTATACAAGTTTTAGCCCGCGCGGAAAAACTTCTGCCTATTATCTTTATCAAGATACAAATGGCCAAGAAAATTTTTACGACATTAAGGGGAAAACAGCCAAACGCAAACTTCGCGCGACCCCTGTCAATGGTGCGCGCTTATCATCACGTTTTGGCAAGCGCCGTCACCCGATTTTAGGCTACCGAAAAATGCATACAGGCGTCGATTTCGCTGCTCCGAGAGGTACGCCAATTTTGGCCGCAGGCGCAGGCACGGTTAAACGCGCCAATCGTTACGGGGGCTATGGTAACTATATCCGAATTAAACATTCCGACGGTTATGAAACCGCTTATGCGCATCTCAAAAACTTTGCGCGTGGCATCCGCGCAGGTGCGCGTGTCCGCCAAGACCAAGTGATTGGTTATGTCGGCACAACAGGGCGCTCTACAGGGCCGCATTTACATTATGAGGTGATTTTAAACGGACGCAAAATTAACCCAAGGCGTCTGTCCCAACTCTCGGGAAAACCGCTCGCTAAAAATCAGATTGAAGGCTTTAAGAAACGCCGTGCTGAGATTGATGCTTTGCGCTTATCGTCCCCAGTAAAGACACCGACTTTAGCCGAATTAAACGCAGAAGCCGACCCACAAACCACAGTAGAAGCCCCTCTTGAAACCCCGCAAAACATCCCAATTTCAAACACGGCTCCAATGTCAAACGCAAAAAACGGCACTCCCAAAGATCAATAAGAAACTCTCATAACGGGCCTAGTTTTAATCACACTCAATGCCATCAGAAGTGGATAAGAAAAGCCCAGTACTTGATTCCAAATTAAACTAAAAAGCTCCAGATTAAACTAAAAAAGCGAGAGTGTGCGGTTTGTGTTTATTCGTACGCAATACAGTCTTTCTCGGTATAGTTGTGTTCAGTACAGTTTCTCTCGGTACAGGCTCTTGCAGTATAATGTCTCAAAGTACAATGTCTCAGGATATAATTCTCAGAGTACAGCGCTTACAGAACCTCGTCTTTTTCTATAAATCATAGGCCCGTAGCGCAAAATTCACCTCTGGCGACACAGGCGCTTATGCTTGTACCTTGCTCTTGGGGTGTGAACCTGCTTTATATTGTTTTAATACGTGTCCTATCCAACACATTGTGGAGTCTCTTTATGAACAATCTAATTAATTTCTTCTTTTCCTTTGATAAATTGATGAAAGAAAAGCTTGTTATCGCATTTTATTGGCTGGCAATTATTGTCGGCGGCTTAAATTTCTTTAGCGAAGCCTTGCGGTCAATTCGTCTTGGGCCACTGGCAAGTCTCGTTGATTTTGTGATTTTCTTTGGTACGATTTTGCTCTCACTTGTGGCACTGCGTTTAATTTCAGAAATTGCCGTGGCCATCTTCCGTATCAATAATAATCTTTCCCCCGATGGCGGAACGTCTGAAACCGCGAATATTGACCCGATTGCCGAAGCGAAAAAAGCTGCGGAACACGCTGCGCTTCGCGCCCGCGATATGTCAAAAACTGCGCTTGATAAAACAAAATCAGCCGCTGGCAGTGCGAAAGACACAGTTGAAGATTTTGCCGATTCAACTGTGGAGAAAACAAAGTCTGCAACCGGTTTGAAAAAAGGGGATACGAAGCTTACCGATGTAGATACAAAGCCTGTTAAAGCAGAGCCAAAGCCAGAGAAAAAAGCCGTCAAATCTACCGCTAAGAAGACGGCCTCTAAGACGGCATCAAAAACCGCTACAAAGACAAAAAAACCAAGTCCTAAAACGGATTAGTTACAATAAGCCTCTCGGCGAGTCTTAAGATTTCGCCGAGAGAGCCACTTTATTATTTACAATATCTACAGACACGCTCTGACCATCATGGATCTCACCAGCCAAAACAAGCCTAGCGAGACCATCTTGAACATTTTTCTGGATCACCCGCTTTAATGGCCTTGCGCCAAAGGATGGGTCATAACCTTTATCACCAAGCCAATCACGCGCACCCTCACTTAACTGTAAGGTGATGTTTCTATCGGTGAGCCAACCCTGCAAGCGTTGCATTTGAATATCAACAATGGCCCCCATATGCTCAGCTTTCAATCGCTCAAACAATAATATCTCGTCTAAACGATTTAGGAATTCAGGCCTGAAATGCGCATTGACTTCGGCCATAACACCGACCTCTGCAACATTCACATTGTCGCCATCGCCCAATTTCAACAAATGATGCGCGCCAATATTAGAGGTCATAACAATCAGTGTATTTCTAAAATCAACTGTGCGTCCCTGCCCGTCTGTCAGGCGTCCATCATCCAAGACTTGGAGCAAGACGTTAAACACATCGGGATGGGCTTTTTCAATTTCGTCAAATAAAATGACTTGATAAGGCCGTCTCCGCACAGATTCCGTCAATGCGCCGCCTTCATCATATCCAACATATCCAGGCGGTGCACCAATCATCCGCGAAACTGAATGTTTTTCCATATATTCTGACATATCAAGACGCGTAATTGCGTTAAGGTCGTCAAACATAAAGGTCGCCAAAGCTTTCGTCAGCTCCGTCTTACCGACACCGGTGGGGCCTAAAAACATGAAAGAGCCAATTGGCCGCGCTGGATCTTTGAGCCCTGCACGCGCCCGTCTGACAGCATCCGATACAGAGGCTACGGCCTTATCTTGGCCAACGACCTTGGCTTTTAATACCGCCTCCATATTCAATAATTTATCGCGCTCACCTTCAAGCATCTTTTCGACCGGGACACCTGTCCAACGCGATACAACGCCCGCCACGAGGTCAGCCGTAACCGTTTCAGACGCAAGACCAGCCTCACCACTATTGGCTTTATCTTGAGCCGCCGCATCTTGTGCCGTCTCTAAAGATTTCATACGAGTTTCAAGCGCAGGGATGTCTTCATGTTGCAAACGGCCCGCCATTTCATAATCGCCTCGCCTTACGGCGTCTTCTAATTTAAAACGCGCTTGTTCCAGCTGTTCTTTCAACTCGGTTGAAGACGCCAATTTGGACTTTTCCGCTTGCCACATAGCGGTCATCTCAGCAGATTGCGCACTGAGTTCGGTGATTTCTAGCTCGCGCTTTTTAAGTCGTTCTTGAGACGCCGTATCTTTTTCTCTTTTCAAAGCTTGGACTTCAATTTTTAACTGAACCAATCGACGGTCAACCTCATCCAGCGCTTCTGGCTTACTATCGACTTGCATCCGCAAACGTGACGCCGCCTCGTCCATAAGATCAATCGCTTTATCTGGCAAAAAACGGTCGGTAATATAACGATTTGAAAGTTGAGCCGCCGCAACAATCGCAGAATCGGCAATTCGAATGCCGTGATGGACTTCATATTTTTCTTTCAAACCGCGCAAGATCGAAACCGTAGACTCAACACTTGGCTCGGTCACATAGACCGTTAAAAAGCGCCGCGCGAGGGCTGCATCTTTTTCAAGATGTTTGCGGTATTCATCCAATGTCGTCGCTCCGACACAATGTAATTCACCGCGCGCCAGTGCGGGTTTCAACAAGTTAGCCGCGTCCATCGCGCCGTCGCCCTTACCAGCGCCGACAAGTGTATGAATCTCATCAATAAACAGAATAATATCGCCATTGGCCGATTGCACCTCTTTCAAGACCGCTTTCAAGCGCTCTTCAAATTCTCCGCGATATTTTGCACCGGCAATCAGGGCGCCCATATCCAAAGCCAGCAATCGTTTTCCCGCAATCGATTCAGGGACATCGCCAGAGACGATACGGTTTGCAAGGCCTTCGGCAATGGCGGTTTTACCAACACCCGGTTCGCCAATCAAAAGCGGGTTATTCTTGGAGCGCCGTGTTAAAACCTGCATGGTACGGCGGATTTCTTCATCGCGCCCTATCACAGGGTCAAGCCGACCTTCGCGGGCCGCTTGCGTCAAGTCACGCGCATATTTGGCCAAGGCCTCATATTGATCTTCAGCCGTATCAGAGGTCACAGTTTCGTCCTTGCGTAAAGCTTTTATCGCCGTCTTTAAACGTGAACTCTCAATCATATGGGCTGTCAAGACATCCGATAGTGCTTTATCGGCACCCAGAACGGTTGCCAGTAAAAGACGTTCAACAGTCACAAAAGCATCCCCTGCCGTCTTGGCAGACTTTTCTGCATTGGCAAAAATTTTGGCCGCTGGATTCGAAAGGGATAGACCATTGCCACCCTGAACTTTTGGCAAGCCGTCTAGCGCCGTTTGAACACGCTCTGACAGTCCGTCTACCTTCGCCCCTATTGTCTTAAGGATATTTAGAGGCAATTGACTATTCTCTTGCAAAAGACCCGAAAAAATGTGCAAAGGCGTCAAAATTTGGTGATCCTGCACCAAGGCTTCTGATTGCGCCGTTTGAATAACCTGTCGCGCCCTTTGCGTATATGATTGAATATCCATAGATCTCTCACTGATAAAACGGTTATGCCGTATAGTTAAAGAGGAAATAGGAATTTATTCCCGAACATCAAGAGCCGAGATACAATAATTAAGAGGGTGGGATGCGTGCCCATACAAAACTGTTTAGGCCCTTTTGACGATTAGATGTTTTAATGTTCAAATTACCGCAGACCGTATGGCCTTGGGCCCAGAAAAAATCCCGACACAAGGTCGGGATGATTGATTTTAAACCTTACCTGTTTTCAAGGTCGGTGATTTTAGTGTTTTACATTTTTCCACACTCTTTGATAAGATACCCAAAGTAGGATCGATAGGATAAGAAGATAGAGCATTGTCGCGAGGCCCGTTTGCTTGCGAACCTCCATTTTAGGATCAGATGACCACGCCAGAAACTCTGTTACGTCGAGCGCCATTTGATCCACTGTCGCTTCTACAGCGGGAACCGATTCACCTGTTTTAGGATCCATAATGGGTGCGTATTCCAGTAAACCATCTGTAAGTGGCGGGGCCATAGCAATCGCGCCGCCCTCCATCACAGGATTGAAATAAGTGCCCGATGACATTTTCATCCCCTCAGGCATTTTCGCATCATAAGCCATAAGCAAATTATAGACATAATTGGCCCCGTCTGTTCGGGCACTAACCATGACAGATAAATCAGGCGGAAGCGCTCCGCCATTACTGCCACGCGCCGCCGCGTCATTGGCATAAATTGGCGGGAAATAATCCGCTGGGGTTGCAGGACGATCAATCGCATCACCTGTTTCAGCATCAATATCTGCAACAATCCAATCTGCGGCAAAGGCTTTAACATAAGGATTATCATTGGGGTTTGGGTAGGCTTCATCGTAATAAGGGCCACCCTTATCCCCCAAATGACGGAAAGATAAATGTTTTAGCGTATGACAAGACGCGCAAACTTCGCGGTAAACTTGATAACCGCGTTGCACGGCCGCGCGGTCATATGTACCTGTCATGCCCTTAAAGTGCCAATGCGGGTGCTTCATATCGTAATATTTAGCGTAATCATTACTCCCCGCAGCAAAAGCCGTACCTGCAATTGCGGCAAGCAAAAGACCGCCCGCAAACGCCGTTGTTTTAAAAACAGACATTGTTTTGAAACCAAACTTAGCCATTAGTGTGCTCCCCCAAGAACCGACTTGGTGATTGATTCAGGGCGCTCTTTTGGTTTCTCAACAAGGCCAAGCACCACTAAAATTCCAAAATATGCGAAATAATAAAAAGTGGTTATTCGAGAAAGCCATGTAAAGTTTAACCCAATCGGCTCGCCTGCCTCATTGGTTCCAAAAGTCATAAATGGCACCATATTGTCAGGCGTCTCTGCACCGCACCACCCTAGTAAAAAACAAGTGATGATAAATAGGATGAAAAAGAGACGAGCCACGGGACGGAACCGCATTGACCGTACTTTGGATGTATCAAGCCATGGCAGGATAAAGAGAACCGCAATCGCGGCGAACATCAAGAGAATCCCCGCAAGCTTATCTGGCACTGCGCGCAAAATCGCATAGAACGGCAAGAAATACCATTCGGGGACAATGTGCGCAGGCGTCTTGAGCGGGTCCGCTTGGATATAATTGTCCGCATGTCCCAAAGCGTCTGGCTGATAAAAGAGAAAGAATGCAAAGATCAACAAGAACACACAAACCGCAAACGCGTCTTTTACCGTGTAATAAGGATGGAACGCCAAAGTGTCTTCTTGGGTCTTAGGAGTCACGCCAATCGGATTGTTCTGACCGACATGATGCAGAGCCCAAACATGCAGACCGACAAGGCCCGCAATCACGAATGGCAAGAGGTAATGCAAAGCAAAGAAACGGTTTAAAGTCGCATTATCTACGGAATATCCGCCGAGCAAC
>CALCKU010000064.1 GCA_937965735.1 uncultured Caulobacterales bacterium
CTTGCAGAAGAGGTTACGCCGCAACAAAAACCAGCGGTACAACAAGCACCGACTGTACAAGAGGCCAAAGAGTTTCTTGAAAACGCGGAAAAAGACATCGTTAAACTCAATGAATATGCGTCTCGAATTTACTGGGTAAACGCGAATTTCATTACAGACGACACAAATTGGCTCGCGGCGAGAGTCGGCGCAGAAGTCGCTAAACTTTCGACAACTTTAGCCAATAAAGCCAAACGATATAATGATCTTGCACTACCGGCCGATATGCGCCGTAAATTAGACGGGCTAAAACGTGGCAGTAATTTCCCGGCCCCTGAAAAAGACGGTGCAGCGGAAGAATTGTCAAAAATCATGACAAAACTTAATTCGACTTACGGGACAGGATCCTTCACCTATAAAGGTAAAGACCTGCAACTCGGTGAGTTATCCGACATTATAGCTAAGTCGCGTGACCCAAAAGAACTACAAACCATTTGGGAAGGCTGGCGCAAAGTCGCGCCACCAATGAAAAACGACTACGCTCGTATGGTTGAAATCGTTAATGACGGTGCAAGAGAGCTGGGCTACACAGATACAGGAGCCTTATGGCGTAGCGGTTATGACATGCCCGCCGATGAATTCTCACAAGAAGCGAACCGTCTTTGGGGGCAAGTGAAACCTCTTTATGAGCAATTATACTGCCATACGCGTGCCGCACTTAACGAAGAGCATGGCGATACGATCGTCCCGCTCGACAAACCAATCCGCGCAGATTTACTTGGCAATATGTGGGGACAAAGCTGGGGTAATATTTACGACCTCGTCGCGCCTGAAGGCGAAACAAAAGGCGTCGACATTACACAGCTTTTAGAAGAAAAAGGCTATGACCAAATCAAAATGGTAAAGACAGGTGAAGCGTTTTTTACCTCTATAGGCTTTGCGCCATTACCAGAAACATTTTGGGAGCGTTCACTCATTACAAAGCCTGAAGACCGCGATGTTGTCTGTCACGCTTCCGCTTGGGATATTGATGATAAAGATGATATTCGCATCAAAATGTGCACAAAAATTACAGGCGAAGACTTCGTAACTGTACACCATGAATTAGGGCATAATTTTTATCAACGCGCCTATAAGAATCAGCCTGTATTTTACAAAGACGGCGCCAATGACGGTTTCCACGAGGCCATTGGCGACATGATCGCTTTGTCCATTACGCCGGACTACCTCGTGAAAATCGGACTTTTAGACGAAAAAGATATTCCGGGTGAGGATGCGGACATTGCCCTACTCTTACGTCAAGCTATGGATAAGGTCGCGTTCCTGCCCTTTGGTTTAATGGTTGACCAGTGGCGCTGGAAAGTTTTTTCAGGTGAGCTAAGCCCTTCTGAATATAATTCAGGGTGGTGGGCGCTTCGTGAAAAATATCAAGGACTTCGCGCCCCTGACCCACGTCCCGCCAATGCGTTCGACCCAGGTGCAAAATATCACATTCCTGGCAATACACCGTATATGCGCTATTTCCTCGCCCATATTTTACAGTTCCAGTTTCATAAGGCTGCCTGCGACATCGCTGGCTTTAACGGCCCCCTGCATAAATGTTCAATTTACGGCAATAAAGAGGTTGGCAATCGTTTCAAAGCAATGATGAAAATGGGAGCTTCAAAGCCATGGCCTGACGCGCTTGAGGCCTTTACAGGCACTCGCCAAATGGACGGCTCGGCCATATTGGAATATTTTGACCCCCTAATGACCTATTTGGAGGAAGAAAATAAAGATCGCAACTGCGCCTTTAAAAACTAATCTTCGGATAAATCTTGTAAAGAAGTTAATCAGCTGTAAAGTTTTTTGTCTGAAATTAGGCTATGCAAAATATGCCTGAAATCTATTCACAAGTGCCTGAGAAAACAAAAAAGGCTCCATCTTTACACTCTGTACTGATTGCAACGGATAACAGAGAAGCGGCACAGTCCGTTTCTCTTTATCTTGAAGACATCGGTTATACGGTTGAGATTGCCTTCTATGACGGCAAGAAATTAAACGCGCAGAAAAACATCTCACCCAATGCCATATTGTGTTATTTTTCTGAAGATATTTCGGATTTATCCCTGATTTGTGAGGCGCTAAGAGTGCATTACAAAAAACTCAACCCCCCAATCATTGGCGCTATTGGGGATGAAGACGCCGTTCAAACCGATCTATTTGATTCCGTTATCTTCCCGCCCGCACATCATTCACAAATTGCCACGCGTGTAAACTCAATGGTGCGTTTACAAGAAATGGAAAACGAAATCGCGGCACGTGTTGCAACACTATCTGAAAGCTTTGCGGTACAGACGACACTTAAAGACAATATGATTGAAACCGGTTACCGCATCCTCTTTATTGGGCAAGCCTCCCCTGATTTCATGGTTATCATAAATGCCCTTCAAAAAAAGAATGTTGAAGTCGTTGCGGCTTTTACTTCCTTTAGTGCGTTTGATTACTTACATGAGGAGACTTTCGACGCCGTTGTAATGAACGCGCTTGAAGGCCCCGAACCCGCTATGACCATTAGTGAGACTATGCGTAAGAATTCGCGACTTTATCACGTACCGACTTTATTTTTAGTCAATGAAGACAATTTCGTTGACCACGCAACCGCTTTTGAACGCGGTGCACGCGATATCATATCAGCAAAATCACCTGAACCTGAAATTTCTGCCCGTATATTGGAGCTTGCAAACTATCATAGAATTCACAATCAGCTCAAAAATGAATTTGGTAGTTTAGGCGGAGAAAATTGTCTCGACAGTGAATCCAAAGTCTTCAATCAAGCCTTTTTTGAAGCCCATATGAAACGCACATGTGAGACGAATATAGCTCGCGGAACGAACCTGTCAATCATTGCCCTTAAATTGAAGTCCAATGCTGGGCCTGATGTTGTGAAAGCGCGAGAGGACAGAGCCTATGCACAAGTCGGTAGCATGTTAAAAAACCTTGTGCGAATGCACGATGTTGTCGCCCGTCTTGATTTTGATACTTATATGGTTGCATTTTCAGGCCTACCCAAATCTATGACCTATTCGATTCAATCCCGCATTATGAGCATTGTCCAATGCGCAGCCTTTGAGTCTGGAAACGCCAATAAAGTTGCGTTCACGATTAATATGGACTGTAATATAGTGGAATTTAATCCCGAAGAAACAAGCGGAAACTTTATCAACAGAGCCTATAACGGCTTTAATACGCGTGCCTTTCCGATTGATAAGTCCGCTTAAAGTTTCAAACGTCCAGTAAACTTGGAGTTATTCCGACAATAGCGCTTTAACCGCGCGCTCAGTGCCTCGCAAACGTATTTCAGGTTCATCAAAACTTCCCGCAACAAAAATCGTTTGATCGGGCCTAAGGCGCCAACCGCTATTCTTTGTAATCGCATGTAAAATAACAGACGGATCTGTCACGTCTTGGTGACGGATCGTCATCACAACACCCCGTGGCCCAGCATCCACTTTCTCAACATGGGCCTTACGACATAAGCGCTTGATCTTCATTACTTTTAACAATGAATTCACTTCACTTGGCAATGGTCCGAAACGGTCAATCAGTTCAGACGCTAGCGCATCGCCCTCTTCGTCATCCGCAATCTCGGAAATCCGACGATATGTTGACAGACGTAAGTTTAGATCTTCAATATAAGTTTCTGGGATTAAAATTGCGACTCCCACATTAACTTGCGGCGACCAACTTTGATCGGTTTGCACATCGCCGTCATTTCGCAACTCAGAAACCGCCTCCTCTAACATATGCTGATAAAGCTCCACACCGACATCTTTAATATGTCCCGATTGCTCATCGCCCAAAGGATTACCACCGCCACGCATATCAAGATCATGGCTTGCCAAGGTAAAACCCGCACCAAGCGTGTCCAAAGATTGCAAAATCTTTAAACGCTGGACAGCATTTTTCGTTGCGATATGCCCTTCTGGTGTTGTCATATAAGCATAAGCTCGCGTCTTTGAGCGCCCAACACGACCACGCATTTGATAGAGTTGCGCAAGACCAAATCGATCTGCTCTGTAAATCACCATTGTATTGGCCGTTGGAATATCAATTCCGCTCTCAATAATTGAAGTTGAAATCAGAACGTCATATTCACCGTCATAGAAAGACGTCATAATGTCTTCGAGTGCCGTACCGCTCATTTGCCCATGGGCCAAAATATACTTCACTTCAGGCACATGGGTGGTCATAAACTCTTCAATTTTAGGCAGGTCGGCAATTCTAGGCGCAATGAAAAAGCTCTGCCCGCCACGGTAACGTTCCCGCAAAAGGGCTTTCCGTATACTAATAATATCAAATGGAGAAACATAAGTCCGCACAGCCAGACGGTCTACGGGCGGAGTTGCGATTAGGGATAAATCTCGAATCCCCGAAAGCGACATTTGTAGGGTTCTTGGAATAGGGGTCGCTGTTAAAGTCAAGACATGCACATTGGCGCGCATCTGTTTAAGGCGTTCTTTATGCCCCACACCAAAACGTTGTTCTTCATCAATAATCGTCAAACCTAAATCTTTAAACGAAACCGTTTTCGCCAGCAAGGCATGTGTCCCAATGACAATATCACATTGACCTTTTTCCATGGCTTGCTTGGTTAAATTGGCCTCTTTTGTAGAGACAAGTCGAGACAGTTGTCGGACTTGAATCGGCCAACCGCGAAACCGTTCCTTAAAAGTTTTATAATGTTGGCGCGCGAGCAAGGTCGTTGGTGCGATAATTGCCACTTGTCGTCCTGATAGCGCCACAGCAAAGGCCGCCCGAAGCGCGACTTCTGTTTTACCAAATCCTACATCCCCGCAAATCAAACGGTCCATAGGTTTGCCCGATTTCAGGTCACCCAACACGTCATCAATAGCGTTTAATTGGTCATCCGTCTCTGTATATGGGAATCGCGCGCAAAACTCATCATAGGCCCCTTGCGGCATTTCAATAGGCTCCGCCGTCCGCATAGCACGCTTGGCTGCAATCTTAATCAGTTCCGCCGCCATATCTTGCAGACGTTTTTTGGCTTTAGCTTTACGCGATTGCCACGCCGCACTTCCGAGGCGGTCAAGGATTTGTGTCTCGGACCCTGTCCCGTAACGGGATAATAATTCTATATTTTCAACAGGTAGATAAAGTTTAGCATCGTCGGCATAAACCAGTTCCAAGCAATCATGCGGCGCGTCTTGGACATTCAATGTTTTTAAGCCCAAATACCGCCCTAGACCATGATCGATGTGAATGATTAAGTCGCCAGCCTGCAAAGCCGAAGCCTCAGAAATAAAATTCTTCGCTTTGCGTTTTCGTCCACGATTAACCAATCGATCACCGAGAATATCCTGCTCGGAAATCACGGCTAAATCCCCGAAAATAAAGCCTTGTTCTATCGGTAGAATTATTCTCTGAATTGTCCCTGTATGCGCAGAAAGCGCCTTTGTCCCTTGGCGCTCAAGCGGTACAATCAATCCGTGTTCTTCTAGAACATTGCCAAGGCGTTCGGTTGAACCTTCCGTCCATGCTGCAATCAACACATTTTTCTTAGAATTTTTAAGCGAACGGATATATTCGACCACAGCTTCAAACACGTTGACGCCTTCAGTCCTACGCTCTGGCGAGAAATTCCGTATCGCTTGCCCACCAAAATCAATCAAATTCGGCGCATTAGGCGGAATAAACGGCGTATGTTGACGCGAATGCAAAGGGGCTGTCACCTCCGTCCATGCGTCATCATCTAAATAAAGCGCCGTAATCGGAAGCGGCCTAAACAGACCCGCTGTTTTCATACGGTCACCAGACCCCGTATCACGGGCATCGACATTGGCTTGTCGCGCACTATGGTAATCTTCAATAATATCCCATCGCTCTGAACGCGCCTCGGGCAGTAGGCCGTCAGATACGATTAAAGCGCTAGGCCCGACATAATCAAAGACCGTCTCTAGCCTATCATAAAATAACGGCATGAAATGCTCTATCCCTTGCGGGCGAATACCGTCCACAATACTGGCATAAATCGGATCTTGACTGACCCCGCCGCCAAATGTCGCAATATAACTTGTCCTAAATTTTGAGATTGAAAGATCAGTTAGGAACACTTCACTAACAGGTGCGAGTTGAGCCGAATCGAGCTTTGCCAATGTCCGTTGTGTTTCAACATCAAAGCTACGAATACTCTCTAGCTCATCGCCAAAAAAATCTAACCTTATCGGCGCACTCGACCCTGGCGCAAAAACATCGACAAGGCTCCCGCGTAGGGCATAATCTCCAGCCTCCATCACAGTGGAAGCGCGCGAATATCCATTTTGTGTCAAATAATCTTGAAGCGCTTCTCGCTTAAGCGTTTGCCCTGCTTTGGCATAAAAACCAGACTCTCGAATGACGGCTCTCGGCGGGACACGCTGTGTCACGGCTGTAATCGTTGTCACAATGATAAGCGGGGCTTCAATTTCTAACGTAGCCAGCGAAAATAACGTTGCCGCCCGTTTAGCCGCCAGACCTTGACTGGGCGAAACGCGATCAAAGGGCAAACAATCCCAAGACGGTAAATTTAATACCGGAATTTCAGGCGCAAAAAAACGGCACGCGGCAATGAAGTTTGCCGCACGGCTTTCGTCACGCGCAATAAACAATGCGCGTGCGCCCTGTCCATTTTTTGCACGTAATTTCACAGCCCGTGTGACGACAAGCGCATCTACGCCGTCCGGAATGCCCGCGACCAAAAGGTCAAGCTCTGGGCTGACATATCTATTGAGTTGAATGGCCGACATGTGGGGGGTCTCGGAGTGTAGAGTTCGGAGTGTTATGGTTTGGTATTTATTCTGTAGCGTGCGTTATATTTCGGGCGTGTAGGCCTGCAAGCGTTTTAAGATCGGCGTATCAAAATTAGCGGGAACCGCCTTCTTCCCTAATATCCAATCATAAATATCATGGTCTTTTGCCGTTAAAAGCTCTTCAAACATCATAACGTCTCTATCTGTCATGGTTTCAACATAACGCTTGGCAAATCCACCCAAGATAATATCGGCCTCTTTAAACCCACGGTAATTCGCGCGGTAGATAAGCCGTTTCCGTCTTATTTCAGGTGTCAGCGCATCCATAACCTACTCCAGCTCTCAATATAGGCCCTAATTTTGCGTCTCTTACCCCGTCATATTCAGCATGTCACTTGCGACAAGATGTTTTTATGTTCAAATAAGACCCCATGGCTATACGACCCAGTGAATTGAACCCCTATTTTGCCGATGTGACCTCTTTGTCGGGTGTCGGGCCGCGTGTAAAAGAAAGCTTAGGTCGCGCTATGGGAACGCGGGTTAAAGACCTTTTGCTGACACCGCCATCAAGTCTGATAGATCGTAGTCATCAACCAACACTCTCAGAAGCCCGCCAAGGCGAAATCTGCACATTTAAGATTATCGTGGGACGACACACGCCGCCGTCTAATCGTAATCGCCCCTACCGCATTAAAGCTTATGACGAAACGGGGGATATGACACTTGTCTTTTTCAAGCCCCGCGCAGATTACCTAAACCGTATCTTACCCGAAGGGGCGACCCGCATTGTCTCTGGTAAAGTCGAAATCTTTAATGCTGAAATGCAAATGACACACCCTGATTATGTCGTCACCCCAGATAATATTGACGATTTACCGCTTTACGAAACCCAATACCCATTGACCGCAGGGTTATCACAAAAGGTCGCCAGAAAAGCCGTCATCAACGCCTTAGGCAAAGCGGAATTTTTGCCTGAATGGCTTGATAGCGATATGCTCGCAAAACAAGAATGGCCCAGTTTTAAAACGGCGCTTACCCATTTGCATACGCCTACACATCCTTTTGACAGTATCGCCAATGCCCCTTCGCGCCAACGCCTTGCATATGACGAATTGTTTGCCAAACAACTGGCTATGGCCTTAGTACGTGAAAACACACGGCGTGCGGAAGGGCAAAGCTATGCGTCTAAAGGACATTATGTCCAAGACGTATTAAACGGTGCTCCGTTTAAACCCACAAATGCGCAAAATCGTGCCTTTGCAGAAATTGTCGATGATATGCGTTCCCCTTTTCGTATGGCACGCCTACTCCACGGTGATGTCGTGGCTGGTAAAACCTTTGTCGCGGCCCTCGCCTGCGCCCATATTTGCGAAAGCGGTGCACAAGTTGCCTTAATGGCCCCAACTGAAATTCTTGCTCGTCAACATGCCGATACGCTAAAAGTCCTGCTCGCGCCCGCTGGTCTAACGGTTGAAGCCATTACAGGACGGGATAAAGGCAAACCCCGCACAGCACTCGAAGGCGGCTTAGCCGAAGGCTATATTGATGTTGTTGTCGGCACGCATGCATTGTTTCAAGACTCTGTGCATTTCCTCAATCTAGGGCTTGTCATTATTGACGAGCAACACCGCTTTGGCGTGCATGACCGATTAAAGCTCACACAAAAGGGAAATCGCCCTGACTTACTGGTAATGACGGCGACCCCGATCCCGCGGACTTTGGCCTTAACGGCATATGGTGATTTGGATATTTCTAAGCTAGACGAAAAACCCGCAGGGCGAAAACCGATTCAAACCCGTATTTTGCCCCTTAATCGATTGGACGCCGTAATAGACGGCATAGGACGGGCTTTAGAGGCAGGTAATCAAGTTTACTGGGTCTGCCCATTGGTTGAAGAAAGCGAGCGGGTTGACCTCACCTCCGTAGAAGATCGCCATCGTCAATTAACGGCCATTTTTGGGGAACGTGTCGGTCTAATTCACGGACGTATGCCAGCCCTAGAAAAAGAGGCCATTTCAAAATCTTTTAAAGCGGGTCAGTTTAAAATATTGGTCGCCACGACCGTTATTGAAGTGGGTGTTGATGCGCCCAATGCGACAGTGATTGTGATTGAACATGCAGAACGCTTTGGCCTTGCACAACTCCACCAATTACGCGGGCGGGTTGGACGCTCGGATAAAACGTCTTCTTGCCTTTTATTGTATAAAGGGCCGCTATCGGTCAATGGCAAATCAAGGCTTGAGATTATGCGAAGCTCTGAAGACGGATTTCTCATAGCGGAAAAAGATTGGGAATTGCGCGGCTCTGGTGACTTACTGGGTGCGCAACAAAGTGGCCTGCCCAATTATAAACTTGCCGACCTTGATAAGCACAAACCTTTGCTTGAAACGGCCGTGCAGGATGCGCGCTTACTGGCCCACATAGACCCCGCACTGGAAAGCCCAAGGGGGCGGGCTGCACGGATTTTACTGTATTTATTTGAACAGGACTTTGGAATCGAATTGATGAAAGCAGGTTAAAATATTTTACAGAGACGGCCTAACTTGACGCTTCTTTACATTTTTTCCTTTTGGCGATGAAACAGGCTTTTCATTCGAAGAAACCATACCGCCTGAAATAATCATTTTTGCCCCTTCTTCTGGGGTCATATCGAGTATTTTTATATCTTCTTTTTTGACGAATAATAAAAACCCAGATGTCGGGTTCGGTGTAGTCGGTACGAACACGCAAACAAAGTCATCACTTAAATGTTTAAGCGGGGCGCCGCTTAGGTCAGCGGTCACAAAACCGACTGCCCACAGGCCAGGACGCGGGTATTGCAACAAACAAACATCACGAAAGGCTCGGTCTTTTTGCTGGGCAACCGTTGTCACAATCTGCTTTAATCCACCATAGAGCGGACTAACGACTGGAACACGGTTCAGCAATTTTTCACCGGCATTGATAATCGCATTGCCGATAAAATTTGAAGCAAAAACTCCGACTATGAATAAGAGAACAATGGCAATAATTAAACCAAGACCCGGAATGTCAAATCCAAGATAACTTTTCGGATTCAAAACCTCGGGCAATAAACCGACAACATTTTCATCAATTTTTTGAACCAGCCATGACACCCCCCAAATTGTAACCAAAATTGGCAAGGCAATGATAACGCCTGTAAAAAATCGATTGCGAATCCATTTCACCAGATTGCCTTTACCGCGTGTTTTTATGTCGCTGTCATCGATCATTCTAAAGCCTGTTCGTGAGTGGTTGGATTGATTAAATATGTTATCATAGTTTTTATCTCAAGAGCAGAGCCATTTGAGCTTTTTTACAGTTTTTCTAAAAGGCTTAATCCCAAAATTTATACCAAGCACAATCAAAGACTTGAACCCAAACACATGCTTTGTATAGTCATAAGATATTGGGAGATATTCATGGCGTTCAATTCCGTTCTTGACCTTATTGGTAACACACCACTTTTACGTTTAAATGAGGCGTCAAAACTCACAGGCTGTGAAATTTACGGCAAAGCCGAATTTCTTAATCCGGGGCAATCCGTTAAAGATCGTGCCGCCTTACAAATCATAAGAGACGCTGAAGAAAAAGGGCATTTACAACCCGGCGGTGTCGTCGTCGAAGGTACAGCTGGGAATACTGGCATTGGGCTGGCTATGGTTTGCAGCGCTTTAGGTTACCGCTGTAAAATCATCATGCCCCGTACACAAAGCCAAGAAAAGAAAGATGCCGTTCGGTTGCTTGGGGCGGAGTTGATTGAAGTGGATGCAAAACCCTATTCCGATCCTGGAAATTACATCCATGTCTCAGAACGCTTAGCCAAAGACTTAGCGAAAAAAGAGCCCAATGGTGCCCTATGGGCTAATCAATTTGATAATACGGCCAATCGCGACGCTCATATTCTAACCACGGGTCCTGAAATTTTTGAACAAACATCTGGTAAGGTAGACGGATTTATTTGTGCGGTCGGTTCTGGCGGCACTTTAGGCGGTGTCTCTATGGCGCTAAAGGCCCGTAATCCTAAAATTCAAATTGGAGTCGCCGACCCTTACGGCTCTAAAATGTTTAAATATTACACAGAAGGCACACTTGAGACCGAAGGCAATTCAATCACAGAAGGTATTGGGCAAGGCCGTATCACAGCGAATCTGGACGGTGCAGTGGTCGATAAAGCGTACCGTATCCATGACAAAGAAGCCTTAGAGATTATCTTTTCCCTTAATCAACTAGAGGGGATTTGCCTGGGTGGCTCATCGGGCGTCAATATTGCAGGCGCGATACATATGGCACGTGAGATGGGCCGCGGACATACGATTGTGACCATCTTGTGTGATTATGGTCAACGCTATCAATCCAAAGTCTATAACCCTGAATTTCTCCGTTCTAAAAACCTACCTGTGCCATCATGGCTATGTTAGCGGGTTCTGTATTTACAAGCATAGTCGACAGGGGTTTCCCGCCTTTTACAATAGAGTGTTTTTATGCGAAATGATGTAAAAAAAGAGACACTCTTCGCACATCTTTCGCGTCCAAGTCCCGCTTTGGGAACGGCCGTTAACCCGAGTGTGACTCGCGCCTCGACCCTCTTGTTTGAAAAAGCTGAGGATCTATACCGCACGGATTTACGTGGCTATGGCCGTCACGGCAGCCAAGTCCATGATGACCTTTGCACTGCGTTTAACACACTAGAAGGCGGCGCGGGGACAAGTCTTGCAGCTTCGGGTTTGGCGGCCTGTACCTTAGCTATATTATCGCACGTAAAAGCAGGAGATCACCTGCTTTTAACCGATAGCGTTTACGGCCCCGTTCGAAGCTTTTGCCTAAATTATTTAAAAACAATGGGGGTACAGGTTCAACTTTACGACCCGCGTATTGGGGACGGTATTCAGGCCTTAATTCGGGAGAATACCTCTGTTATTTGGCTAGAAAGCCCAGGGTCCCTGACGTTTGAAATTCAAGATTTACCCGCAATTTCTAAAGTTGCGCGCACACACAATGTGACCACGATCATAGATAATACATGGTCGGCAGGATTAACACTCAACCCCCTCGCCCTTGGCATTGATATAAGTGTGCATTCAGCAACAAAATATTTTGGCGGACACGGTGATGTTTTATTTGGCGCTGTTATCAGCCAATCAAAAAACACAGCCCATAAAGTCGCAAAAACGGCAAAGTATTTAGGTTATGCCACCTCGCCCGATGATGCTTATCAAATATTACGCGGTTTTCGTTCTGTTATCGCGCGCTTTCAACAGTCTGAAAAAACGGCGGAAAGTTTAGCCAATTGGCTTGATACACATCCAAAAGTATTTTCCGTGCTACACCCCGCACATTACACTCACCCAGACCATGCGCTTTGGAAACGTGATTTCAAAGGCGGCGGAAGCCTGTTTTCAATCGTCTTGAATCCTGTTTCGCCCCAGCACGTACATAAATTCATTAATGCCCTAGAGATTTTTGGAATTGGATATTCGTACGGCGGATTTGAAAGCCTTGCTATTCAATGTGATCCGCAATTAACCCGGGATATTTTGAAAAAACCAGATGGGCCACTGATACGCTTTGCCTGCGGACTTGAAAATGTCGAAGACTTAAAACAGGATATAGAAGCCGCGTTGAGTATCATATGACCATCCCGCAAATTACGCGAAGGATTACAAACCCACAAACACCCCTCACCCCTGTAAGTCCCCTTTTATGCATATGAAACCTTATCTCAAGCTTAAACGGGTGTGGGCGCTCCTTATCTGTATTGCAATCTATTGCGGTTTGGCCTCCTGCTCGACCACTCGGATTATTTTACAAACAGCGCCCTCTACGCCTAAAGGTGCGGCAGCTATTCCAGTCATATCCCCTGTCAATCAAGAGATTTGGGAACGCCAGACTATCGATGAAATTAAAAATAAATTTGCCACACAAATTTACGGACAATTCCCAAAAACACTCACGCTTCGCGAAATCAAAGATTATCCAGTAGCGGGACTCTTTTTCAATGATAAAGCAAAGATCAACATAACCGCACTACGCTTGAAAAATGAGGCAAACCAGCAAGAGGCAGATTTTGATCTACTCCTAATGTCCCCAAAACAAACAGGACCGACAAAAGCAGTCATTGTGATGCAAAGTTTTTGTCCTATTGAAAACATTGTTGACGATCTGACATTCCCCATTACGCGCGAAAGAGATTTTAACTGTAAAACAAAAGGCGCAATAACGACCTTATTTAAGTTTGTCTTTGGACGCTATATTATACGACCGCCAATAGAAATGATTGTTGAAAAAGGCTATGCACTCGCAATTCTTTATCCGTCTGACTTTATTCCCGATGCCCCCGAAAAAGGTGTTGAAACCATCAATTCGTTTTTTTCTGACCAAGAGCCAACCACCCGCACCCGCACACTTATGGCATGGGCAAAACAGTTAGCCTTGGTTGCCGATTACCTTGAAACAGAAAGGGGTTTTGAAAAGTCCATTACCTATGGACATTCGCGTTACGGTAAGACGGCTTTAATTGCCGCAGCCTTTGACTCTGAAATTGATGCTGTCGTCGGGCACCAATCGGGTACAGGCGGGGCCTCTCTCAATCGCGATAAAGAGGGCGAATCGGTTGATGATATAAAGGCCAGTTATCCGCATTGGTTTTTAGAACAGTATACGGACTCTCCAAAAGGCATTGACCAGCACCATCTCTTGGCCTTACTCGCACCAAGGCCAGTTTTACTGAGTAATGCAAAGCGGGATGTTTGGTCAGATCCAGAAGGCGCCTTTCGGGCCGCACAAGGGGCAAATCCCGTTTATGAACTCTATGGAACCCCAGGTCTTACGGCAAATAAGTTGACACAGTTTATTCCCGCAGATTCTATTTCATATTGGATAAGGCCTGGCACACACGGCATTGTCAAAGAAGATTGGCCTGCATTTTTAGAATTTATAGACGCACATTTTTTACAGTCAGACGGTTAAAGCCATTCAGCTTTATCGCACATCAGACCTATCAAAAAACGGACACCCAAAGTCCCTCGCTATACGGAGTGCTGAGAGCGACGGGACAGTAAAACAGATTATGGCGACCCCAAGACACAAGACAAAAGACACAAGACACAAGACACTTTCACACGCTCAAGCGTATATTGACAAGGCTGATCAGAGGCGACTCGTAATCGAGGCCAATGATAAAGTTGAAAATAATAGGAATTTGGGGACAACGAAATGGCTATCCCATTGAATTATAACACCCTGTTTTGTTATGTGGGGACAAACTAAATGTTTAATTTACTTAAAATTTGGCAGACCCGGCAGGAATCGAACCTGCAACCTGCCGCTTAGAAGGCGGCTGCTCTATCCAGTTGAGCTACGGATCCAAAACATTTTTGTTTCTAATGTGTCCAAGGCAATTTACGGTCATATGAAAAATTGTCTGCATAACTCCGAGGAATACGTTTGACTTTTTTGGGCTGAACAACACGGTGAGCAATATTGTTTTTTTTAGCATAAGAAACCGCGTCTTCAAGTGTTTCGAACTGAAGATCCAATTGGCCCATCGTATCAGAAGACCGAAAAGTCCCTGTTAAAGCATCAAGTTCTTTCTTAACATTATTAGCAAATTCCAAGACCCAAACAGCGGATTTACCGCGTCCTGACTGCATTGCAGACGGTGAGGGTTGATAAATTTTTGCAAACATAAAGGACTCGATAAGTTATATGATTTAACTCATAAATAGCGTTCATTACCCGCCCTGTAAATCCGTTATATTGCGCAATTTACGTTTAATTATATTCCGTATCAAATCAGAAAATAGACACAAATAATCTAATTTCTGACGCTAAATTTACGCAAAAGGCCTTATGTCATCAGCCTTTATTGAATGCCGAATTGATCATATTTTTGACATCAGATAGGGTCGAGTTCGGCTGAGTTTGTCCAGTCTGCATACGCATAGCTTTAACCGAATCGGATGTTGAGGAAACAGGCGTCCTAACCGGAAGCGGTTGCGCCTCATAGGGTGTATAAGACGGAATTCCTGGCTGTGTAGGCGGTATTATCCCTGGACCTGTCGGTCGGTAGACGTTTTCTTGTGGTGCTTGAACTACGCGGCGTTGCTTTGTGCTACGCGTCCGCCAATTGTAAAAGACTTGTTCCATAAATTCTGGCGTTTTTTCGCCTTCTTTCCACGTTTCAGAGAACTTAGCACTCGAACTATGCGGGCGGAACTGCTGTGGAAGATTATCCAAAATGACTCGCATTGGAAGGTTTACACTTTCCCCAAATATCATTGTTTCAGCGGTACCCAGAGACGGTAGAAACGATAAAAGCTCTGCCGCACCATCTGGAACGGCGGCTCTTACAAAATTCTGATCGCGCTCATTTGATAGACGCATGGAAAATATTGTTGAACATTGTGACAAAGTAGAAGGTTCTAATTCGGAAGGACGTTGAGACACAATCGCGAGAGAAACGCCGTATTTACGCCCCTCTTTAGCAATTCTTGAAATAGCGGCGCGTGTTGATTTAAACCCTAAACTATTGTCCGCTGGAATATATCTGTGCGCCTCTTCGCAAACCAGTAGAATCGGAATTTTCCGTTCACTCCACATCGCAATTTCAAACGCCAAACGGCTAATCACAGATACAACGATATTAAGCGCCTCTGATGGAATGCCAGAGAAATCAAGGATAGCGATCGGCTTATTTGCGACAGGAATACGAAAGAGCTGACCACAAATTTCTTCAATTGTCGTAGGGGCTGTTTGATTACGAAAAACAAATTGGTAACGAGGATCAAGTATGAGCGTTTCAATACGACGTTTTAGCCGTTTATAGGGGGCCAGATTTGAATTATTCTCCAAACGTCCCATTTGAAATTCAATTAAACGAATTAAATCACGAATTCGGTATGGTACAGGCGAATCAAGAGTGATATGCGCCGCAGACCGTTGCAATTCTTTTTCGTCAAACTTTGTCTCTGTTGTTAGGTCTGTTGCATTTTTCGTGCGCTCAAACAATTGTTTTGCTTTCAATACAACAATTGATAAGACTTCTTCTTCCTCAAGTGCGTGATCGGCAATGCTACTTGTTAAAAGCTCAACAGTCTCCTCGAAATTGAACATCCAAAGAGGTAAATCCAAATCATTATTTCGAATGACATGCGCTTTATCGCCAAAACTATTCGCATATTCATTATGGGGATCAAATAACACGACATGACCATATGGGTTATCGTTTAAGATCGCCTGCGTTATCAGGGCCACCGTACAAGACTTACCTGAACCCGTAGATCCGATAATCGCAAAATGTTTTGACAAAAGGTCATCGATTCTCACTTCTGCAACAATATTATTGTCTTGTTGCAAACGGCCTACGGGAATACTGGCTTTACCTTGTGTTGAGAAAATCAGCTCCAATTCGGCCGGTGACATATTACGAACGGCTTCATTTAAAACTGGAAAAGACCGAACCCCCCTAAAGAAGCTCGTCTCTCGTGTCGTAGGGTTTGTGGAAATCTCCCCCATAATATCTAGGCGGGCCAAACATCCATCTTCCATCCCATCTAAATCTCGGGCACCAATTTTTAATGAGGACACCATCGCAACAACGATTGAATTCGTCGTTATCACCTTTAACACAGTTCCCAACTGGGCAAGATGCAGTTTATTGTCACGGATGACATGTTTATTGATTGAAATCATCACCATAGAAGATCCAACCGATAATACACGTCCAATTTCGACGGAGGTATGAGCTTTTGCAAGAGGAACAACGGGGGTTTTTTGTACTGGGTTAGCCCCATTAAGTGGATGATTTGGCAGCGGTCGACTTAAATTTCCAGTTGTCATAATCAATAATCCCGTTTTTTAACAGATTATGATTAACATAGACTCTCTTATCAAAGACTTACCGAACTATAGAAAACCGAACTGATATCCATGTAAAAGCGGAATATCGTAATATTCATAAACATATCTATGAAATGACATCATAGATATGTTTTATAGATGGTCGGGGAGGAGGGATTCGAACCCCCGACCCCCTGTTCCCAAAACAGGTGCGCTACCAGGCTGCGCTACTCCCCGACTGAATGGGCGCTTTTTATACATTCAGTACAAAAGCGCAAGCCTAGTTTTGAACTAAAAGCGGATTTACTAGTTTTTCTTCCCTGTTGCCAAAGATGCCGTATCAAAAAACGCATGCGCTACAACATCACCTGGAATGATTCCGAGCTCTTTTGAACGCCCGCCCGCAATCTCTAAAACCGCGGCCACAACCCCTTCTGACGAGGCGCTACGCAAAGTGTATGGTTTATGCGAGTGCTCAATCTTTAAAATCTTACCATTTGAACGAACAAAGATCACATCAAGTGGAATCGGTGTGTTTTTCATCCAAATCGTTTGGATTCCAGGGTTTTCAAATTCAAACAACATGCCTTCATCGGCAGGTAGGCTTTCTTTAAACATATAGCCATGAATTTGCTCTTCACGTGAATCCGCAATCTCAACACTAAAAACATGTGTGCCAGTTTCGGAAACAATCGACAAAGGCTCTTTAGGCCCAAAATCAATAGGGTTAGGGTCACCCGACTGAGCCAATGCCATATTCGGAACTAAGCTGGTTGAAACAAAAACACAAAATGTAAGTAAAATCTTTTTCATGGTTATGCCTATAACGAACCCAACGCCGTTCGCCAATAAATTACTCACAAAATACAGCAAGATTTCACACGCAAACTTTACGAACGGTCTGTTTAAAACGGTAAAAAGAATTTTGGATTTTCGCTTTGGCAGTCCCTAGGGGAATCGAACCCCTCTTTCCAGGTTGAAAACCTGGCGTCCTAACCGATAGACGAAGGGACCGCATAAGCATGAGCAACATAGGTTGCGAAGCGGGATATATAGGCGTGCGAGCCAACTGACAAGTGTCATTTTGATAAAAATTGAAATTTTTGATGTTGATTAAGTCAACGCACTCGCCTCACATCTTGTAATTGAAAATCAACCTGTTTTCGTCCTTTCCAATTATTTTCTTTCAAACGGCCAGCTATGTCGAGTAATGGCGCATCTGGACTTAATAAAACATCCGACAAACCCGCCTCATCAGCGCGAAAACAAATACCCTTCACACGCTCACCATTTGCATTTTCAAACGCACATCTTATATGCCCACCGCGAAGACGCTCTGCATAACATACGCGCATATTGGAAAAGGCAAAAATTGGTTGCGGATTTCCAGCGCCGTAAGGCCCAACGCGCTCAATTTTTTCCAGAATATCTACAGTGATTGCAGTCGGACTAAGCCAAGCATCAATCGAGAGCGAAAGCTGTGCGCATGCGCGCTCAACATCGGCTTTTAAATATGTACATAAAAATTCACGTAAAGCGTCAATTTTTTCAGGTACAACCGATAAGCCGCCTGCCATTGCGTGACCGCCACCGCCCAGCAATAACCCTGCCTCTTTCGCGGCCACAATTGCGCCCCCTAAATTCACGCCTTGAATGGAGCGACCAGATCCTTTACCTATACCTAAGCGACTATCCATGCCTAAGCGACTATCCATGCCTAAGCGGCTATCTATGCCTAAGCTGTCCCCAAAACCTCTACCGTCTTCAGTATTATCCAGTAAAGTCTCCAGTCCAATGACGATTGCGGGCTTATTAAACCGCTCTTTCAAACGCCCCGCAATAATACCAATGACACCAGAGTGCCAGCCTTCCATAGCCACGACCAAAACAGGATCATCAGAATATTTATAGGCCTCCACAAGTGCTTCCTCTAAGATTTGATCTTGTATTTTTTTACGGTCTTCATTGACGCGGTTAAGTTCCGCGGCATGTGCATAGGCCAGTTGTGCATTTTCCGTTGAGAGCAACTCTGCACCCATATCCGCACGTCCAATCCGTCCACCCGCATTGATGCGGGGCCCGAGAACAAATCCCGCATGATACGTCGTAAGCGCCCCTTCAGCGTTAGCAATATCCGCTAAAGCTTCAATGCCGACATGGGCGCGCTGTGACAATACTTTCAAACCTTGTCCGACAATGGCTCGGTTCACACCAGTCAGGTTCACAACGTCACAGACTGTCCCAAGTGCCGCAAGCCCTAAATATTCCAATAGGTTTGGTGTATTGTCTAGCTTCCTTTTTTTGGCTTCACGATTAAGCGCGATAAGCGTCATAAAAGTTACGCCTGCCGCCGCCAAATGCCCTAAACCGCTTTCGTCATCTAGGCGGTTAGGGTTCACAATCGCCAATGCAGGCGGCATATCAGCCTCCATTAAATGGTGATCCAGAACAATAACAGGCAAGTCTATTTCATATGCGACCTTAAGCGGTATGTGCGCCGCCGCGCCGCAATCCACGGTAATCACGAGGTCTGTTCCAGAGGCTTTTAAGGCCTCAAAGGCCGCTACTGAAGGGCCATAGCCTTCTTTTACTCGGTCTGGCACGTAAAGTTCAAACTCTGCCCCGAACGCACGTCCCCAACGTATTAGTTGCGCCGCAGACGTTCCGCCGTCCACATCATAATCTGCGAATATGGTAATCTTTTTCTGCGCCTGAACCGCATTTAATATCTCGACACTCGCCTTGTCCATATCCTTAAGCGTGTACGGGTTAGGCAAATAATCTCGTAATTTTGGCGCTAGGAATTTTTGCGCCGTAGACGGCAAAATTCCGCGCCCGGCTAAAAGTCGAGCGGTCAAGACATCAAGCCCAGCCTCTTGTTCAAGCGCCCGAATAAACCCCTCATCGGTACAGCGATCCGTCCAATTTAAATTCCGTACAGACAAGGTTTTAACAGGCGCTGATATGGAATCTGACCTTGGCTCTACCCTAATTCCAGACACAGGATTAGTTGCAGAGACAGAATTAGTTTCAGAAACAGGCTCAGTGTCTGGGGATCGCTCTATATTAGACATAGGCGAACGATTTTGGCCAATACACTGTTCCAAGCCGTTCTAAACGGGTCGATCAGACCGCAAACGCTGCACGGAACGATCAATAGAATTCATCACAAGTGTCTCCGTTGTTACGCGGCCATTTTTAAACCGTACACCGTCAACGAGGCTCCCCGGGGTAACGCCTGTTGCCACAAAAATCGCAGGCCCTGCACAAAGCCCGTCTAGATCGTACTTTATATCCAAATCATCAATACCGACACGACGTGCGCGACCGACTTCAACATCGTTTCTAAAATGCAAACGCCCTTGCATTTGACCGCCCACACATTGCAGAGCTGCGGCAGCTAAAACGCCTTCCGGTGCGCCGCCTTGGCCGATATACATGTCGACCTGTGTATCAGGGTCTGTCGTGTTGATAACACCTTGCACATCCCCATCCGTAATCAATAGCACCCGCGCCTTTACACTGCGTAATTCATCAATAATTGGACTATGGCGCGTTCTATCCAAAACACAGACCGTTAAATTTTCAACAGAGATCCCTTTTGCTTTGGCTAATGCCCGTGCATTATCAGCGGGTGATTTGTCCAAATCTACAATCCCGGGTTCAAAACCGGGGCCAATCGCAATCTTGTCCATATAAACATCTGGCGCATACAGCATTTGACCTTTAGGGGCAAAAGCCATAACCGCTAGCGCATTCGCCATAGCTTTAGCGGTTAAAGTCGTACCTTCCAGTGGATCCAGTGCAATATCAATCCCTGGCCCATTCTTTGTACCCACCTCTTCGCCTATATATAGCATAGGCGCTTCGTCGCGTTCACCTTCACCAATCACAATACGGCCCGTTATATCCATAGCGTTCAATGCCGTGCGAAGCGCATCGACCGCTTCTTTATCCGCCGCCTTCTCATCGCCGCGCCCGACCATATAAGAGGCTGCGATCGCAGCTTTTTCTGTTGCTAATGCGGCTTCAAGTGCCAAATTTGCATTAAATCCTTTATATTGGTTCATTCTGTCCTCATTACTTTCTATGCTGTTTTGGTTATTATTGACGGCCTATGCCCCCAAAAACCCTTTAAGATTTCGGGCCGCTTGACGTATTCTCTGTTCATTTTCAACAAGGGCGATGCGGACATAGCCTTCACCGTTTTCCCCAAATCCGTTTCCAGGAGAAACGGCGACATGCGCCTCCTCCATTACACGTTTGGAAAATTCGAGTGAGCCTAAAGCCTTAAATTTTTCAGGTAAAGGTGCCCAAGTGAACATAGAAGCTTCTGGAGACGGAATATCCCAACCTATGCGACCAAAGCTTTCGACCATAACATCTCGGCGCGCTTTATAAATAGCACGCGCATGTTCAACGCAATCTTGCGGCCCGTCAAGTGCAGCGCAAGCGGCGACTTGGATTGGCGTAAACGCGCCGTAGTCTAAATATGATTTCACCCGCGCGAGCGCCGCAATCAAGCGCGGCGAGCCAACGGCAAAGCCCATGCGCCACCCTGCCATTGAATAAGTCTTTGACATAGAAGTCGTTTCAATCGCGATCTCTTTCGCGCCTTCAACTTCAAAAATTGAGGGCGGCGGGTCGCTAAAGTAAATTTCTGAATAAGCCAGATCAGACAATATTATAATATTATGCTTTTTAGCAATCGCGACAATTTCTTTATAAAAGTCCAAATCCGCCACATGCCCAGTTGGATTAGATGGAAAACAAACCACAATCGCCATTGGCGGCTTATCGGCTTTTTCCAGTGCATCTTTGACGCCCTGTAAATATTCAGCGGACGTGATTGCTGGAATACCCTGTATCTTCGCGCCCGCAATGATAAAGCCGTAAGCATGCAAAGGATAAGACGGGTCAGGCGCGTAAATTACATCTCCAGGGGCCGTAATCGCTTGCGCCAGATTAGCAAAACCTTCTTTAGAACCGATTGTCGCAATAATTTCTGTTTCCGGGTCAAGCGTTACATCAAACCGTCTTTTATAATAGCGCGAACAAGCCTGTCTTAGACCTAGGATTCCCCGCGAAACAGAATAGCCCGTTGTACGGGGGCGCTGTACCGTTTCGACCAATTTATCAATCACATGCTTGGGCGTTGGCAAATCAGGATTACCAAAACCAAAATCAATAATATCGACCCCGTCTTTGCGAAGTTTAGCTTTGAGTTTATTAACCTCCGCAAAAACGTAAGGGGGCAAACGTTTTATGCGGTAGAACTCTTCTTCGTTAGAAATATCCAACACACTCTCCTTATTGCGTGGCTATTGCAACCTTATGCCCTATAAGCCTATTGCGGATCATCACGTTTATAAGCTTGGACACGCGCTTTTAAAGCTGCGTATTCCTCTGATGACATTGTACCCGTCGCGTCGATATTCGTTACAGGGGACGCATTTTTTAGGGCTAAAATTTTTCGAGCTTCAGCGTCCCACGCTTCTGCACTGCGCAAATCATTCGGGGCTTCAGGCGCCTCCTGAACTTTGGGATAGGCTTCGAAATTACGTGTTTCTTCAAGAAACTCTGGAAATTTTACAAAATCCAATTTTGGCATCTTAACAGTCGTACAGGCGTTTACAGTCAAACACATGACCAAACCGACAAGCTTAATATAATTTCGAGGTCTCATAAGTCTCTCATATCGTGAATATCAATTTCAACATGGGCCTATTTGGCGAAAAAATCATCTAAAAACATTTGAATTCCACATAAATTGTCTGTCGATGATTAAACCGACAATATTCTATGACTATTCGGCGGCATTTTACAGCTTTAGCACACTTAGCAGCTGTTGAATCTAAGGAAATAAGGGCGCACCATTAAGCCCTAAAGTTTCATCCCACCCCTGAACAATGTTATAATTTTGCAAAGCTTGCCCTGAAGAGCCTTTCGTCAAATTATCAATCACTGAAATGATGATCGCACGACTGTCAATACGGTCTTCAAAAACACCGATACGGCACATATTACTGCCTTTAATATGGCGGGTTTGTGGTACGTCTCCCTCAGCCTCGACATAGACAAAGGTATCATTTTCATAACGTTTAATATATGCATCCCGTAAATCTGCGACTGTATAGCCATCAGACAGACGCACATAACAGGTCGCAATCATGCCGCGATTCATAGGGATAAGATGCGGAGTAAATGAAACGCGTACCGCCCCGCCAGCCACACGGTTTAAAATCTGGTCAATCTCTGGGGCGTGACGGTGAACTCCAACCCCGTAAGCATGTGCTCCGTCTGTAATCTCGCTGTAACTTAGGCTACCAAGCGCTTTACGCCCTGCCCCTGTAACCCCTGATTTTGCGTCAATCACAATCTCGCTCGGGTCAATCAAATCAGCCTCAAGCGCAGGCAAAAGTGCCAATAGACTACAGGTCGGATAACACCCCGGACAGGCCACCAGAGACGCCCCTTTTAGCGCTTTACGATTAAATTCACTGAGGCCGTAAACGGCTTTTTTGAGTAAATCCGTATGATCATGGCTTCGCCCGTAAGTTGCCGCATACAGGGCAGGATCACGCAGTCGAAAATCAGCCGATAAATCAATAATCGTTTCGACAGTATGTGCGATTCGGGCAATTGTGTCTTGGCTCGCCCCGTGTGGTAAACAGGCAAAAGCCACATCAATATTTGACCAATCTACATCTTCCCATTTAACAACATCGGGCAAACCCAAGGGCGCGAAATGGGGATAAATCGAGCCAAAGCTTTGCCCCGCACGACTATGACCCGTCAGGGCCACAAGATTGAGTTTGGGGTGCGCATGAATAAGGCGTGCTGCCTCTGCCCCCGTATAGCCAGACGCGCCCAATATTGCGACATTTTTCATTTTGACCTCGACAACCATACTGAATGATAAACACTATATACCCAACGTGGCTTTATAAAACACAAAGGGGTGCACTTAAAAGCCAGTCCAAACGGCGCTAAAAAATTGCGACTGTAAAAAAGGGCGCTCCGATTGCCTCGGAACGCCCCTTAAAGAAAACTGATAAAACAGTATATCGTTTAACGCTTCGAGAACTGGAAGCTCTTACGGGCTTTCGCCTTACCGTATTTCTTACGTTCCACAACACGTGAATCGCGGGTCATAAATCCAGCCGCTTTTAGAGCGGGACGAAGCCCTGGCTCATAATATGTAAGGGCTTTGGAAATACCCTGACGGATCGCCCCCGCTTGACCAGACAAACCACCGCCTTTAACCGTTGCCATAACGTCAAATCCGTTAACACGGTCTGTTACTTGGAACGTTTGCGCGATAATCATGCGAAGAACAGGGCGTGCAAAATACACTTCTTGGTCGCGGCCATTGATTGTAATCTTGCCATTACCCGGCTTAATCCAAACGCGCGCAATCGAATTTTTACGCTTACCTGTTGCATATGAACGACCAAGCGCATCAATTTTTGGTTCTGGCAAAGTTGCGGGATCAACAGCAATTGCACCGCCTTCAGCCGTAGCCGCATTACCAGACATAACGCTTTTTAGGTCTTCAAGAGTATTGGTTTCAGCCATGTCCTAAGCTCCCTTAGTATTTTTAACACTCATAGATTTGAAGTCGATGACTTCAGGCTCTTGAGCTGTGTGTGGATGCTCGGCACCCGCATAAACGCGGAGATTAGAGAGTTGTTGGCGCGCAAGTGGGCTTTCTTTCGGTAGCATACGTTGCACCGCTTTACGGAAAACACGCTCTGGGAAACGTCCATCAAGGATTTTATCCGCTGTACGTTCTTTCAACCCACCCGGATACCCTGTGTGCCAGTAATATGTTTTTGCATTTCGTTTATTGCCCGTGAAGACAACTTTTTCGGCATTAATGATGATGACATTGTCGCCACAATCAATATGCGGTGTGTATTTTGGCAAATGCTTGCCGCGTAGACGCATAGCAACAAAAGTGGCAAGACGACCGACGACAATGTCTTCTGCGTCGATCAAAATCCACTTCTTGTCGACTTCCGCAGTCTTTAAGAATTGTGTATGTTTCATTGTGACCTCTAATGAGAGTACAGACAGCAATAGCGCCGCCCGATAAATTCAAGCCCGTTTCAGGGATAGGGGTAATTAGAGTTTGAAGCCCATATCGTCAACACCAAAATTTGCAGACCTTTGCAATTAAAGCCTTCAAAAACATAGACTTAAAAATACGGTATTATTTTACCTCATAATAATAGGCGTATATGTCTTTGACAAACCCAACGATATCTGAGATTGCTACCCGTCACCAGAACGAGCGAGACGCGATGGCTATTCGGCTTCCGCTTCTTTCTTTTCTGGTTTCGAAAGTTTCTTTAGCTTTGCATCAAAAGCAGCTTCACTTTCGTCGCACTCAAGCTCTTTTGCAGCTTCGCGGAATTTGTCGATTTGCTTTTCTTTTTTCATGTTTTCTGTTTACCCTAGTTAAATGGCAAAAAAATATTTTACAATTTACTGTGATGAATCATCGCACAAGGGTGATAAATTTGCAAACTTCTATGGCGGCGCATTACTTAAAACGCAGGACCAAGAGCCCATTGCAGATTTGCTGAACGCTAAAAAAGCCGAGCTAGGGTTTCGAAGCGAAATTAAGTGGACAAACATCACCAAACAGGACGCAGATAGATATATTGAGTTCGTCAAATATTATTTTCACTTTATATCATCTGGGCGGATCAAAATTCGAATTATGTTTTCATCCAAGCGCGTTGAGGCCACAGGTTTGGATTCCTTTCATCATCAAAATAGGTACTTCTTACTTTATTATGAGTTCATCAAGCACGCCTTTGGCCTTCAGTATTGTAACCCAGACAGTATTGACCGGGTTTTTGTAACTCTTTTGTTAGATGAGATTCCTGACACTAAAGCAAAAAAAGCACAATTTAGAGGGAGAATTTCTAGCCTTGAAAACACTCCAACATTCCATGGTCGGAACATATTTTTTCCAAGGCACTCAATTGCAGAAATCGATTCATCAAAACACGTGATACAGCAAGGCCTAGATATTATACTCGGCTCAATGCAATTCAAGTTGAACGGATGGAATTTAAAAAAACCTGAGGGTTCGACACGTAGAGGAAAACGCACTCTCGCGAAAGACAGGGTTTACAAAGCTATAAACAGCGAAATCCAGTCTATCTATAAAAGACCATTTAATATTGGAATTTCAACAGGAATAAGAACCCCCAACGGTAGATGGTTTGACCCATACAGACATTGGCAATTTATACCTACAAATTCTAGAACAGTTACGGCCCCGCCGCCGCCTACATAATTACTCCTAGTAAACTAGAACCTTCGACAGCGGCAGAGCTGATGGAATCATAGCATGTCAAGTGTTTTTTGACAATTCGTTTTTTG